>CAYZKY010000011.1:0-58994 GCA_964478815.1 uncultured Verrucomicrobiota bacterium
TCCGATCCGGACCGCTCAGAAGACTCGGAAAAAATTAGATGCGTTGGCCCTGCGGCGTGCTGGAGCATTGGCTGCCGATTCAGAACCGCCGCAAGGGATTGGTGCGATCGGCCAGCGGGAGCGTGACGGGAGCCTGGCGGCGTTGCGATTCGTAGACGGCCGAGACCATCTCGACCGTCCAGCGTCCATCGACGCCGTGGCAATGCGGTTCGCGGTTGTGCTCGATGGCATGGATCAGGTCGCGCACCAGATGCAACTGGTGCGGCGGTGGCGGCCAGTTTTTCGGATCGGGCAGCGGTTTCCAATCCGAGCGTTGAGTGGCGTGGCCCAGGAAAGGCGTATCGAGGTAGAACGGTCCGGAAAGGGAGTAGTGCGCCAGCACCCGGCGCGTGCCGAAGAGGTGGAAGCCCCAGCGTTCGGCGCCGGGAGGCGCGATGTGCCAGGCGTCTTCCGCCTTCACCGAATGCCAGGAAGCGAGCACGCCTTTCCCGAATTGGAAATTGGCCCGAATCGTGTCGCCCGCCACCAGCATCGGTTCGCGGCCTTTGCGGATATCTGCTTTGGAAATCGGCCGGCCTTCGGTGGTGACCGACGCGAAGCACCAGGCGGGATCTCCGAAAAAGAAGCGCATCGCATCGAAGTCGTGCGTGCCCAGGACGATCAAATCTTCGCCCCCGACCCGCCGGTCCTGCTTCCCTTGCACGCGCATCTCGATGATCGTGCCGAAGAAACCCTCCTCGATCTGCCGCTGAATCCGGTGAAAAGCTTCGGTGTAGCGATTCTTGTGGCCCACCGCGATTTTCCGTCCGCGCCGCGCCGCTGCCGCCACGATTTCATCCGCCTCTTCGAGATGTTCCGTGAAGGGTTTTTCCACGATCAGATGCGCGCCGGCCTCAATCGCCGCCAGTGCCATCTCGCGGTGGCAATCGGGATGGCGGGGGCCGATGCTCACCAGATCCGGTTTTTCCCGTTCGAGCATTTCGCGGTAGTCGCGATAGGCGCGGCGCGCGCCCGAGCGGTCCGCCGCCTTTTTCAAGCCCTCCGGGTTCGTGTCCGCGATGGCTTCGACCGAGACGTTCGCGAGTCCTTCGAAGAGCAGTTCGAATCCATGCCCGTAATCGCCGCCGCCGGTGCGGCCGATGATCGCCGCCTTGTACCGTTTTCCCTCCGCGGCTCGTCCCGAACGAAGCAAGGCGGCTCCTGCCGCAACAGTGCTCAGGTTTTTGACAAAGGTCCTGCGGCTGTGAGGTGAACCGCCCGGCAGCGGCGACGGAAGAGGTGGCATGCCCACAGCGAACAACCCGGCGCGGCATTGCTCAAGATAAATTTCGCAGATGGGCCGGCGCAGGGTGCATCCAGATGAAGGCGAGACCGCTCCCCGCCAAACGCGGTCGAGGGGCTGTTACACCTTCTGAAGCCGGGCGAGGATCTCCCCGCTCAGCACTTCGTAGGCCGCGGCGCCCGCGCTGTATTTGTCGTAATGAATGATCGGTTTCCCGAAGCTCGGCGCCTCGGCCAGGCGGGTGGTGCGCGGGATCACCGTTTCGCAGACCACCGCTCCAAAATGCTGCCGCACCTCGTTCACCACCTGGGCCGAGAGGCGGGTGCGCCCATCGAACATTGTCATCACCACCGCGAGAATCGCCAGGTCCGGATTCATTCCCGAATCGCGAAGCTGGTTGATGACGCGATGAATCATCGAGATGCCCTCCAGCGCGTAATACTCGCATTGGAGCGGGACGATCAGCCAGGGCGCGGCCGCGAAGACGTTCAGGGTCAGCACCCCCAGCGCCGGGGGGCAATCGATGATGATGCAATCGAACCGGCCCGAGGCGCGAATGGGCTCGATGGCGTGCTTGAGCCGGAGCAAGTGATTGTCCAGCCGCGAAAGCTCCACTTCGGCCCCGCACAGGTCGACTTCGCTGGGAACGATGGAAAGACCTTCGAACGCCGTCGGCTTGATCAGGGTCTCCAGAGCGACCTCGCCGAGGAGCGCCGCGTAGGCGCTGGCTCCTTCAATCTTTTCGAGTCCCAATCCGCTCGTCGCGTTGGCTTGAGGGTCCAGATCGAGGAGCAGGACCCTCTGACCCAGCGCAGCCAGGCAAGCCGCGACGTTGACCGAAGTCGTCGTTTTGCCGACGCCACCTTTCTGGTTGGCGACGGCGATCACATGGGTCGGCACGGCGGCGGCTAGTCTTTGTAGAAAATGATCGACGCGGATCCCGGCACCGAGAAGGTCATTTCGTCTCCGCGAATAATGGTCGTGGCGGCGATTTGTTTTCCGTCAGGAGTCGAGAAGGCCATCACGTACTGCCCCGCGTCCGAAGTCCACGTCCCTTCCCCGGTGATTTGCGGGATCACCGGCGGCGGTGCTTGCACCACGGGCGCGGGAACGGCCGGCTGCTGCGGCTGCATGAACTGGCGGTAGCGATCCGCAACTGGATCCGGTGCCGTGGCGGGCGCGGCCTCCGGTGCCGCAGGCACCGCGCCATCGACACGCACGAAAACCTTGTTATCCGGTGTGATGGCCAGCGAGAAGGGGGGAATCATGTCGAGCGCTCCGCGAATCATCTGGAGTTCCTTCGCTCGAATATCCGGCTTGGCCTTGCGGATCTGGGTCAAGATGGACGTCTTGTCGATCGACCAGACCCCGAGGATGGCCTCGCTGTCGTATTTCGGGGATTTTCCCGTTTTCAAATACTCCTTCAGATCGGGAATATCCGTCCCGGTCAGGAAGGTCATGACTTCCGCATTGCCGAGCAACCCCTGGGTGCGCGGGTGGTCGATGATTTGCGTGACGGGCGCTTTGCCGAAGATCAGGTCGTTATACTCCTTGTCCGTGGCCAGTTCCTGAAATTCCGTCCGTTGCGAAAGGCCCAGGTAGTAGGGGTAGCTCGCCAGCCGGCTTTGCAGCAGAGGATTGTGGTAAAGCAACCCGAGCACATCCGCCGCGTCGTAGAACATCTTCGGTGCCGGATCCATCGCGGCGGCGGCCCGGTCGAGGCCCGCGCCGGCCATGTCCTGACGGACGGCGTTGATAAACTTGATCGAGGCCGGGTTATTCTCCTCCGCCGAAAGCTGAACCGTCAGATATCCCGCCGCGTAGATGACCGCGCAGACCAGCACAAAGTAAATCGCGCCCGTCAGCAGCCCCACCAGCCCCCCGGCATATTTGTTGACCCGTTCCCAGCGAATGCGATCCACGTCGTCCCGCTTGTATTTGTAGAAGAGGCTCACCTTGTGATGCACGAAGAAGGAAATCCCGATGAAGGAGAAATAAACGATCAGGAACACCACCACCGGCGGGACGAGCGTGAGCCACACCGGATTCTGCACGCCCATCGGTTTCATGAGCGGCAGGACCACGCTGCTCATGGGGACGGAGAGCGCCACTCCCAGCAGCACCCCGGCCAGCGATATGCTCGTGCGGATCGCGCCCTTGAAAAAGCCGAGCGTGGCAAAGACCGCCATCAAGCCGATGGCCAAAATCCAGATCGTCATATGGCTTCAGCCTAAAGTCGTCCCCGCCAAAACGCACGCGAAAAGAGGCGGCTCCGGGCTTCTGGGGGTGTGAAGATTGGTGGCGGGCAGTGGAGAAGGCGAAGCCGACAACCAGAGGGGGCCGTCGAACCGATTTCGCGGGCACCCCCCCCTTTTTTTCGCGGGTTGAGCCGTGGTGGGTTCCGGGTGCCAGGCATCACCCCCTCTTTTTTTGGTTCCGAGGGGTGGACTGAGGGGCGGAGTCGACATTTTGGAGCCACCCCCCCCCTGTTTTTTGCTGGTGACCCGGTCGGCGCGATTCTCCAAACCCTCGCCGCCCAGTGCGAACCGGCCGAACAAGAGCCCTCTCCCGTGCGGGCCGTTCACCACGACCTCGAGAAACGGCGGGAGCACCTGGATGACGCCGGGGCTCGCGTCCGGGGCCTGCCGATCGGTTCGGGCGAAATCGAGAGCGGCCACCGGCAGGTCCTTCAACAACGGCTCAAGAAGGCGGGCGCGGGGTGGACCCACGCCCCTGCCGAAGCCATGCTCCAACTCCGCACCACCCGCGCCAACCACGATTGGGAGCGCTACGGGTCCCAATTCGCCCACAACTGACCGCCGGAAAAAGTCGCACCCTGCGCGCCCGGGGCGAAATACGCAACGCATTTACACTCGTAGAGTTGCTGGCGGTGATCGCGATCATAGCGGTTCTGGCGGGGTTGATGTTTCCGGCTTTGGGCAGTGCCAAGGCCAAAGCGCGCAAAACGGCGTGCATCAACAATCTTCGTCAGATCAGCCTGGCGGTTCGCATGTACGCTGATGATGCCACCGATCAGACGCCGCATGGGAAGGCCGGTTCCACGAGAGACCCTTTTACCGCCTACAAAGCATTCATGAAGGAGTATGCGGGCCGCTCGCAAACATCCGGGCGATCAAGCCTTTTTGCCTGTCCAGCCGACACGTTTATTACGAGGACGACCGACGGATTTCGCGCAGCCTCCATTTACAGTCCCGCAACGACCATGCCAGTCACGCGTTCAACGCGGGCAACGCGCTGACCGGCGTGCCGGCCGGAATGCCGCCGATCCATCCTTGGCCGGGCATTGCGGGCTGGAGGCTGAGCACGATCAAGGAACCGGCGAAGACGCTGCTCGTCGTTGATTATCCGGCGTTGTTTCCCTATTCATGGCACAAGCGGGGTGGGAAGCCGCACTACAACAACGCCGACAATGTCGTCAGTTTCGTGGACGGCCATGTGAGCTATGTGAAGATGTATTGGGACACGAACAACGCGGTCGTGGGCCGAAAGCAATCGTGGCATTACGATCCGCCGGCCGGATATGATTACAAATGGAGCGGAGACTGATTTCCGGGGCGGGATTGAACCTAAATTCGGCAGTTGAACGATGAAGCGCCGCTGGCAGAGCTGCTTTGAGCCTGTCTGAAAATGAACGTCGAGGTGGAAGTTTGAGAAAAGTTTGAGAAAAGCGTTGACATTGAGTCGTCGGGCTAGCGCCTTCATTTAAGAGCGCAGTTCCGTTCAAGCGATGAAAATCGCTTGTTACGACTCCAGTTTGACCGATGCGCAGTGGCGCTTTCTGGAGCCGATGCTCCCGGCGCGCCAGAAATGGGGCCGGCCGCCGACGGATTATCGGTGCCATTTTTTACATCCTCAAGGGCGGCATCCCATGGCGGTTGCTGCCTGCCGATTTCCCGCCCTGCAAGACGGTCTTCCATGTCTTCAGCCAGTGGAAGCGCGACCATACCTGGGAGGCGATCAACGCCCGCCTGCGCGCCTATGTCCGCGAGGCCGCAGGCAAACGCGGCCAGCCCACCGCCGCCATTCTGGACAGCCAAAGCGTGAAGTCCGATCCGCATGGCGGCGCGGTCGGGTACGATGCCGCCAAGCGCCTCAAAGGGCGCAAGCGCCATCTGCTGGTCGACACCCTGGGGTTATAATCCTGGGCATCTTCGCCACCCCGGCCAACGTGCCCGGGCGCGCGGGGCGCGCGGCCTCTTGGCGAGAACCCTCCCGTGGTTTTCCTGGTTGCGCTTGCTCTGGGTGGATGCCGGCTATACGGGAGAGGCTTTCGCCCAATGGGTCCAAAGCCTCCGCCCCAAGCTCCGGGTGCAAGTGGTCAAACGATCGGATGCGACGACGGGGTTTAAAGTCTTGTCGCGCCGCTGGGTGGTGGAGCGAACCTTGGGCTGGTTGATGCGCCAGCGCCGGTTAGTGCGGGATTATGAAACCACGGAGACCAGCGCCGAAGCCTGGGTCTTAATCGCCATGATACGCCTTCAACTCCGCCGGCTCGCGTGAGGGCTCACCGAAAATGACTTTTCAGACAGGCTCTTAAAGCTCCGCTCCGGCGCATCTATTTCACTCCGCTGAGGTTGTTTCGTCCAGACTTCATCCACTTCCCGGCAGCAAGGCCACGGCCGGTTGCGATAGGCCTCCAAAATGCGGTGCCAAATTCGTCTCCAAAACTCCGGGCAATCCAACTGCTCCGCATCATTGCTGAGCCCACTTAAAAACAGGCTCAAGCTGGTTGAGCAGTTCTGCGCTTGGGCCGCCTGGGCGTGATGGCTGGTGATCCCAAGCGTGTTTTGCCGCTGCTACTGATGAGGCGTCCTACCGAATAGAGCAGGAGCGGTCGACACTGGTGATCGCTTCGCGCGCTCGTTGCCAGGAGGCCAACGAGCGCCGCTTTTGATCGTGGAAGGCTCGGCGCAAACTATCCTCGCTGACCACTCGCTCCATGCCCAAGCCCGCGGGTTGGCTTTATCTCCACTCAACCCGGTGACATGCGCATACCGATAAGCACCACTCAAGATGGCAGGACCGAACTTCCCAGCACATCGTCCACGCCAGGTGCGTTGGTCTGCTTGTTGCCGGTGATCTCCCCTCTCATTTATTGAATGAAAAAAGGCCGCCAAGCTTCAACGCCTGGCGGCCTGCGAATCGTGTAGGTGTTACTTACCGAATAGTCACCCGGAAGAACTGCCAATTCCCGCTGGCGGGAACGGTGAATGTTCCGGAACCTTCTTGATCGAGCGTCACCGTCGAAACGGCAGTCCAATCCACCAGGTTCCCAGAGCCTTCCACGGTAACGATCCGGTTGGCCGGCCCAATGATGCGAACCGAGAGGTTACCGGCTGTAATGGAAGCCGCGAGTGCTGGCGGTGTCGAAATTTTTTCGTTCACCTTCAAATTGAATGTTCCTGAAACAGCACCGCTCGAACCGTCATCGACGTTGATGGTGATCACGGCGTCGCCGAAGTCACCTGCGGCAAGACTGATTGTGCCGCTAACAACGTTACCGTTGACCGCGAACGTGATTGAGGTCACCAAGTCGGTGTCCGAACTGCTACCCGTGATGGTCAACGCCGAGATGGCAGTGTCGGCATCGGTAACCGGCACATCGAAGACAACAACGGTATCCTGTTCGGCTGCCTTGTCAGACAATGCACCGAGGATCGGCGCGTCTGGAATGTCGGTGACATTGACGTTGAATGTCTGAGTCCCGCTGACTCCACCTTCCGTGGCCGTGATAGTCACGGTTGTGGAGCCTGAGGCGTTGGGCACAGGGCGAACCGCCACAATTGTTGAATCGCCGATTTGCAGCACAGAAACCGAACGCAACAGGTTCGCATCAAACCCAGAGGCAGTAAGCGTGATGTTAGCCAGAGCACTATCGGCATCCGTCAGCGTGATCGCGAACGAAATGCTGCTCGTATCCTCGTCAACCACCACATCAGCAATCGGAGCGATTACCGTAGGATCGTTCACCGCATTGATTCCGAGAGCGAATGCGGTCGTCGCTGTTCCAATTCCATCCGTGACAGCAATTGTGATCGCGGTAACACCAGATTGCTCCGCACCCGGCGTAATCTGAGCAACCACCACACCATTTTCACCCGGCGTGAAGGTGGCAGAACCCAACAATGCCGGATTGGAGCTACTGGCGGAGAACGACAACTCGTTGAGCGGCGTGTCGATATCAGCCACCGTGAAACTCACGTTCACGGGCTTGTCCTCATCGGTAATCGCATCAGCGATCAAGCTGATCGTGGGCGCGTCGTTGACCGGCGTAACCGTCACCTTGAACGTAACGCTGTCGCCCAGGAAGTCGTCGTGCAATGCGAAGGTGACATCCGACTCACCCACCGCGTTAGGAACCAGCCGGATTACAGCCGTTTGAGTCATGCCAGATCCGCTTACCTCGACGCTCTGGATGACCGCAGGATTTGAAGCTGTTCCCGTGATGGTGAAGGCCGAAGCCGCGCGGAGCACGATCACACCGAAACTTGGCGTGCTGTCTTCCGCCACGATCTGATCCGCGATAGGTGCCAACTCCGAACTCAACGGTTCGATTACCACCACTTGGATCGTGTTCGTTGTGCTCGCGTTGCCATCGGTGGCAATTACACTGACCGTCGTGCTCGCTTGCACTCCGTTTGGCGCGAATGTCAGTTGCCACTCGTTGCCTGAGCCGTTAATGCTCACTTGCCCGACTTCCGCGTTTTCCACAGAGGCGGTTACGCTCAGGCTGCTCGAGGCGCTATCCACATCGCTCACCAGGAAGTCGGTGCGAGAGATCAGGTTAGCAGGCACGTTCAAGGGCACCAAACCGCTAATGACAGGCGCATCGTTCACGGGAGCGATGCTCGCCTGGAATGTTGCCGTGGTCTTGGTAGTGCCATCGGACACTCCGAGGGTAATTGTCACCGTTCCAACCTCCAAGTTGGCGCGTGGAGTAAGTGTGATGGTTCGGCTGCTACCGGACCCGCCCGCAACGGCTGAAATGATGTTGTCGTCACTGCTCTGAACTTCGACGATCAGATTAGCAGCAGCCGTGTCTCCATCGTTAACTGCGAAGCTCACGACGAGCGGCGCGTCTTCCAGTACCGTTTGGTCGTCGATTTTGCTCGCCGTTGGCGCGCTGCTGATGATTGTAAGGAACCAACCACCAAGCATGCTTCCCTCATCGGGCGATGCGTCATCCACGACATAGAGCGACCATGTCCCGTTCGGATCCGTTCCATTGAACACACTCAGGTTCGTGGAATACGGGCCGGTCGGAGCCGGAGCTGGGAGCGTTTCAGACTCACCCCAATTTGCCGGGCGATAGGTGCCGAAGGGCGTGATCGCCGAGTTGTCTGGCACGGCCAGGCTTGCGCTTTGCGCAAATGTCAACCGGATGCGGTCCAGCATCGAATCCTCTGTGCCGCCAGAACCGGCATCGCTCATCAACATGACCTTTTGTCCCTGCGGCCCGACGAGCAGCAAGTCGATATCATCAGGATAGCTGTGGGAGAGACCGGACAAAGTGACTTGCACTTCAACCACCGTCCCTTGCACTCCGACAACGTCCAGTGTCGACGGATAGGGATCGCCTCGAACTCCTTCTGCGGGAGAATTCCGCGGCGAATCCTTGATCAGGAGTGGAGTCAGGCTGGTATAGATCGGGTTCTGAGAAGGATCGATCGTCACCACGAACTTCTCCTCCGTTGAGAGAGTTCCGTCGGTGACCGTGATTGTGATCTCGCTGCTTCCAGCGACATTGGCGTCCGCAACAACGCGCAGCGTGTTGCCGATCAGCAGAATGTTCCGCTCCGGCAGGACCTTCGGATTCGAAGACTGGATGGTAAGTCCCAAATCCTTCTTGTCCGTTTCCGCGTCTCCATAGGTGAACGCAACCACGTCGCTCACGCCGCCCGAAGTGATGCGGAGATCGTTCACGGCAGTGATGGTTGGAGCATCGTTGCGTGGCGTGACTGTCAACTTCATCTTGTCGCTGACCGTCTGGCCGTCCTTGTTGCTGGCGTTGATCGTAATCTCCGTAGTTCCGGAGGCATCGGGATTTGGCGTGATCGTCGCGGTGTATTTCGTTCCGCTGCCCGTGACTACGATGTTGGAGTTCACCACAAGATTTTGATTCGTGGATGAACCCGTAAAGGTGAATGACAGTTCCGCGAACTCTTCTTCCGCAATCGTGAAACTCACGAGGGCCTGCTCGTCTTCATTAACCGTCGCATCCGGCAGATCCATGATGATGGGTTCTGTCGTAATCTTCAGAGTCCAACCGCCGTTGATTCCACCGGCGTCCGAAGCCGTATCGTCGACGATGAACAGCCTCCAATCGCCGTTCAGGTCGGCACCTGTGACACCGTTGAGGTCGTTCAGGTTCGCGCTGCTGTAGGGCGATGCTGGGGCCGGAGCCGGGAGATCTCCCTCCGGAGCCGGATCGTAGTTGCCTGGACGCCAATTTCCTCCGGCCAACGACGTGTCCGGAATAGGATCCGTGGCTGTCTGGTCGAAGGTCAGGACCAAGTTGGTCTGAGGCGCACCGCCGCCGGCATCGCTCATCAGCCAAACTTTCGTCCCATTCGGGCTGACCAGCAAAGCGTCTACGTCATCCGGGAACCGATGATGGAACCCGTTGAAGATAGCCGCCACTTTGGTGGCGCGACCCACCAAACCGGAAACGCTGATAGTGGATGGGTAATCTGTCGCCGCCCCGCGATCATTGATCACAATCGCCTTTGTGTTACTGAAGACGCGCTCGCGGCTCGGCCGAACCGTGACCACGAACTCCTCGAACGACTCCTGCGGACTCGCGCCGCTATCCTTGACCGTCAAGCGGATCGTGGTCGACACGTTCTGGATTCCAGGCAGCGCGGTAACCCGAACTTCCCGGGCACCCGGCGCGCCGGTGATGGTATTGATGAAGATGTCTGCATTCCTCACCACCGCCTGGTCGCTCGAAGTGGCCGTGATAGTCACATTCTGGCCTTCCGGATCACCCACCGTGAACGCAATGTTTGTGGTGGATGTGCCCGCCTGGATCACCTTGTCGTCGATGGCCGTGATGGTCGGCGGATCGTTCCGCTCGGTGATCGTGAAGTTGAAGTTGCTCTGGACGGTCAACGCAGGGGACTCGTTGAAGTCGGTAACCGTCACCGTAATGACCGCAGTCCCGATGGCGTCCGGGTTCGGACGCAAGGTGAGGGATAGCACGGGCGAATCCGGGGCTTTGACTTCGTTCGAGACGCCAAAGAACAGGATGTTCGTGTTGTTGATAATCGCTTGATTGGACGAAGTGGCCATGACGTTGATGTTCGTCCGGCTAACCTGGCCCAGATCGCGCTCGATATCTTCGACACGGAATTCGAACGGCGCTAGAGTCGTATCTTCCTGAGTAGACTTGTCCAAGATGCGCGAGATCGTCGGGGCATCGTTTTGCGGACTGACATTCATCGGAATGACTACGCTGTGCGATGCCTTGTCGGCACGCTCGACGGTCACGGTCAGATTATTTGTTCCGAACTGGTTCGCCTTCAGGCTGACCGTGGCCGTGATATTGGGAGAGGCCGAACGATCAAAGGTTACCCCGTTGATCAAGTTCGGATTATCCGAAGAGTGGTTGAGCGTCAGATTCGGCTCCACCAACGGATCCATGTCGTCAATGGTGAAGGTGAGGATTTGCGTTTGATCTTCCAAGATCGCAATGCTCGTCGGATTCAGATTGCTGATCGTCGGAGCGGTCTCCACACGGATCGTCCACCCGAAATCGACTCGTCCGGAATCCGAGGGGAAGTCATCAACGACAAACAGCGTCCAGGTCCCGTTCGGATCGGTTCCATTGAACTCGGAGAGGCGCGTCGCATACGGTCCAGCCGGGGCAGGCCCAGCGAAAACATCCGTCCCAGGTTCAAAGTTCGCCGGAGCGAACGTGCCTGAATTCAACGGTGCGTCATCCACAATGGCCGCCCCGCCATCGCGCAGAACCAGTCGCACATTGCCCACCGGATTACGACCGCCCGCGTCGGAAAGCAGGAGGACTTTTTTCGGCGTCGCACCTGGCCCGACGAGCAGAATGTCGACGTCGTCCGGAGCCGTGTGATTGAATCCGTCCAAGGTTACCGTGATGCGGCTTACCGGACCGCGCATGCCAGCCACGCTTATGGCCGAGCCATAAGGATCCGAAGTAGTATTGTCCCGAATCGTGATCGGTGCCGCGTTGGCAAAATCATTGCCGGGAGCAGCGTTCACGTTAATTTCGAATTCCACTGAATTCGTCTTGCGCGTAGCTGTGGGATTGTCGTCCACCACCTGAATAGTAATGGTCGCAGAGCCCGCGACATTACCAATCGACGTCGCCATGATGGTCCGGTCAGGGCCGGCTCCGCCGAGCACAATGTTGCCATTAGGAACGACAGCCTGATTATCGGATGAAGCGGTTACCACAAGACTCTTGTCCTGGGTTTCCACATCCGCAACCTTGAAGAGGATATTAGTCGTCGAAGTCCCAGCGATGATAGATATATCATCGGGTTCTGTGATCGTCGGCGTATCGTTGACAGCGTCGTAAGTGACCTTGACCACCAACTTGGTCGTCGAGTTCTTATCCGAGACATTGATCGTGATTTCAGTCTGGCCGAATGCGTTCGGTTCAGGCTTGAGCGTCACGATGATGTCCTGGCGAGTGGCACCGGTTGTTACGACAACGTGATTGGTGTCGTTCTTCACGACGGCGGGGTTTGAAGAGGTGACCACTACATTGGTGTCCGCGACCGTAGAATCCACGTCGGCGATCGTGAACAGCAGCACTCCCTCTACATCTTCCATGAAGTTCGTCGACAGATTGGGTGTCGGCGTCACCACTGTCGGCGGATCGTCCACGGCCGTGACACGAAGTGGGAAACTTAGCGGAGACTGAGTTGTTCCATCGCTGACGGTCAGCGTGATAAGATTTGTGCCGAACAAGTCCTTTGTCGGAGTGATGGTAACGGTTCGCTTGCTTTCCGTTCCGGTCACCACGACGTTGGTGTTCTTAACCAAGTTAGCCGGATCATTTCCGGTAACATTCGTCAAAACGGTCAGCTTCGAAGCGGCCGTGTCCGCGTCTTGCAAGGTGATTTCCAAAACCAGCGGAACATCTTCGGGCGTTTCCTGAGCTCCGATCGGCGCGATGGAGGGCGCGGTTTCGATGATCAAGATCCAGCCGCTGGGAATGGAACCATTCTCGCCGAACGTATCGTCCCGGACGTAAAGCGTCCAAGTGCCGTTCGGGCTGGATCCCACCAAGCTGGTGAGGCTGTCACCGTAAGGCGCGGCCACGCCAGTGAAATTGTCCGTATCGGGATTCGGGCCGACCGTTCCGTCGTAGTTATGCGGAATATACATTCCGCTGGGAAGGGTCGTATCGGGCACCGCCGTAGCGGCGTTGTCCGCGAACGTGAGCCGGACATTGCTGGCTCCTGGAACGCCCCCGCCGGCATCGGACATCAGCATGATTTTTCTGGCCGTTCCACTCGTCGGAGTGAAAGCCAGCACCATGTCGATGTCGTCCGGGAAGGCATGCGAGAGCGCCGGGATCGTCACCGTGACTCGGCTGATCAACCCATTGATGTCCTTTACGGTGAGAGCGGAGGAGCTTTCGCCAGCATCGCTGATCGCGAGAGCCGCAGGCTGCTGCAGGGCAACCGCCTCTTCGACGTTCACCTGGATATCGACGCTGTTTTTCTGGCCGGTTCCATCGGTCACCGTCAACTTGATGTTCGCTCGCCCAGTTGCGATTCCAAGAGGAATGATCTGAAGCGTGCGATTTCCACCGCCGGTCTTGGTGATAATGATGTTGCCGTCCGGGACAACGGTCGGAGCGTCGGATGTTCCAACAACCGTCAAGGTGTCATCCGCGCTTTCGACATCGTCGACCGCGAACGCGAGCGGGCCGAGCGCCACGCCCTTTGGAGTCGAGTAGGAGGCCGCAAGCCCAGTAATCGTCGGGACATCATCGACCGGAGTGACACGGAATTCGAATTCGACCGGGGTGGTCGTTCCTTCGGCATCCGTCACCGTGACGCTGACGAGGTTGGTGCTGGAGATATTGGGTTCCGGTTCGATCAGCAACGTCCGATTGGCCCCAGTACCTTCCACGGTGATGGACTTAACCACATCCACCATTCCCGATGGAATGCTCGAGGACGTGTTGACCGTCAGATTGACGCCGGGCTGATTATCGCCGATGACGATTGCGACTCGTTTGGTGACATCTTCTTCCGTCGTCTGAGCCGTGATCGGGCTGACCACCGGCCGGGTGCGGAAGCTCAACTGCCAGCCGCCCGCTAGGACCCCACCGCGCACCGATGCAGTGTCATCGATCACGAACAATTGCCATGTGCCATTCGGATTGACGCCATTGAAGGTGGCCAAAGTTGGATCTATTGCTCCGGAGGGCGTATCCGGAAATGGATCGCCTGCTTCATAATTCGCAGGTTGGTAGAAACCGGAAATAATCGAACTGGCGTCAGGCAGCGCCTCGGTAGCATTATCGCCCAAAATTATGACCGCATCATTCAATGCGCCGACATTACCGGCATCACTCATGATTACGACCTTCCTGCCAGTCGGGCCGACAAGAAGAATGTCGAGGTCGTCTGGATTTGGATGAGTCAGCCCAAAAAGAGTGACTTTTACCTCTGCCACCGTCCCAATTATGCCAGAAACGGCCATCGAAGATGGATATGGATTGGCCTTGGCATTATCGTTGATGGTAATCGCAGCGCTGTTCTCGAACAGGGGGTTGGGGCGACCTTGAACCGTCAGCCGGAATGTTGTCGTAGCTACATTGTTGCTAGTGCCGTCGTCGGTGAGTCTCAGAGTGATATCTGCCTCTGCCACACTGTCCTGAATCCCGGCTGGGAACAGTGTAACCGTTCGTTGATTATCGTTGCCAAGAACCTCGCCAAAAACGATGTTTCCTACTGGAAGTAATTTCGGATTCGAGGTTTGCGCGATAATGTCGAGGTCCTCGCTTGCATTTTCTATATCATTGATATTGAAAATGATCGGCCCCACCGGCTGCCCCGCGAAGGTCGTCTGTTTAGCAATCTGCTCGATCACCGGGGCATCGTTTACCGGTTCCACAATGATATCCAGCGTGTTTGTGGAGTGCTGACCGTGGTTGTCCGTCGCCACCAAGGTGATGGTGTTGGTTCCGTGTTGGTGGGCCACCGGCGCAAAGGTAAATTCGCCGGTTGTCGCAGTGCGCTTTACGCTGCCCGCCACGATGTCACCCAAGGCGAGATCGTCCGACGTTGCGGTCAGATTCGTGACCGTGCCATCCTGATCGCTCAGCAGGAAGGAGACTGTAATCGGCTTGTCTTCGAGCGTGGTTTGGTTCGTCAGCGGACCAATCTTCGGTCCAGGGTAGATGTTAATGACCCACCCGCTTTGAATATCTCCAGCTCCGCCGTTGTTGCTGTTGAACACGTAGAGATCCCATTTCCCGTTTGGCTCTGATCCGGCAAAAACGCTCAGATCATCCGTCGTGATGCCCGCCGGCGCCGGCACCGGAAGGTTTCCGGCGGCGTAGGCTTCGGGCTGGTAAAGGCCGTTGGTGATGCTTGCGGCATCGGGGATCGGATTGGCCGCCTGATCGTCGAACGTGATGCGGTTCTCATCCAACGCATTGTTCGCCCCGGCACCCGTCATTAACAACGTAGCTGCTCCGTTCGGCGCAACCAGTAATATCTGGAGGTCTTCCGGGCTCGGATGGCTGATGTCCGCCAAAGTTACAGTCACCCGTCCAACCGTGCCGTTCACGTTCGAGACCGTGATGGACGACGGATACGGGCTGGCCGCGCTGTCGTCGTTGATCGCAATCGTTCCAGTGTTCGCCTGCACGCGATAGGGGGCCGGGGCGATGTTGACGACCATCGTCGCCGAATTGGTCAAGTGCGTCGCTCCGCTGCGGTCGATCACCTTAATAGTAATCGTCGCGCTTCCAGTAGCCGCACCATTCGGAGCGATCGCCACCTGGCGGTTGGTTCCCGTGCCGGTGAAGAAGATGTTCGCATCGCCCACGATGCTCGGATGCGCCGACGTGGCTGCCATTTCCAACACATCTGGATCAGTATCCACGTCGCCAATCTTGATCGGAATGTTCGTCGTCATGACCCCCTGAGTCGTGTTGACGGACGCCGCACCCAAAGTCAGGGTCGGAGCATCATTGGTCGCCTGGATGGTGACCGCAATGGGGAAGGTTTTGGTTGTGGTGCCATCACGGAGATGAATCCGGAGTTCGACCACGCCGTTTGCGTCCTTCACGGGATTGATCGTCAGCGTTCGATTCGTTCCCGACCCTGAGATTACGAGTCCTTCGTCGGCGATGATGGCATCGTTGCGCGATTCGCGGCTGGCGAGGCTGTTCTGCAGATTATCCTGGATGTTTTGCAGCGCGGCCTTGTCATCGTGCGTGAAGCTGAAATTGACATTCGTGCTGGAATCTTCACCCATGGTGATCGCTGTCGGAAAAGTCCCCAGCGGCTCGGTGAAGATATTCAGGGTCCAGCTCGCGATCGAGCCGGCATCCACGACCTGATCGTCCTGGACGAACAGCCGCCATGTCCCATTGGCGCTGTCGCCGATGAACGCGGCGAGCGTGGTGGCGGTCGGGTTCGGCGCCGGGGCACCGAATTCGCCGCCGAAGACGGTGTAATCCGTCGGCTGGTACGATCCACCGGCGGTGATCGCCGTGTCGTCCGGCAACGGGCTGGATGCGGCATCATCGAACGTAAGATCCGCGTTCGAGAGCGAGAAGCGGTCGCCTGCATCGCTCATCAGCACCACGGCCTTGTTGTTCGGGCTGACCAGGAGGATATCCAGATCGTCCGGGTAGCCGTGGGTCACGCGATTGAGCTTGACGGTGACTTTGACAATATTGCCCACGACGCCGGCCACGATGTTGGTGGATGGGTAGGGCGTGGCCGTGGTATTGTCGCTTGCCGTTGTAAACTGGGTCTGCGTCAGACCGCCACCGATCTGCGCAGAGGCGGTCAGGACAGAGAAGAGCGCCACCATCCCACATACCGCCCAAGCGGTGAGACGTTGGATATATCGATTAGGAGTCATAATTGGACGCGATTCGATTGTTCGATCTGGTTTTATTGTTCTGACGTTCGTTGGTACTATGGACACTGAGCGCATGGCAAGAAAAATCGCAGCCCGGCCTGTGAGCCGCGATGCTACTGGTCATGCATAATCTCCTTACCGGCACAGTTCCGGTGCAGGCAAACTTTGCTCATTGGTCTGATTTTTAGCAGAGGAAACCAAGCTATGCAACAAAAATTTTCGAGATTTCTTTCAGGGTATCCCGGCGATGTCAACTTGTTGGCGTGCGGCTCTCCGTTGGATATGGCCGAAATATCGGCGCGGTTTCACATTACGGCATGTTGGGAGAGAACCTTCAGACGGCCCCCGGCCCGTTCCCCAGCTACATTTTCAGTTAACTTGTTCAAAATGTTTGTCGGCAGCGATCCTGTTCCCGCGCGGTGCGAGCAGCCGCATAACTCGTGCCGCAATTCTCAGCGGCCCATCATGGCGGTCCAGCCCGCGCTCGTCAAGTTTCATCGCGAGCCGGACAGCGACAGGGCGCGCCGGGCCGCGAGCTGCCCGGGGCGAACATTCGCCGAATCCATTTGATTTCGCGCGGGTCTGTGGTAAACACCGCGTCCCCGTTCCGACGGGATGCTTATTATGTCACAACATCGCAGTTTACGAGCGACCAGCACTTTGGGCGCGAAGCGGAATGTCCTGAAGCGGTTCGAACGCGTCGCGCTTCTCAAGAAACGCGGCCAGTGGAAGGACGGCGACCGCGTGGCCGGCCTGCGCAAGACCAAACCGGAAGCTTAAGCCGGGCGCAGCTCGCTCACGCCGCCGGCGTGACACGCGCTTTTCGCCGGAATTCATCGCGATGAGCGTACGTCTCCAAAAGTTCCTGGCCGAAGCCGGCGCAGCCTCCCGGCGGAGCGGCGAGCGCTTGATCCTCGAAGGCCGGGTCACGGTCAATGGCAAGGTCGCCCAGGAGCTCGGCACCAAGATCGATCCGGCGGCCGACAAGGTTTCGCTGGATGGGCGGCCGCTCAAGACGAAACCGAAACTGTACGTGGCGCTCCACAAGCCGCCGCGATGCGTCTGCACCCGGCACGATCCCGAGGACCGGCCCTGCGCCGGCCAGTTCCTGCCGAAGGAGTGGACCAATCTTCAATCGGTCGGCCGCCTGGACTTTCACAGCGAGGGGCTGATCTTCTTTACCAACGACGGCGACTTCGCCCTGCGCCTCACCCATCCCCGGTACGGCACGCTCAAAAAGTACCGCGTGGTGGCCAAGGGCGAATTCACTTCCGCCCACGCGCGCACCTTCGCGAAGGGCGTGGCGAGCGAGGGCGAAATGCTCCGCGCGGACCAGGTCCGCATCCTGAAAGCGAACGGTTCTCACAGCCTGCTCGAGATTTCCCTGCGCGAGGGCAAGAATCGCCAGATTCGCCGGATGTTCGACGCCATCGGCCTGGAGGTGGAGCGGCTGCAGCGCGTCCAGATCGGCCCGATCAAGCTCGGCGAGCTGCCTGCCGGCAAATGGCGGACATTGACAAGCGCCGAGATCAGAAGTTTAGTAGCCTCCGCGGATCGCTCTCGATCGAGTGCCGTTCCGCCGGTTAACGAATGAACAAGCCAATCGCCCTTCTGCTCCTGGCGCTGTCCGTCGCGGGCTCCGCTCTGGCCCAGGAAGTGGCCACCGTCATTCAGTCGAAAGTGAACGTGCGCGGACAGCCCACCTTGCGGTCGGAAGTCGTCACGCAACTCCAGAAAGGAGAATCCGTCACCATTTTAGAGCGCGTCCCCGCCCTCAAGCCCAAGCCGGGCGAGCCCGCCTTCTGGGCCAGAATCAAGCTCCCGGCCAACACTCCGGTCTGGGCCTTTTCGAGTTTTCTCAAGAACGGCGAGGTTTCGATCCCCCGGCTGAACCTCCGCGCGGGCCCCGGCGAAAACTACAGCATCCTCGGCACCGTCCCCCGGGGCGTAAAGATAAAAGAGATTCGAACGCTCGAATCGTGGAGCGAGATCGAGCCGCCGGACTCGGCGTTCGCCTACATTGACGCCAGCCTCCTCAAAACGGAGAGTGCCGCCGTCGCGACGAAACCGGCTCCCTCCCCCGCTGCGGCGGCGCCGACCCCGCCTCCCGCGGCGGCTCCGGCCACGGCTCAGACGGCCGGAGTAGGTGCGGTGCTCGAGCCGGCCCGGCCGGCCTCGCGGCCTGTCGTCGTCACTCCCGTCCCGGAATCCCCGGCCGCATCACCGGCGACGGTGCCTGCCACCGTCACCCCCCAACCTGCCGCCTCCGATCCGACTGCCCCCTCGACGGTCTCCTCATCCACTCGTCCCAATTTCATCCCGGCTCCGCTCCCGCCCGGATCTGGGGCCGCTCCGGCGGCGGTCGCTCGCAGGGAATCGCCCCCCACAGCGGCCACCGCCACCATCACCTCGCCGAGCCTCCCCGCCGTTGCCCCGGCTCCGGCTCCATTCGAATCCACCGTTCCCAAACGCATCGTCCGCCGCGAAGGCATTGTGCGCCTCACCAAGAGCGTCCAGGCTCCGAGCTGGTACGAGCTGGTCAGCCCGGAAACCGGCAAGGTGATCGACTACCTGCGGGCCGACAACCTGGGCGTGGATCTCAAGCATGCCAAAGGTCAGCGCGTTATCGTCTCAGGCGAGGAAGGGATCGACCCCCGCTGGCCGAACACGCCGGTGCTCGAACTGGAAAGCATCGAAACCGCGCCGTGATGGACGCGGGGAACCTCATCGATGGCCGCGCCGCGGCGGAGCAATTCCATGCCGAAACCGGCGCGCGCGTGGCCGATCTTGCCGGGCGAGGCATCCAGCCCGGCCTGGTCTTTGTGCGGGTGGGTGAAGACCCCGCCTCTCGGGCTTATGTAGGAATGAAGGAGCGCATGGCCGAGCGGCTGGGCATTCGCTCTCAAACCATCGTCCGGCCCGACTCCACGACCACGGCCGAACTCCTCAGCCTGCTCCAGCAGTTGAACCACGACCGCGCGGTGCATGCCATCCTCGTCCAGGCTCCCATGCCGCGCACCATCGATGCCGCGCAAATCTATTCCGCCGTTGCGCCGGGCAAGGATGTCGACGGTTTCCATCCGGTGAACATGGGCAAACTCCTCCTGGGCGACAGTTCCGGTTTTGTGCCATGCACTCCCGCCGGCGTTCATGAACTTCTCCTCCGCGGCGGCACCCGCCTCGCCGGAGCGGAAGTCGCCATTCTCGGCCGCGGCAACATCGTCGGCAAGCCGATGGCCGCGCTCCTGATGCAGAAGGACCCGCGCGCAGGCGCCACCGTCACGTTGTGTCATTCCCAAACGGCCGATATCGCCGCCCATTGCCGCCGCGCGGACATCGTTATCGCAGCGATGGGCAGCGCCCATTTTCTCACCGCCCGCATGGTCAAGCCTGGCGCCACCGTTATCGATGTGGGCGTCAACCGTGTGGCCGACCCCGCGGCCAAAGGCGGCACGCGCCTGGTGGGAGATGTCGATTTCGAAAACGTCCGCCCCGTGGCGGGAAAAATTACACCGAATCCTGGCGGTGTCGGACCGATGACCATCGCAATGCTGATGCGCAACACGGTTCGAGCTGCCGAACAACAAACAAAATAAGACAAAGCCAATCCATGCAACCCACCCGCATCCTTCCCGACCTCCAAACCTCCCTCTTGTGCGAGGACATTCGTCAGGAAGCCACTGGTAATTTTATCCTGATCGGCGTGCTTGGCCTGATTCAGGTGCCCCAGCTTCCCGTCACCGCGTTCAAGCTCTGCCTCTTTAACCGCTGGACGGCCGGTGTCGGCGCGTTCACCGAAACGGCCCGCCTCGTCGCCCCCGATCAAACCACCATCCTGCGCCAGGGCCAGGTGAAGTTTAATCTGAACGATCCCTCCTTCAGCGCCACGAACGTCACCCTCTTCGGGCAGCTCAAATTCGAAACCGCCGGCACCTACTACGTGGAAGTTCTTGTCGACGACGTGTTGAAACTTCGCTGGCCGCTCCCGCTCCGCGTCGTCACCCCGCCGAATCAACAACCGGGAGCCGCCCCCGCGCAGCAGCCTCAGCGTCCGCCGACTGAGACGCAATAACCGGGATTTCCTGTTCACTGCGGCCAGAGCCGGGCCGCGTTTATCCCATCCTCCTCGCGGCGATGGGTCGGCCCCGCTGGGGTCCCGACCCTTGCCCGACGTTCTGCCCCCCTGCCCCGGGCGGTCCATGACGCCGCCGCCTCAGGCTTCCCGGCGACGCACCGCCACGGCCATTCCGATGATCGAAAGGCCCAGGAATGCCGCCGTCGTCCCCCCGTCCGCCACGCCCGTGACCGTCCCGGAGAAGGCGGTGGAACGCGCGGTCGTCTTAAGCTGAGCCAGTGTCCGTGCCGGGATGAATTGCAGCGTCACCGTGGCTCCTCCCCGCAGGCTGGCCGCCAGGCTCGCCAAATCCGGATTGCTTCCGGCGTATGAAAAGCTTCCCAGATTCGGCTCTCCATCCACGTTCAGGGTCAGACCGACCCCCTTTTGATAGATCGACTCCCAGGAGATCGCCGCCGTAAATGGCGTCGCTCCGTCGAACACCGTCAGCGTGCCGCTGCCCGTCACCGGCGCCGTCGAGCCGGTGCCATCGGCCGTGATCGTTCCGATCGCGAAAGTTCCCTCCAGGCTCCCCAACAGGCCCATCGCCGATCCATCCTCGATCTGGATGTTCGGAATATTCGGCCCCGCCGGCGTGAACGAAAAATTGCCCGCGCCATCGAACGCAATCTGCGCTCCCGGCACGTTGCTGAATGAGAAGTGAACCGCGTGCATCGGCCACGCGCCCAGCAGCGCGCACGCCGCCAGCAGTGTTTTAGGCAGGACTTTAATCATAGGGTAATCTCGGTTTTTCCCCGATCCTGCTCTCGGCTTCTGCCGGGCAAATATCGGGCAAGTCGCCCTTAAGCAACGGCCGTGCCTAACTGTTCTGGAGAAGTTCACGAGGAATCAATTGCCCCTCTAAGCGATTGATCGGACGCTCTTTACAGACTAGCCCATTGCTCGCATGCCTGCTCGGCAAATCTTGCCGGGCCCATTATCCCTACGGCTTTCCCGCCGGGCTCGCCCCCCGAACCGGTGTAGGGACATTCCCGATTTCGATCTTTCCCGCCGGCCGATGATACCAATCCTCCCGCCGGTTGCGCCGGGCCTCGATCAACGCCCGAAAGAGCGGTGTGTCCGTCCGCAGCACTTCCAACGGGCTCCGCTCGCCCGGCGGCACATCCGCCGCCACCCGGACGCTTCGGATGGGCGTCCGTTGCTCCGCCTTCTCGTAAAACCCCATCGTCCCGGTGCCTCGCGGCAGCGCCGTCAGCAGCTCGATTCCTCTCACCACGCGCCCCAGCAGCGTGACATTCCGATCGAGTTGCCGGGGAGCATGTCCGATCACCGCGTACAGTTCCGCCCCGCTCCCGCTTTCCGGTGAGGTGTCTCGTCCCGCCCCGACCGTCCCGTAACTGTGGATCAACCAGGCCTTGCCCGCCTTCAGGTCCCGCGCCACGCGAAATCCATTCGAGAAGCCCACTTCTTCGGCATACACATCCCCATCGGGCAATCGTTCGAACGGCACGGCTGCGTCCCAGTCGCGGTCGAACTCCGGCGGCAGCTTCTTTTGCCCCCGTGTCATCGTGCGCGCCTTCGCCGGATCGTCCGCCTCGGGATCGCCCCACTGCACCACGTAGCCATCGTCCACGCGGAGAATGGCCAGCCCATCGTAGTACTTCTCCCGGGCCAGGGCTTTCACGTTTGCCACATGCCGCGGCGCGAAAGAGGGAGCCAGTTCGATCACCACCCGGCCGGCCTCCAGCTCCAGGTAGAGCGTGTTCTCCGGATCGAGCGGCCGCCAATCCTCCGGCGTCGAACTCGCCAGGACGGCCGCCATCGTGCCGGGCTTCGGCACCTCCGCCGCCATGGCCACGATTCCGCCGCACCAAACCGCCATCGCCACTCCAAAGACCCAGCGCATCATGCCCCGATCCTTGCGCGTTTCGCACCGCTCCGCCAGCCCAAACCCGCGCGCGACACCCGTCCGCGGCTCCGAGTCAAGCAGGCTCTTGTAAGGATTTCCTTACACGGCGTCTCCCCGCCGCAAAACCTTGTCAAGCGGCGAAACGTTTCAAAAAAATTTTCCCGCTTTCCCGTTTACAGCGAGGCTTCCGTTGTTAGGATTCGTCCCCCGAATTCGAAATGAAAAAGATCGAAGCCGTAATCAAGCCGTTCAAGTTGGAGGAGGTCAAAGAGGCCCTCGCCGGCTTGGGCCTCGAAGGCATGACGGTTTGCGAAGTCAAAGGCTTCGGTCGCCAGAAGGGGCACACCGAAATCTACCGGGGCAGCGAATATACCGTCGATTTCCTCCCCAAGATGAAAATCGAAGTCGTGCTGATGGACTCGCGTGTGGAGGAAGCCATCACCGCCATCGTCAAGGCTGCCAAGACCGGCAAAATCGGCGACGGCAAGATCTTTGTCTCGAAAATTGAAGAGGCCGTGCGGATTCGTACGGGCGAAACCGGAGACCAGGCGGTGTAGCCCCCGTCTCCTCAACAACCCGAACCAACGCCCAAATGCCCGGGAGAGCAGCGGATTTTCCTCGATTTTTGAGGAGAATCGAGCCCTCCCGGCCACCTGTGAATAAGTGGTGGATATGTCGTAATGATTTTCCCTCGCCGGGAATCCTCATTGGCGTTAGATCGAAGGCTCAATTTTCCGAACCAGGGAGCGAGATGCGTGCGTTAGCGTTTCAATCGATGTGCCTTTTTATCGGAAGCCCTTCGCTTTCAATGACTTGTGGATTCGAATTTTTAGTCGTGCCAGGGCGGTGAACTCGGCTCCAGCGTCGGCCCAGCGGCGATTTGTGCGCAGGTGCCTGATGCTGTGGCTGTTACAATAGTGTCACGGGAGACAGTGAATAAGATTATCAAATCTGAGGCGGCGGAGCGAAATGGGGCCGACGGGGTGACCAGCGCCGAAACCATTTGGGAAGCGGCCCAACAGGTCCTGTCCGAGGTCTTGAATCCCGACATTTTCAACCTTTGGTTCGCCCCCTTGCGCGCCTCGAAAATCCAGGGCGATATTCTCACCCTTGAAGTCGCCAACGATTTTTGCGAGCTTTGGCTGAAGGACAACTATCTCGACGTGCTCCAGGGCGCGATCGCTCACGCTGCCGGTCGCACCTTGCAGGCCGCTTTCGTCATCCGGTCGTCCGCCGGCACCCCGGCCAAAGGAGCCGCCGCCCATTCCCGACCTGCGCCTGCCGCTCCCGTTGAAGCGCCCGAACCGCCTCCGGAAAAGGATCCCAGCTACGGCTTCAATTCCAAGAATACTTTCGATTCCTTCGTGGTCGGGAGTAACAACAACTTCGCCCACGCCGCGGCGCTCGCGGTCGCCAATGCTCCCGGGAAATCCTACAATCCGCTCTTCCTCTACGGGGGGGTCGGCTTGGGCAAGACTCACCTCCTGCACGCCATCGGTCAGCACGTCGCGGCCCAGCGCAAGGGCGCCAAGGTGGCCTACCTCTCTTCCGAAAAATTCACCAACGAATACATCGACGCCATCCAGAACAACCAGCTCGCCAAATTCCGCAAGAAATACCGCCAGACCGATGTTCTGCTGATCGACGATATTCAATTCCTCGCCGGCAAGGAACGCATCCAGGAGGAATTTTTCCACACCTTCAATGCCCTCCACGAGAACCGCCGCCAGATCGTCATGACCTGCGACCGGCCCGTGGGCGAACTTCAAAACCTCGAGCAGCGGCTGGTCTCCCGCTTCGAATGGGGGCTCGTCACCGATCTCCAGCCGCCGGATGTCGAAACGCGCGTCGCCATCATCCGCAAGAAGGAATCCTCCCTCGGCATCCAGCTCGCGGAGGATGTCACCAATTTCCTCGCCCAGCGCATTCGCGCCAATATCCGCCGCCTCGAAGGCGCCCTCATCCGCATCGCCTCGTACGCCACGCTGACCGGCAAGAAAATGACCGTGACTCTCGCCGAAGACCTGCTCCGCGATCTGCTCAACGAGGAAGGCCGCATGGTGCTCAGCGTCGAGGTCATCCAGAAGCGGGTCGCGGACCATTACGACATCCGGATCGGCGATATGGTCAGCAAGCGCCGCCCCGAAAACATCGCCTTCCCCCGCCAGGTCGCGATGTACCTCACCCGCCAGCTCACCGAGCACTCCCTCACCGTCATCGGCGAGGCCTTCGGCGGGCGCGATCACGGCACGGTCCTGCATGCGTGCCGCCTCGTGAAGGATCGCATGGAGGTGGATGCCAACATCCGCCAGGCCGTCCTTTATCTCGAAAGCCAGTTGCGGCGGTGACCGTGTGCGCGCGCCGGCTGCCAGCCCCGCTCCCCCTCCCGGCCCCGTCATTCGTGTCGAGGGTCTGACCAAGACCTACCGCACCTACAAGAAGAAACCCGGCCTGCGCGGCGCCATCGCGGGCCTCTTCCGCCGCGAGCACGAAGAAGTCCATGCCGCGCGGAATGTCTCCTTCACCGTCGAGGAAGGCGAACTCGTCGGCTTTCTCGGCCCGAACGGCGCGGGCAAAACCACCACGCTCAAAATGTTGGCGGGGCTTCTTTATCCCACGAGCGGCACCGCCTCGGTCCTCGGTTACACCCCCTGGCATCGCCACGATGGCTACCGCCGCCAGTTCGCCTTGTTGCTCGGCCAGAAGAACCAACTCTGGTGGGACCTTCCCGCCCGCGAGTCCCTCGAACTCAACAGCAAAATCTACGGGCTCCGCGACGACAAGTTCCGCCGCACCGTCGACGAACTCACCGAACTCCTGGCCGTCCGCGACAAGCTTGGCATCATGGTGCGCGAGCTCTCCCTCGGCGAGCGGATGAAAATGGAGTTGATCGCCTCCCTGCTCCACGAGCCCAAGGTGCTCTTCCTCGACGAACCCACCATCGGCCTGGATGTCGTCTCCCAAAAAACCGTTCGGGAATTCCTTCGCCAGCACAACCGCCAGCGCCGCACCACCATTCTCCTCACCAGCCATTACATGGCCGATATTCAGGAGCTGTGCGACCGCGTCATCATCATCGACAAGGGAACCCTCTTCTTCGACGGCCGCCTCGCCGATATCCTCGATCGATTCGCCGACTTCAAACTTGTCACGATCCAACTGGCCGCCGCGCCAACCTCCGCTTCGGCCGATCTATCGGAGTACGGCGAGATCGTCGAACGCACCGACCTCACCCTCAAACTCCGGGTCAAGCGCGACCGGGTGATCCAGGCCTGCAAAGAACTGCTCGACAAGTTTCCCGTGCAGGACATCGACATTCAGGAAGTCCCCATCGAAGACATCATCCGCCGCATTTTCGCCGGCCACTGAAGCTCCACCGAGATGGTGATCGAAGCCGGCTGGACGGACGGCGAGGAACTCGGAATTTTCGGGCGGTCTCTTATGCCGCAAGCGCCTCCCTAATCTGGTCTTCCTCCGCCGGAAACCCAAAAATTGAAGACAAGGTTGCGATCCTCTTCAAATCTTCGTCTCGAAAATAATCCGTGTTCGTATCGTAAACCGTCACAAATTGGTTTTTCGGGCGATGATTCGACAAATCGTACCACCGCCTGAACACCTCGTTGCTCAAATTATGCGCGGCCGCGGAATTCGCCGTGGATAACGTTTGAACGAGTGAGGATACGGATTTTCCCCGCACGGCAAAATTGACTTCCACCTTGTTTCCGAACTGGCCGGCCAGCAAGACGTTCTTGTCGAAGTCCAAGTCCGCCACGCTCAAGAACTCCTCCATTTCATCTTGGAACACCACGGGTGTTCTAAGGCGCCTCGTCAAAGCCAGATCGGAGACTCTGATGCACGCCTGAGATAATCGGACCATGGCTTCGGGCAACTCCTTCCGCAACTGTGCTTCCGTCAAAACAGCCTGCAATTGCCCTTTGACCTGTTCGATCTTCAAGCTTTTGCAAATATCCGCGACCACCTGCATTCTTTTCTGAGAGCTCCACGGCTTTACGTGGAGATCCAACAAATACGCCGCGGTGTTTCCTAAATCGGACAGCACCCATTGGTCTGCCGCGTTTCGCTGCAAAAAAAGATCAATGTAAGAGCCGTCGAGATGCTGAAAAGGAAGCGACATCCGGAGCGCCCCATTCTTGATAACATCGCAATCGTTGATCAGCGAAAAGCGGCTGATCAAACTCTTGGCTTCAAGACAGTCCATACTCTTAAGCTACACTTGGGTCTCTAAATTCTCCACGATGCTCGATCTTTGCTTGTCGGCAGAGAATGTCCCACACCTCGGCGGGATTCTTGCCCTCCAAATCGGGGCGCGCCACGGCCTGCGGGAGATTAAGCCGCGTGTCTTCTGGAACTTGCAGCGAATGTTTGTGTGTCCTTCCGGCATTCCCGTGGATTTGGCCATTGACGCAAACGCGGCAAATCGGGCCGATTCCCCGAAGGACGAAATTGAAAACAATCGCAGGTATTTCCGGTTTAAAAGTGCCGTTCAGCACCACGTCCCAACCCAGCGAGTTTTCCACCGGCACCTGATCGAAAACCAAATTCGGGTGGCTTCCTTCGGAGGCGATAAATTCGATGTCTGAGACGATCACTTTATCTGGCAAATCACGAAGCTGCTCGAACTCAACCCTCGTCATGTTCAGACATGATTGGAAGTCGCGGCTGAATCGGCAAGCCTAGATTGTCTTTTTCAAACGCACCCACTACCGAACTTGCGCCTGTTCGCGGTTCTATAAAGACTCCGCCATGCCCGTGCCTTTCCGTACGTCCGATACGCATCGGCTCGCCGTGCCGCGCGAGAAGCTTTGGTCCATCCTCAGCAACACCGACTGGCTCAACCGCACCGGCGGCGTCCCCCCGGTCGAGTACCAGATCGCTCCCGGCCCTGCCTGGCCGCAAACGCTCGCCCGCGCCCGCCTCGGCTTCCTGAATCTCGCCTGGGAGGAACATCCGTTCCAATGGATCGAACCCGAGTTCTACACCTTCGACCGCTCGTTCTCCCGGGGTCCCTTCCGCGTCATGCGCGGCGGCATGGAATTCCGGGAAATTCCCTCCGGCACCGAACTCTTCGTTCATGCCGAGATGCATCCGCGCCATTGGGTCGGCGCCTGGCTGGCCCGTTTTGTCGTGGCTCCCATCGCCCGGCGGGACATGGCCCGCATCGTCCGCCACGCCGAACGCCATCTGGCGGGTGCCGAGGCCCAGCCCTTGCCCAGCCTTCCCCGCACACCCGTCAACTCCATGGCCTTGCAGGAAGGTCTTCGCCCGCTCGAAGGCGTCTTCCCTCCTCCCCTGATCCGCCAGCTTGCCGATTTGCTCACCGAGTCCCCCGATGTCGCCTTGCTCAAGATTCGTCCCCTCGCCCTCGCCCGGGCCTGGGGGGCAGACCCCACCGATGTCCTCCGCCTCTTCCTCCACGCCACCCGCGCCGGCCTCCTCGATCTGACCTGGGAAGTCCTTTGCCCGAACTGCCGTTCTTCCCGCCAGCCGCCCATTCACGAACTCGCGGCCCTCCGCGGCACCATGCACTGCGAAGCCTGCCAGATTACTTACGACGGCCAGTTCGACCGCTCCGTCGAACTCAAATTCTCCATCAATGCCTCCCTCAAGCGCGTCGCCGCCGACACTTTTTGCCTCGCGGGTCCCGGCTCCAAAGCCCACGTCTTCGCTCAATTAGTCCTGGCACCCGGCGAACAGAAGGAGCTCGCTGCTCCCGACGCCGCCCTGCGTGTCCGATCTCCCCGCTGGGCTTCCGCCCGCGAAGTTCCCCCGGCTACTCCGGCCGCGCTCGAAGCTCTTGAGACCGGTTGGATCGACGCCCCTCCCGCGCCCAGCCGCGGGCTCCGCCTCCGCAATGGCACGGCGGCCCCGCTCCTCGTCTCCTGCGAACGCCTTGCCTGGAGCGCCGATATACTCACCGCCGCCCGTGTCGCCAGCCTCCAGGCCTTCCGCGATCTCTTCGCCAGCGAAGTCCTTTCCCCGGCCGAGGAAATACGCGTCGGGCAGCAAGTCCTGCTCTTCACCGACCTGCGCGGCTCCACCGCCATGTACGCCGGCCTCGGCGATGCCCCCGCTTACGCCCTCGTCCGCGATCACTTCGCCGTGCTGCGCGACGCCATCGCGGCCCACCAGGGAGCCATCGTCAAAACCATTGGCGACGCCGTCATGGCCGTCTTCACCGAAAGTACCGACGCCCTCCAGGCCGCGCTGCAAATGCACCATCAGCTTGCCGCGCTCGGCCAGACTCCGGCCCTCTTCCTCAAGTCCAGCGTTCACGCCGGCCCCTGCCTCGCCGTCAATGCGAATGGCCGCCTCGACTATTTCGGCACCACCGTCAACCTCGCCGCCCGCCTCGTCGAAAGCTGCCGCGGCGGCGACCTGGCCCTCTCCGAAGACTTTGCCGGACGCGCCGGCGTGCGCGACTTCCTCGCCCAACACCTTCCTCCGCCCGAAGTCGTCGAACAACAATTCCGCGGCTTCGATTCCCCACTCAAAATCCACCGCTACGAAATCCAGCCCCGACTCCAACCTTGAGTCCCCCATCAACACAGGGCCTGAGCGGGCAAAACGGGTTGATGTGTCTGTCGAAGAGGGCGTTTCGAGGGATTACTCAATTGTAAGTGATTGATGATGAACTACTTCCGTTATTGTTTGGCTTGATTTTTCATGTGTCAAAAGCGTGTTATTCCGTGTCATTTGCGGGTTCCTCGCTGTTTTCAGTGGACCAGTAGAGTCGGAATGCGTTCCCTGGAGCCAGCCGGAGAGCAAAGTCAGATCCTTCATGGAGGCCTCCGACCAGACCCATGTTCCAAAGAGCGTCCAGGATCAACGCTGGCATAACCCGTTGGCTACGAACAACAAAGGTCTTTCATTCAAGGCTTCTTGTTGGTGGCGAAGCTCAGCGGGAAGCTGCTGTATACCCAGACCGATTCTGGGTTTTCCAGACCTCGCTCAACGGCATCCGCTTTATTTCGAAGGGGCTGGTTTGAACCTATTCCACTGAAAACAGCGAGGAACCCATTTGCGTGTCAAATCGTGTTATTCTCGTGTCAAAACGTGTCAGACTGCGTGTCACTCGTGTGTTACAGCGTGTCAATGAAAAGAGGTGTCTCAAAATGGGCACAACTTGGCGAATTCAGGTGCGTTGGCCCGGTTCCCATACTCCAACGCCGCCTTGCCGCAAATGTCTTCCCCGCTACGATCACGCCATGCGCCGCCGTTATCTGCTTCTTCTTTGCCTGACCAGCATGCTTTTCTCCTCTATCGCCGTCGATCCGCCTGCGACCGCCCCAACCGCCGCGCCGGAATCCGCCGACCGCCTCGACCAATGGCACGGGTATACGCGCCGCAAGTTCGACTGCAACGGACGCGAAGCCTGGATTGTCGAACCTAAAACCGCTCTCCCCGGCAAACCCTGGTCCTGGTGTCTCGAGTTTCCAGATGCCTTCACCGAGCGCTGCGCCGCCCCCGCCTTGCTCGCCCAAGGTTTCCACCACGCCCATATCTCGGTCGGTAACACCTATGGCTCGCCCGGAGCCATGAAACATTTCGAGGCGTTCCATGCCGAAGCCCTCCGCCGCGGCCTCGCCCGGAAAGCCGCCCTCATCGGCATCAGCCGCGGCTGCCTCTACGCCCACCGCTTCGCCGCCGCCCATCCGGACAAAGTCTCCGTCATTTATGGCGATGCCGGCGTCTGCGACATCAAAAGCTGGCCGGGCGGCAAGGGCCGTGGCAAGGGCAGCGCCAGCGATTGGGCTTCCCTCCAGAAGCTCTACGGCTTCCCGGACGAAGCCGCCGCCATCGCCTGGAAGGGTGGCCCCATCGATACCCTCGAACCGCTCGCCAAGGCTGGCATCCCCCTCATCTACGTCGTGGGCGACGCCGATCACGTCGTCCCCGCCGAGGAAAACGCTCTGATTGTCGAACAACGCTACCGCGCCCTGGGCGGAACGGTGCAGGTGATCCGCAAGCCCGGAGTCGACCATCACCCTCACGGTCTCGCCGATCCCACGCAGGTCGTCCAATTCATCCTCGACGCGACGGCCAAAGCCTTACCGAGCGCAAAATGATGACACGGTGAAATACCGGGCCATCCGAACCAAGCACCTACTCGTTGAGTACGGTTCTTAGTGGGCCGAGATATTCCTTCCGTCCCTCAGCATTGAGGTGCGTCGGGCTGGCAAAGAGCCTGTCGGGCATCGTTGGAGGCAGGTTTGTGAGCACGCGGTCTGCCTGCAACCACTCACCCCATTGCCGGAGGATTTCCCATGTGCGTTCAGCCGTTGGTGAAACCACAATGGCCGTGGGCGACCGTTGGTGAAGCCACATCGGTCCAAGCTGTTCTAGATGACGTTCCGCCTCACCAGGCATCGCCAGTCCTTCGGGCACGGGAGTCAACCCCACCTCGATCCGCACTCCCGCTGGAATCGCCTGCCGGAATACGCGGCTCTCCGCCTCGAAGCGCGGGGCCAGCCGGAAATCGGTCGTGCCCTGCGCGGTCGCCAGGTCGAATGCACGCGGGTCGATCATGCTGCCTTGGTGCGCGTCGAGGTACCGCCACAAGTTGTCGCTGAATCCGTAGAACCGGCCGTAGGCTCCCGGCAATGGCTCCGGCAGCACCCGGTTGAGCACGCGCGCCCGCACTCGGGACGCCCCGAACCACCTAGGCAGCGAGGATTCGCCGGGATGGCGCAAATCCCGCCCCTCCCAGTGTGCATCGATCACCTCCCGGAAATACTCGTTCCGCTCCCCCAGCCGCAGCGCCGCCGGATGCATGAGCAAGACCACGCGCTCCACTGATCCCTCATTCCGCTCCAGATACTCCCGCAACAATCGGGCATACGACGCCAGGTCGAGATAACTCAGCGTGCCTAGGTTGAGCACGTCCGCTCCCAGTTCATCCGCCGCCACATTCATCAGGCACGACGAATCGCCAATGAACACGGTCTTCGCCGCGCTGGTGCGCCGCGCCGCTTCTGCTTGATGCACCAGGATCGTCCGATCGACATCCAGCGCCGCCCTCGGTCGAGGCAGCAGCCCCACGCTCGCCGCCCCGTGAATCGCCAACGCGAACGCGACCACGAACAACACTGGCCGGCTGACCAGAGCCATCACCTCCCGCGCCGTGAATTGATACGCGTGGCTTCGCATCGTTCAGAACTGAAAGTAGATGAACGGCACCCGCTCGTGATCCCAGAATAGCAGGATGCCCGCCACCAAAACCGCCTCCAGCAACGCCAGACTCCACACCCCCAGCCGCATCGGCGCCAAGAGGTCGCGCGCCCTGGCTTGCCACAGTTCCATCAATGCCAGCGGCGTGATAAAAATCGTCAGGTTCAATACATAACTCCCAAACCACGGCGGCAGATGCGCGTCGCCCAACTCCCGGGTCAGAGCGATCACCTGCTCCAGCGATTCAGCCCGGAACAACAGCCAGCCATAGAGCACGAAGCACATCGTGATGCACCATCCGAACACCCTCCCGCACCGAATCGGGGCATAGCGTTGGCCAATCAATCCCACGCCGTGCCACACTCCCCACAAGACGAACGTCCAATTCGCACCGTGCCACAAACCGCCCAGCAACATCGTGAGCAACAGATTCACCGAAGTCCGGGCCGCACCGCAGCGATTGCCGCCGAGCGGTATGTAGAGATAATCCCGCAGCCAGGTGGAGAGGCTGATGTGCCACCGCTCCCAGAACTCGCGAATGTTCGCCGCCAGGTAGGGCAGGTTGAAATTCACCATCAATTCGAAGCCCAGCATCTTCGCCGTGCCGCGCGCAATGTCCGAGTATCCCGAGAAATCGCAGTAAATCTGCACCGCGAACGCCACGGTCGCGAGCAGGACGGCCGGACCGCCCGCATCCGGCTGGCCGTAGACCATCTCGACCAGCGGAGCCATGCGGTCGGCGATCACCACTTTCTTGAACATGCCCCAGATCGCGAGCCACAGACCCTCCCGCACCATCGCCCCCGTGATCGCCAAAGTCCGTGCGAATTGGGGGAGTAGATGCGTCGCCCGTTCGATGGGGCCAGCCACCAATTGGGGGAAGAACGACACGTAGGCGAGAAAGTGGATCAGATTGCGGCAGGCCGGAAGATCGCGCCGGTAGACGTCGATGGTGTAGCTCATCGACTGGAAGGTGTAGAATGAGATGCCCGCCGGCAGGACGATGTTCAGGACCGGCAGATTCGCGTTGAGATCATACCGCGCGAGAAGGGCCGCGAACGACTGAACGAAGAAGTCGTAGTACTTGAAGAAACCGAGAATCCCCAGGTTCGCGACTATACTGACGGCGAGCAGACGGCGGCGACCCCGTTCGGTTTGGATGGCTTCCAGTCCCAGGCCCACTCCGTAGTCCAGCACGCTGGAAAACACCAAGAGCGCCAGGAAGCGCACATCCCAGGCGCCGTAAAAGACGTAGCTTGCCGCAACGATCAAGGCGTTCCGCCACGCCAGCCGCCCGGCCACCAGATAGTACAGCAGCAGAAACGCCGCGAAAAACTGAAGGAACAGACCCGAGTTAAAGAGCATGAAACCGGTCGTTTCGCTTTTGCTCCGGGCCGCCGCTGCCGCTGGAACAGCCGCCTCCTGCTCCCTCGCTCATTTGCCCGGCCCGGATTATGCTATACCTTGAACATATCGAGGGGTGACCGCACGTCCAACCCCATCCAGATCATGAACCGCCGCCAGGAAGCATTTACGCTGATCGAACTGCTCGTCGTCATCGCGATCATTGCTATCCTCGCCAGCATGCTCTTGCCAGCCTTATCGAAGGCCAAGGCCAAGGCCCAGAGCACCACCTGCCAGAACAATCTGAAGCAACTGGGCCTGGCGACCATTATTTACGCCGAGGAGCATAACGGCTCCATCCAGGTCGCGGCTCCTCTCAACAAAGCGGCGACCTGGGCCAATATCCTGGCCACGAACCAGCAGATCAAAGCCTCCAACCTTTTCGTCTGCCCAAGCTATTCCCCGTTTCGCTTCACGAACTGGTTCAAAACCTACGGCGTCCGGCAGGATCTGCCTCGGGAATTCGCCGGTGGGGCGTTTAAAGAAATCCTCAAGCGCGACATCGTGCTCCGCCCGGTTGACTATCTGCACATCGCCGATACGACCAGCCGAGGCAAAAGCGGCGTTGGCGCGGAGCAATTTCACTTCTTTACCTCCATCGCCGAAAAGGAAGTGCATGGCCGTCATTCCAAGCGGGCGAATGGCTGGTTTCTCGATGGCCATGTCGAAGCGTGCGGCCCGCAGCGTCTCGAAGTGCTCGGCATCACCGGGCTCTTCGGGAAGGACGACATCCCCCCCTATTTCTGAAATCCGCGGAGCCGTGGCCGGACGCCCGGGCGCACCGCTCCCCTATGACCGCGGCGGAAGGTGGGCCTTCTCCAGCGCCAGATCGAGCAACGGTCCGGCCGAGGCCCGCGCCGAGGCGCAGATCAGTTGTGAACCGTTCAGCACGAGCACGCACACTTTGAAGTTGCGCGCCGAAGTCGCCTTGGTGGGCACATAGACCGCGACCAATTGATCGTCCTGGATTACGCCGACCATCCGTTCCCAACCGCGCCCGGCGAGCTTTTCGTCGGCATCCGCCAGCATCTTCGCCCGGTCGTCCGCCGTCCGGCTACCGCGGCATTCGTAAATTCCCACTTCTCCGGCATTCGCCGCCCGGAGCGCGATCCGCGCCTCATCCGGCAGGTCGACATACCGGCTGCCGAGCTGCGCCGCCGCGAAGGTCAGGCGCCCGATGCCGAACTCGATCTTCTCATCCCACGAGCCGGAACTGTTGTCCATGACGGCATCGCGCAGCACCGCCGTGTCGCGGCTGACGCGGAAGCATCCGGTGCCGAGCAACAAGATCGCCGGCAGCAACAGCCAGGCCACATTCGAACGGGATGATTTCATATCTTAAAAAAACAAGGCCGCGGCACCGAACGGCCGCGGCCTTGACTTGAACCCTTACGATTGCTTTTTTGCCTTCAACTTCTTGAGCGGTTCGATATCGAACCGTTCGCCCACGATCGCCAGTTTTTCCGGGCGGATATCGCCGACGACATTCACGAACACCGCCTGCTCCTTGCCGTTCAGGACCGTCACCACGATTCCCTCGAACGCCTCCGAGCCGCGCGTTTTCACGTAAACCCCGACATCTTGATCTTCCTGCACCGCGGTGACCATCCGTTCCCAGCCGGCTTCGGTCAGCTCTTCCCGCACCTGTTTGACCTTCGCCTGGATCTCTTCCCGGTTGCTCGGCGTCAGCCCCAGCACATTCACCCGGATGCGCTTCAAGCCTTTCAGCGCGTCGGCCACCTCGGGCTCATGCTTGCGGGCCAGCGCGGTCACCATCTCGATGATGTTGCCGCTGACGTTCACTTCCACAAACTGCGCGCCCTCGGTGGGTTTGAATTTGCCAAAGTCGACAAAGCCCGCGTCCTGCTCGGCCGCCAGGGCCGCACCGCTGAGCGCCGCCCCGAGCACGCCCAGCGCGAATACCGATCGTAAAGTTAATTTCATAATCTCGTTCGTTCCTCCGGGCTGCTGCCCGATGCCTCAAATACACGGCGGCCCGGCGGAAAGTTGCAGCGCGTTTTCCGGCCATGATCGGAATGACAAGCTTGGCCTCCTCCAACTCCTCTCCTAGACTCCCCTCGTGGAGTGGGGAGCTTACATCGTAGGAACGGCCGTGCCGGTCGTCATGCTGCTCGCGGCGGCGGGAAGCTTCTTCTTCGCGCTCGCCGAATCCGCCCTGTTCGCGCTCGGAAAATGGCGCGCCCGCCAGTTGGCCGAGACCGCCCCCGAGCGCGCCGGCCATTTGCTGCCGCTTTTCGAGTCTCCCCAGGACCTCCTTGCGGCCATCGTGCTGGGGAATACCGTGGCCAATGGTGCGCTCATCGGCATCGCCGTCTGGGCGGCCGCGGGGAGTTCGCTCCAGCAAGCCATCTTCATGCCCGCGCTGTTTCTCCTCGTGCTTATCGGTTGCGAAGCGATTCCCAAAACGCTTGGCGTGCGTGCCCCCGAATTCTGGAGCCTCCGCGTCGCCGGCCCGATGCGCCTCGCCGTGCGAGCCACCCGGCCCTTGCTCCACATCGCCCAGCGCCTGAACACCGCGCTGCTCGGCCGCCTCGTGCCGAAGACCATCGAGCGGCATCCCGAAATCTCCGAGGAGGAATATCCCGACCTTCTCGAAATCGCCCGCCAGCAGGGCGCGCTCACCGCCGGCGAAAAGGAAATGATCCTCCAGGTGCTCAGCCTCGACCGCAAAACGGCGCGCGACATCATGAAGCCCCGCTCGACGCTCGCATGCATTCCCGGGGACTTGCCCCGCGACGAAATGATCGCCGCCGCGCGCAAGTTCCGGCAGACCCGCCTGCCCGTATTCGACGAGACGCCCGACACCATCGTCGGCATTCTCGATGTCCGCGCCTTTCTCCTCCAGCCTGAAGCGGAGCTGGACGAGGTCCTCGAGTTCCCCTCGTTCGTCCCGGAATCGATGAACCTGGTCGATCTCCTTCGCAGCCTGCGCCGGCAGCGCCGCGAGCTCGCCATCGTCCTCGACGAATTTGGCGGCGTCGCCGGGCTCGTCACCCGCGACGACATCCTTGAAGAAATGCTCGGCAAGTTCCGCCGCCGCGATGCCCGCGAATTTTCCTTCGAGCGCAAGGGCAGCGACCAATGGCGCGTCAGCGGCGCCTGCCTGATCGAAGAGTTCCGCCGCGAATTCCCCGCCCTCAATGAAGTGCCGGAGGTCGACACCATGGGCGGCCTGCTCGTGCGTCATCTTGAGTACGTCCCCGCCGCCGGCGAATCCATTACCCTCGACGGTCTCAAACTCACCGCCCGCCGGGTCGAGGAACGCCGCGTCCGCGAACTTTGGGTGGAACGCGCCAAGAACTGATGGACCTCCTCCTGCTCATCGTCCTGCCGTTCTGCGCCGCCAGCTCGTTCCTTTGCGCTGGAATGGAAGCGGGCGTCTTTGCCCTCGGCCGCTGGCGCATTGCCCAGCAGGTCCGCGCCGGTCAGGAACGCGCCCGTGTCCTTTACGGTTTCCTGCAAAATGCCGAAAAGTTTCTTTGGACGATCCTCGTCGGGAACACCCTGGCCGCCTTCGCGGCGCTTTGGATTGTCGCCATGGCCCTCAGTGGAGCCCTTCAGGGCTGGCTCTTCGCCGCCGCTTACGCCGGGGCCGTCCTGCTCTTCTACGCGTTCTTCGATCTGCTGCCGAAGATGCTCTTCCGCCAGTTTCCGAACCGCCTCTGCCTTGCATTGGTCACACCCTTCCGGCTCCTCCACCTTGCCCTGCTGCCGCTCGTCACGGTGATCGAAGGTCTCGCCAATCTTCTCCTTCGCTGGACCGGCGGGAAGGTGTTCACCGGCCATGTTTTCAGCAACCGAGAGGAATTCCGCCAGCTCCTGGAAGACCCCTCCCAGGACCTGACCACCGAGGAACGCGGCATGGTCCAGCGTGTCCTCGGCCTCCAGAATCTCCGCGCGGGCCAGGTCGCCATTCCCTTTGGGCGCTATCCTGGCATTGGCGCTCAAGCGACTTTGCGCGAGGCTCTCGCCCGCTTTCGCGAACCCGGTCCAGCCTTTCTCCCGGTCTGGACCGACGATGGCTCGCGCCAGCGGCTGGCTGGATTTCTGCACCTCGAGTCCGTGCTTTATCTGGAGAATCTGCCCCAGGAGGATCAAATTCTACGCCATGCCACTCCCGCTACTTACATCGGCGAGGAGATCGGAGTGCAGGAGGCTCTCCGCCGCCTGCAACGCACCGGCCACCGCGTCGCCGTGGTCCTCGGCCGCAACCGCCGCGAGATCGGCCTGATCACCATCGAGGATGTCCTCGGCATCATCCTCCGCGAGGCCACCTCCTGAATGGAATCCGCCTCCTCCATCTCCCTCCTGCTGAGCCTCTTCGGGGTGGCCTTCCTGGTCCTTCTCAACGGCTTTTTCGTCGCTTCCGAATTCGCGGTCGTCAAGATTCGCGAGACCCAGCTCGTCCCTCTCATCCAGAAGGGCCACCGCCGCGCCCATATCGCCCGCGCCGTCGTGCAGAATCTCGATCTCGCCCTCAGCGCCTGCCAGCTTGGCATCACCCTGGCCAGCCTCGGCCTCGGCTGGATCGGCGAGCCGGCGTTCGCCGTTCTCCTGCAGCCCGTCATGGGCTGGCTCCAGATTACTTCTCCTGAGGTCCAGCACCGGATCGCCATCGTCGTCGGTTTCTCCGCCATCACCTTCCTCCACATCGTCATCGGCGAGATGGCCCCCAAATTCCTGGCCATTAACAAACCGCTCCCGGTCACCCTCTGGATCGCCGCCCCCCTCCGCTGGTTCTATCGCATTTCCCATCCCTTCATCTGGGTGCTCAACGAGAGTTCGATCTGGGTCATGAAACAATTCGGCATCCACGCCGCCAGCGAAGCCGAACTCGCCCACTCTCCCGAAGAACTTCGCCTCCTGCTCGGTTCCGCCCACGGCCAGTCCTCCTCCACCGCCCTCGGCCGCCACATTATCCTCAGCGCTCTCGACCTCTCGCAACGCCAGGTTCGCGACGTCATGCGCCCCCGCTCCGAGATCACCCAGCTCGATACCGAGGCCACCCTCGCCCAATGCCTCGAACGCGCCGAAAAGACCCGTTACTCCCGCTTCCCCCTCTGCGTCGAGGGCGATCTCGACCGCACGCTCGGCGTCGTCCATATCAAGGATCTCTACGGCCTGCGCCAGCGCGCCACGACCGGCGCCGGGCTCGCGGGGGTGACGCGCCCCATCGTTTTCGTTCCTCCGTCCTGCCGCCTCGAACGGCTGCTGCAACTCCTCCTGGAACGGAAACTGCACTTTGCTCTCGTCGTCGATGAGTACGGAGGAACGCTCGGCCTGATCACTCTGGAAAACATTCTCGAAGAACTCGTCGGCCAGATTCAGGACGAATTCGACCAGGAGGTCCCTCTCGCGGAACGCGCCGGCGACGGCTGGAAAATCCTCGGCAACCTCCCCATCCACGAACTCGAAGAACTCACCTCCACCCGCATCGAGGAGGAAGACATCGCCACCACCAGCGGCCTCGTCACCCGCCGGCTGGGCGGTTTTCCCAAAACCGGCGACACCCTTGCCCTCGGCGACTTCCAGCTCAAAGTCGAAGCCGTCGACGGTCCCGTCGTCTCCCGCCTCAGCCTCACCAAACGCACCGACGAGGATTCCTGACCCGGCCTCCCGGCGCTCCCAACCGAAAGCCAGGCCCTGAGCACCGCCTTTCTATTCCGGGAATTCTCCAGAATTCACCACTATTCACCAGAAACCACCACTCATTCTCCACGGGTTATCTCGCGCTTAATGTTTTGTGTAAATCATTGGATATTAAATGGTTATGTAATTAATTAAAGGCGCAACCCGCGCGCATTCTCCACAATTCACCACTTCTTTTCTCTTCATCCTCCACCACTCGCCTCCCAGCATTTCCCGCCGGCGATGGCTTGTCCGACCGGTCGGGCTTGCCTAATCTCGGCGGCGCGGAAGTGAATTGCTTCCTTCCGCCCAGACGCCAGACATGCTGCTGCTGCTCGATATCGGAAATACACACACCCACCTTGGCCTGGCCAACCGGAACCGGGTGCTCCGCCAGCACCAGATTCCCACCGCCGCCTGGCGCGAGGGACTGGCGCGGCCAGCCATCCGCCGCTTCCTCGGCCGGGCGGAGATTGAAGGAGCCTGCTTTTGCAGCGTCGTGCCTCGAGTGAACAGTTTCTGCCAGGCCTTTCTCGAGGCGGAAGAGTGGCCAGCCGTCCAGCTCACGCACCGGACCTGCCGCGGCATCGGCATCGACTATCCTAAGCCCGGTTCCATCGGCGCCGACCGCCTGGCCAACGCCGTCGCCGCGCGCCATTTTTTCGGCGCGCCCTCCATCGTGGTCGATTTCGGCACGGCCGTGACCTTCGACGTCGTCGATCCCGCCGGCCAGTACATCGGCGGCATCATCGCGCCCGGCATCTCGGCCATGACCGATTACCTGCACGAGAAGACCGCCCTCCTGCCGAAGATTACCATCCGCGAGCCGCGCCAAGTCGTGGGCCGCAGCACCCGGCAGGCGATGCTCGTCGGGGCCGTTTACGGATATCGCGGTCTCATTCGCGGCTTGCTCCACGATCTGCGTGGCGAACTCGGGGTGCGCCGCCTGCCGGTGATCGCCACCGGCGGCTACGCCGAACTGATCGCCCGGAAAATGCCCGAGATCGCCGCCGTCGAACCGCGCCTGACCCTCGAGGGCCTGCGGCTCACCTGGAATGCCCACCACCCCGCCGAAGCGGGTTAAGGATTCGCAACGGGGAGCGGAACCTGCCCGGGACGACCAAGATAATAGAGGAGGTCGCGCACTTCCTGCTCCGTCAGCGGAGCCAGCAGCCCCTCCGGCATCATCGAGACCTCGCTCAGGATCACCGATTCCACATCGGTCTTCGGCACGGTGAGCGTCTCGTTCGCCGTGGCGATCGTGAGCGCGTTCGCGTCCTGGCTTTTAACGATGCCGGTGAGGACCCGGTCATCTTTCAGATTGATGGTCGAGCTCCGGTAATCGTTCGGGATCACCGCGTTCGGGTCGAGGATGTTCTGGAGAATATAGTCGAGATCGGCGCGATTCGATCCAGTGATTTCCGGCCCGACATTCCCGCCCGCGTCGAACAGCACATGGCATTGCTGGCAAACCTTGGCGAAGACCGCCCGCCCGCGCGGCCCATCGCCGGGCGTCGAACCGCCGGCGCGGTAAATGCGCTTATACCGGTCGATCTCCGGTTGTTTGTCCGCCGAGGTTTCTCGGAACGATCCCCACACCTGGCGCAATTGCTCGTCCACCTCGGCGGCCTTGAGATTGCGAAGCTGCCGGATCAGATCGGCGGTTAATTCATTCCTGGCCACCGTGCCGGTGGAAACCGCATTAAGCAGCGGTTTGGCATACGAAGCACGCGCCGCCAGCGCATTGAGCGCGTCCCGTTTTTCGGCGGGGCTCAGCGTCCCATAGATGCCGAGGATGCGCCCAGGCGTCGCGGGGTCGTCGAACCTCGCGAGGCCGCGCAAGGCCGAGGAGCGAAGTTCGCGGTCGGTCAGCAGTGTGTGCAGGAGTTCCGGCAGGCCCGGATCCCGGGCCGTCAGCAGCGCCTCCAGACCCGTCCGGCGCAATGCGGCTTCGGCGCCGGTCTCCAGCACCAGTTGCCGCAGGCCGCGGACGGCCTCCGCGCTGCCGAAGGTCAAGCCGATGGTCTGGGCGAGCAGGCGCACCTCCCGGTTCGATGCCTGGCGGAGCCTCGCCTCCGTTCGCGCCCAACCGGCCGGCATCGGCAGATCGCGCCGGCCTTTGATCGCCCCGGAAATGCCGCGCAGGACATCGAGCTGAACGACCGGGTCCGAATTCTGGCCGAGAAAGTCGACGAGCTGGTCCAATGGATCCGCCGCCCGGAGTGAAGCGGTTCCGAGGAACGCGGCGGCCAGCAGGAGTGAGAGTTTCGAACGCATGGTCAATTGGCGGCGAGAGCCTTGGACTTCGAGGTGACGAGCCGCGCCAGAAACTGGCGGACTTTGGGAATCTTCGTTTCGGCCAGCAGCTTCACCGCCCGATCGGGATCAGCCGCGGCGGAAGCTTCGGTGGCATACCAATACAGGAACGGCAGATTGTGGTCGTTGGCGTCTTCCGCCCGTTGGAGTAGAGCCGTTAACGCCGGCCAGCGCTTCTCGGGTGGCGTCCGCTGCAACGCCGAAGCGACGTACAACCGGACGACGGGCGAAGGATCTTTAGCGGCGAGAGCCGCGTACGCTTCGATGACGGCGTCGCCCGGATTGCTCGCCTCGGCGGAAAGTTGCACGGCCCAGGCGCGCACATACTCGTGCGGGCTTCGGAAGTGGGTGAGCAGCTTTTCGGCGGTCAACCCGCCGGTGACGTGCAGCGCCCAAAGCGCGTTCAGTTGTGTCACATCGTCGGACGCCGCAGCCATCGCTTGCTCCAGGGTCCGATGCACCGCCGGATCGGCCCCGCGCTCCTGCAGCAGGCGGCGCGCGTGCCGGACGTAGAATTGATTGGGATGCGCGACGTAACCCGCCAGTTCGGCGCTCGAATTCCGGGCGAGGTCGATCGGCGTGGCCTGCTTGTCCTTGTAGACCAGCTTGAAAATGCGGCCATTTGAACGGTCGTGGCCGGATTCATTTCCGTGATGGCACTGGTTTTTGTCGTACCAATCGATGATGTAGACCGAGCCGTCCTGGTCGTACTGCATGTTCAGCACCTGCGACCAGCGATCATTGAAGTTCAGGAAATCGGGGCCGTGCCGGCCCACGAAGCCGGAACCCTTCCGCTCGGGGATGTCCATGTTGAACCGCTGGCCGTGGATGTTGTTCATGAAGATCTTGCCGGTGTATTCGGCGGGCCAGCCGCCGCCCAGGTAGATCATTAAGCCGGCGTGGGCATGGCCGCCGCCGGCGGCATCGGAACGCCCGTTGGCGGCATGCGGCCCTTGCGAGCCGGAATAGTGGAAGTGGTCGGCGATGGTCTTGATATCCTCGTAGATGTTCGGATTGAAATGCTGGCCTCCCTGCCGTTCGTACCGGCCGCCCTGAATCATGTGAAACAGATGGGGGATCACGCAGGCTTCGATGAAGCATTGGCCCCGGGCATCGAAGTCGACCCCCCAGGGGTTGCTGGTGCCTTCCGAGAAGAGCTCGAACTTGTGGCGGAGGGGATGGTACCGCCAGACGCCGGCATTGATGCGGGTGCGATCCTTGTTTTCGGCGCCGGGGGCTCCGACTTTGGAGTGGGTAAACACCCCGTGACAGCCATACAGCCAGCCGTCCGGGCCCCAGAGAAAGGTGTTCAGCGTTTCGTGGGTGTCCTGATAGCCGAAGCCGTCGAGGAGGACGGTCGGTTCGGCGTCGGGACGGTCGTCGCCGTTGCGATCGGGAATGAACAGCAGATACGGAGCGGCGCCGACCCAGACCCCGCCAAAGCCGACCTCGAGACCGCTGACGAGATTTAGCTTTTCCATGAAGACCGTCCGCTTGTCGAACTTGCCGTCGCCGTTCGTGTCTTCAAAAATCAGGATGCGGTCGCGGCCCTGTCCTTCGGGCGCGCGGCGAGGGTAGGTGTGCCCTTCGGCGACCCAGACCCGGCCCCGATCATCGATGGCAAAGGCGATCGGCTGCTGGACGTCGGGCTCGCCGGCGAAGAGCTTGAGCTTGAAGCCATCGGGGGCTGTCGCAGCCGCGGCGGCGGCTTCCGGCTCGAGGCCATCGAACCGAACGGCGTCCACGGGCGGTGCGTCCGCGGCGGCCAAACCCAGACTCGAAGCCAGGACCAAAACGATCCGGCGAAGGAGGATTTTCATGGGCTAGACTCATCTCAAACCCAACGGGGTGAGGAAAGGAGAAAGTGGGCGCGAGGAAATGCGTGAGAACGGTTCCAACTATTGGTCAGTCCTTACTTCCATGCACGTTCATACACAAAAATACACACCGGCATACACGTAAATACACGCTGGCGTACACAAAAATACACGTAAATACACACGATTGACACACTGAAAATCAGCCTTTGTGTAATCATAAGTTATTGGACATCAATTACTTATGAATAAATTTCACCGAAATCACCCGCCTTGGGGCTTCTCCATGACCATCAAACCGGCCGAGACACCCGGACCGGTGGCGATTCAGCGGCTGGCCGACGTCCAGCGTTTGATCGAATTGGCTAGAACGAAGAGCACCCCCGCGGCGAGGAGGGGAAGCCAGACCATGTGAAGGAACCCGGCGGTGAGGCTCGACCCGCCGGAGTCGCTGAATTCGCCAGCCAGCAGGCCAGCCAACAAGTTGCCGAGGGAAGTGGCCAAAAACCAGGTGCCCATCATCTGGCCCACGAGGCGGGTGGGAGCCAGCTTAGTGACGGAACTGAGGCCAACGGGGCTGACGCAAAGCTCGCCGAAGGTATGGAGCAGGTAGGTCAGGACGAGCCAGGATGGTCCAACCAGGCCGGAAGCGCCGACCAAAACCGCCGCCAGGGCCATGACGCCGAACCCGGCCGCCAGGAGGATCAGGCCGAACGCGAACTTAACCGGGAGCGAGGGATCGAGCTGGATGATGCCGAGCCGCACCCAGAAGGCAGCCGCGACGGGAGCAAACAGAATGATGAAGACCGGACCGAGCGATTGAAACCAGCCCGCCGGAATCATCCAGCTCGAGCCAAAAAGCACCCGGTCGGTAAACCGCTCCGCGAACAGGTTCAACGAAGAACCGGCCTGCTCGAAGCCCGCCCAGAAAATGGCGGACGAAATAAAGAGCACGATAATCACGCCGATGCGTTTCTTCTCGACCGCACCGAGCCCGCCATAAAGCAGAATGCCGCCAAAGTATAGCACCGCGATGGCCACGATCACAGCCGTGGCGCCCTTGGCCAGCGCCTCGGGATGGAGCGGAAGCAGGCCCGCGAAGGCCAGGAGAATGACGCACACCACGGCTCCGAGAATGATTCGGAGCAGCGTGCGGGCCTGTGGAGAGAGAGGCGGTCGTTCGGGATGGGGATCGGCGGGAAGCAGATGCGCCGAGGCTCGGAATTGAATAAGCCCCAGCACCATGCCGACGCCCGCCGCGGCAAAGCCCAGATGCCAGTTCACCTTTTCGCCCAAAGCGCTGCAGATGAGCGGGCCGATCGCCGCGCCGAGATTGATCCCCATGTAAAAGATGGTGAACCCGGCATCGCGCCGTGCGCCACCCTCGGGGTAGAGATCGCCGACCAGGGCGCTGATATTCGGCTTGAGCAGGCCGGTGCCGGCGACAATGAGGATGAGGCCAAGAAAAAAGGCATGGGTCGACGGCAGGGCGAGCGTGAAGTGACCGGCGGCAATGACAATGCCGCCGATCCAGACGGCCCGGCGCGCACCCCAGAGCCGGTCCGCGACCCAACCGCCCGGCAAGGCCATCAGATAGACGCCCGCCGTGTACAGTCCGTAAATAGCCGTGGCCCGTTGGTCGGTGAGCCCCATGCCGCCGCGCGCCGAATCCACCATGAAGAGGACCAGCAGAGCGCGCATGCCGTAATAGCTGAAGCGCTCCCACATTTCCGTGAAGAACAGGGTGCGCAAGCCGTGCGGATGCGGCAGGCGCGCGCCGGGGGATGGCTCCCCAGGCTGGGCAGGCGGCATGCGGACGCGCAGAATCATTTACGGGACAGGCTCCTGCTGCGAGATGCAATGAAAGGAGCCGAGGCCCCAGATGAGCTCCGTGGAATCGAGGCTCACCACGCGGCGGTTCGGAAACAATTCCTGCAAAATGGCGCGGGCTTGGCGGTCGCGCTCCGGCTGGCGGAAGGTGGGCAGGAGGACCATGCCGTTGGCGATGTAGAAATTCGCGTAGCTGGCGGGCAGGCGCTGGCCTTCGTGCTCGAGCCGGGCGGGCATGGGCAGCTCGACGATGCGGTAGCGCCCGCCTTGCTGGCGATTCCAGGAATGGAGGCGCTCAAGGTTCTCGCGCAGAGGAACGCGGTTCTCATCCTTCGGATCGGCCTCGGTCACGGTGACAATCGTATTTTCGTCGGTGAACCGGCTGAGATCGTCAACATGCCCATCGGTATCGTCGCCGACAATGCCATCGCCCAGCCAGAGGATTTCGGTGACGCCAAGATAATCGCGAAGATACGTTTCGATTTCCGCTTTAGTGAGATGCGGGTTGCGATTCGGATTCAGGAGGCACGATTCGGTGGTGAGGAGGACACCGCGACCGTTGACATCGAGCGAACCGCCTTCCATCACGATGCCGGGCGAGAAGAGGGGCAAGCCGCGAAACCGGGCGACGTGCTGGGGAATGGCGTCATCGAGATCGAACGGCGGGTACTTGCCGCCCCAGGCGTTGTAGCCCCAATCGACAATGGCACGTTCCCGGCGGCCGGCGTGCTCGCGGACGAGAAAAATCGGGCCGTGATCGCGGCACCAGGGCTCGTAGGCCGGAAAGTGGTGGAAGAACACGCGCTCGAGCGGAACCTGGAGACGGCGGAGGAGATCGCGGACGACCTGCTCGCGGCCGGCATCCCAGACGTTCAAGTGGACTTCCTCGGCCTGGACGAGCTCGCGGATCAACGCGGCGTAGACCGGCGGAACGGTATCGTATTTATCCGGGAAGCTGATTCCTTCCGGGCGCGGCCAGGAGAACCAGGTGGCGGCATGCGGCTCCCATTCGGCGGGCATGCGATAGCCGAGCTGGGCCGGGGTGGGCGAGGCGAACGAAGCGGGAGGTGCGGGAATCATGCTGAGCGATTTATCGAGCCTTCGTGCCTGGCGGGTTATTTCCGCCGCCGCTTGTTTTTGTCACGCCTGGGTGGTTGCTCTATCTTCTCGGGCAACTCCCTGGGTGCCTGCGATGTCTGACCTCTCTTCGTCAAAAACGCAACAACCAAGCCCCCAATCCCCGTTGTTGAAAATAGCCACCCCGGCAATTCCTTTTCGAGATAAAGGAAGCCAGCTCCAAATCCGATGAGGGCTAACGCCAAGACAAAGGCGAAAATCTGACCGCGAAGCGCCAAAGCACACTCAGCAGTTGCATTCTTCTGTTCAACCTCCAGCAGCCCCTTTTCCATGAAATGGCGATGTAAAGATTCGCCTTCTGCCAGGCTGAATATGCATCGCGATAAACCCGGCGAGATTTGCTCATACTTTTCGAGCATGCTCGGCGGCGGAAGCGGTCCGGAAAAAGAGTGCGAAACTTTTGCGAGCAACTGAAGATTGCTGCTCGAACTGCCCGGATTATTGGCGGGCAGGGCAGCTGGTGTCGCCGTTTGGAGAGTCGGCGGCTGTGGTGGCTCTTTCGATTGCGACTCTGACATCATTTCCAATCGCGACCCAATCGGATTCAAACCCGTCTCGAATCATTTTACCGCTGCTGAAACGACCGATACGAACCTGCTCCGTGGGGCGGATGCTCGGAAATAGCTCAAAGAAAGAGCATGCACCACGAAAAAACATGCTTTTCTTGCTGCGATTCATATCGAACTCCAAGGTCACTTTGGACTCGAATGACGATGCTGTCAATCAAAAGCCCGACCTAAAGTCGGCAAGAACGCGTCCGTTTTAACGAGCGTTCGAATTTTAATCCTATGAATTCGATTGGCACCCATTTGCCAAATCGACCCACCGGGGCACCGTCAGGTCAATATTCAACATGCGCGGCGCGCCTCAAGTCTTCGACGCAGGGAGGGTTTCTGGTACATTTGAAAGATGCTTACTCTGGAACCGGTTTCTCAGATCGCGAGGGACGAGCGAGGCGTTGCGTGGGTGGACGACACCAACGTCAAGGTGATGGAACTGGTGCTCAGCCACCTCGCCTACGGTTGGAGCGCGGAGACTCTGCACGAGCAGTTTCCGCATTTGTCGCTCGCCCAGACGCACGCCGCGCTGGCGTATTATTACGACCGCGCGGAGGAGTTCGAGCGGCAGATTCGAGCCGAGTCGGCGGAAGCGGCCGAGTGGCAGAAAGAATTCGGACGAACGGCGCTCCAGCAACGCCTTGAGCGGCTAAAGCGGCCGAAATGAACGGAGTCGCTGCTCAAGGGAGCCGGTGGCCGATGGCGGCTTCGAGGAGGGTGTACCATTCCTCACGAGTGAGGGTGAGGGCATCGGCCTTGGCGGCTTCGCGGATGTTGATGGGATTATTGCTGCCGATGATCGGAACGATTCCGGCCGGATGCTGGAGGAGCCAGGCCAGGGCGATCACAGAACGGGCCGCCCCATAGTTGCGCGCCACATGATCGATGGCGTCGCGGACGCGGATGCGATGCGCATGGCCGGCATCGTTCAGTTCGATGGCCCCGGAGAAGCAGAGGCGGCCGGCGGCCAAGGGGCTCCAGGCCAGCGGAGTGATCTTTTCCGCGAGACATTGTTCGGCCAATCCGTTCTGGAAGAAGTCGAGCTTGAAGAGGTTGATCTCGACCTGATTCACCAGGAGCCGCATGGGGCAAAACTTCTGAAGCAGCGCGACGAAAGCGCGCGAAGCATTGCTCACGCCGAATTCACGAACCTTGCCCTGTTCCTTGAGCCGGGCGAAGGCTCCCGCGATTTCGGAAGGATCGGCCAGCCAATCGACGCGATGAATCTGGTACAAGTCGAGATAATCCGTTTGCAGGCGTTGGAGCGATTCCTCGCAGGATTGAATGATGTGGGCGGCCGAAAGATCGTAGCGATAGGGGAGATCGGGGGCGGGCTGGCCGGCGCGCCGGACGCCGCACTTCGAAGCCAGCAGGATGCGCTCGCGCAAGCCGGGTTCGCCGCGGAGAATCTGGCCGAAGACCGTTTCGGCCAGGCCATCGCTGTAAATATCGGCATGATCGAACAGCGTAAAGCCGGCGTCGACCGCGGCGAGGACGGCCTGGCGGGCGTGCTCTTCGCGATCCGGAGTGATTTCGGTGGGTTTGCCCGAACCGACGAGGCGCCAACACCCATAAGCAAGACGACCGACGCGCAAGGCGCTGCTCCCAAGAGCGATGGTGTTCATGCCATGAGCCTCGCGGAACGAGCGCGCGCGGGGAAGAAAAATCGAAGCGCGGGAGCGATCGCGACACCAATGGCAACGAAAGGCGGGCGGAATGGCGGCCGCAGCGCCACCAGCCGGAGAGCTTCTGCATCGTACGTTTCTGATGGCGCGACCGGCGAGTTTGGAACACAAGATGGGGGCGAATCAAATATTGGAAGCGTGAGCCGTAATACCCAAGAGCGGGAGGAGCATATCTCGAGCGGCCGGACTGGCGGCTGGAAAGCCGCGCGAAGGTTGCCGGTGCTGGCCGCAGGGGCGGCAAGCGTGGCGATGCTGGCCGGTTGTTCACCGGAGCCGAATGCCCAGAAGCCGGCAGAACGTGCAGCTACAGCGACTTCCACATCCTTGCCAGCGGCGCCGGCAGGCATGGTCTGGATTCCCGGGGGGACGTTCTGGATGGGTTCGGATGAGGGCAGTCCGGACGAACGTCCGCGCCACGAGGTGACCGTGCGGGGCTTTTACATGGACGCCACGGAGGTGACGAACGAGGCGTTCGAGAAATTTGTGCAAGCCACGGGTTATCAAACTGTGGCCGAAAAAGCACCCCGGGCCGAGGATTTCCCCGGAGTGCCGGCGGAGAAGCTGGTGGCCGGAGCGGTGGTGTTCGCGCCGCCGCCGGGAGAGGTGCCGCTGGAGAATCACTTCGCGTGGTGGGAGTACCGGCCGGGGGCGAACTGGAAGCACCCGGAAGGGCCGGGCTCCGATTTGCGAGGACGCGGGAAGCATCCGGTGGTGCATGTGTGCTGGGAAGATGCGGTGGCGTATGCGCGATGGGCGGGCAAGCGGCTGCCGACGGAAGCCGAATGGGAGTTTGCGGCGCGGGGCGGGCTCGATGGCCAAACGTATGGATGGGGGACTGAAGTGACGCCGGGGGGGCAGCACCGGGCGAACATCTGGCAGGGGCGGTTTCCGAACGAGAACCTGTGCGGCGACGGGCATCGTGCGACCGCGCCGGTGGCGAGCTACCTGCCGAACGGGTACGGGCTGCACGATATGGCCGGCAACGTCTGGGAATGGTGCCAGGATTGGTATCGTCCCGATTACTACGGGATGAGCCCACGGGAGCAACCGGCCGGGCCGGCGGATAGCTTCGATCCGCAGGAGCCTGGCGTGCCGAAGCGGGTGATCCGCGGGGGATCGTACCTGTGCAGCGACGTGTATTGCACGGGATACCGACCGTCGGCGCGGATGAAATCGTCGCCCGATACGGGACTATCGCACACCGGCTTTCGGTGCGTGAAAGACGGTCCGTAACCAGCGAGCGGCCGCGGCACCCGTGGCACCGGTTTAGGCGCGGATGGCCCAGCGAAGCTTGGCGCTCGCGGCGCGCGGATTGGCATGCACTTCGGCGGGGGATGGCCGGACAGGATCCTCGGAAATGGCGCGGTAGAGTCCGGACTGGTGGCCGAGCTGAAAGGACTTTTTGACGCGGCGGTCCTCTCCGGAATGGAACGTCAGGATGGCCACGCGGCCGCCGGGGCGGAGGGCGTCGGGCAGGCTGCGCAGCAAATGTTCGAGCACGGCGAATTCGTCATTGACCAGAATGCGCAACGCCTGGAAGACGCGGCGAAGGGTGGGCTCCGGGTCCGGCACGGCGCGTTCGATGACGCGGCGAAGGCCGAAGGTGGTGGCGATGGGCCGGGCGGCGTGTTCGCGCAGCATGGTTTCGGCCAGCGCCTCGGCCTTCGGTTCGTCAGCGTTTTCCTGGAGGATGCGAGCCAGCTCCGCCACGCCGAGGCGGTCGAGCCAATGAGAAGCGGGCGCGCCTTTGCGGGGATTCATGCGCAAATCAAGCGGGGCATCGGCCTTGAAGGAAAAGCCGCGGGACGGATTGTCCAATTGCATGGAGGAGACCCCAAGATCGGCCAGGATGAGGTCGGCGCTGCTCCAGTCGAGGCTGGCCAGGGCAGGAAGAAGGCCGGCGAAATTCGAGTGGCGAACGACGAGACTTTCGGGGGGATAGCCAAGCTCGCGGAGTCGGGTCTCGGTGCGGGGGAGTTCGAGGGGATCGGTGTCGATGCCGAGGAGCCGTCCGCCGGGCAGGATGCGACGAAGCAATTCGACGGCGTGGCCTCCGTAGCCGAGCGTGCAATCGACGGTAATATGCCCTGGCGCGGGTTGGAGAGCTTGAAGGATTTCGTCGACGAGGATCGGGCGGTGAGTGCCGGCGGGGGTTTTGCCGGAGGCGATCACCTTGGCGATGGTCTCGGGATGCTTGGCCGGATCGAGCTCTTTGTATTTCTCCTCGAAGCGTTGGGGATGCTTGCCCGAGTACCGGACTCGCCGTTTCGGCCGCACGGGCAATGCGGACGGCGAGGGCTGCTCCGGTGAGTTGGGCGGCGGTGGGTTCATGGCGCGGGAAGGGCTACATCGCGCGGCGGTTGCTGCGCCAGAGCCACCAGCCGCCGCCGATCTGGAAGAGGGCGTTGGGGACCCAGACGATGAGTTCCGGGTGGAGGTTTTCGCGGGTGACCAGGGCTTCGCCGAGAATGAGGAAGGCGTAATAGACGAGGACTAAACCGAGAGCCAACGCGATCCCGGCGGTGGTCTCGCGGCGGTGCGCCTGGATGGCGAGGGGAATTCCGATGAGGGCGAAACTGAAGCAGGCGAACGAGAAGGCGAGCTGGCGCTGAAGCTGGACCCGCACCGGCAAAGCCGAGATGCCGACGGCTTCGCGAGCGGCCAGCTCGGCGCGCAGTTGCGGCAGGTTCATTTCGCTGAGGCGCGGCTTGCGTTCGCTCGGCGTCAGGGACGCGAGATCGATAGGCGGATCGGTCTCGAACGTGCCGCTCATGATGAGGGGCTGCCAGGCGGTTTCGGGCTCGGGCGGTTCGGGCGGGGGCGGACCGACGAAATCGTCGGGGTAAACGGGCTTGGGCGGCGGTTGCGCCTTGATATTCTGCTCGGCAATCGAATCGAAGAGGCGGAAGGAAATCTTTTTTCCGGTGGCGTCCCACACGATTTCGCCGCTCCGGGCGAAAATGCGCGAGACGATTTCGCCCTGCTGGAGGGTATAGAGGCGGACATCCTCGAGCTGGTCGCCGCGCTTCTTGCGAACGTAGAGCACGACACCGGGGACTTCGTCGATGAAACGATCTTCCGTGATAAAGTTGGCGGGGCTTTGCACGCCGACTTCGAAGATCATGCGCTTGTAGGCGGCGCGGCATTGGGGGGCGATCCAGAAGTTAAAGAGGCCGCACAGGATGCTGAGCGCCAGGGAAAGGAGCAGGACGGGCGTAACCAGAGCAAGCAGGCTGACCCCTCCGGCGCGGGCGGCGGTGAGTTCGCGATCGGCGCTAAACCGGCCGAACGTCAGGAGAATGGCGGTGAGGAGGCCGAAGGGAAGGACATAGGCCATGATGTACGGGATGAGGAGGCCGATGCCTTCGGCGACGCGGCCCAACGTGATCTGCCGCGCGACGAGCAGGGCCAGGATCTCCTTGAGCACATTGCCGAGGAGCAACACGAAGGTAAAGACCGCGACGGTCATGCAGAGGTTCTGCAAGACCTGGCGGGTCAGATATGTGTGCAGCGTGCGCACGACAGGACAGAGACGGTCAGACTTCCTCGAACGGTCTACGGCGGATCATTCGAGGACGCCGTGCCACCTGCAGGATGGCAGCGGAGCACTCATTCGGCAACGGCTCTTCCCTGAGCGTGGCGGCTTTTTCTGGCGGTCCGCGGTTCGGCGGAGCGTGTTAATTTGGGGGCAGGAAGCCCCGGAAAGGCTATTTCTACGTAAACTATTGCACCAGAGGGTGTTGCGTAAAAACAGGGTGTGTAGATCGTGTGTATTTTTGTGTATTTACGTGTACGTCGACGTGTATTTTTGTGTATGCGGGTGTGCCGATTTGTGTCGATGCGCCCGCTTCGCCGGAATTTTCCGACAGGCTCTCAGGGGCGGACGCTCTTCCACGGGGCTTCGTCGGCGACTTCGATCGTGATGGGCGGAGGGGTCTGGGCCGGGGAAAGGATGGCGAGAAAATCGAGGGGTTCGGAGCCGACATTGTAGGTGCCGTGGACCAGTTTGGCCGGGAGGTAGAGCGAATCGCCGGGGCGCATGATGCGTTTCTCGCGCTCGACCCATTGCTCGGCGGTGCCGGAGAGGATGTAGAGAATCTCCTCCATGTGAGGGTGATAATGGAAACGGTGCGCCTCGCCCGGCGGCAACTGGGCGCGGACGAGGATCAGGTTCGTGTCTCGCACCATGCCCGGCTTGCAGTGCCAGAAATGGGTCTTGCCGGGGAGGCGTTCGACCTCCGTATCGCTGAACGGGACGATCCGCCAGGACGCATCGTTTGACATGCGCCAGAAGCTACCGAAGCGAACCACCATCTCGTCAAGCGGAATGGTCTGGCCCGATTCGGAGAGCGCCGAGCGGATTGCGCGTGGTAATTTTCGAGAGTAGTTTCGCGGCGTGAATACGCTGTCGATGGAACTGCCAAGCGACCTTCTGGATTCGGGGGCCTCACGGTGAACGAAGCCCGCCTGGAATTGGCCATCGCGCTTTTCGCGAAGGAGCGTTTGTCGATGGGCCAGGCGGCGGAACTGGCGGCGTTGCCCGTCGGAGAGTTCCAACTTCACCTCGGTTCGCGGCACCTTGGCCCCCACTACGATGCCTCTGATGCGCGAAAAGATGCGGCGACCCTCGCGAAACGGCGGCGACGATGACCGCAGTCGTCGATGCCTCCCCGCTGATTGCATTGGCCAGGGTGGGCCGACTCGATTTGCTTTGTCACGTTTTCGAACGCGTTCTAATCCCTGACGCCGTCGCGCGTGAAATTGTCGAATCCGGCTCGGGCCGGCAAGGAGCGATCGAGGTCGCGGACGCGGCCTGGCTCCAAAAGAAGGCGATCCATGACACCGCGCTCGCCCGGCTTCTCCGCCAAAACCTGGGAGCCGGGGAAGCCGAAGCTATCGTGCTCGCACGCGAAACCGAAGGCGCGATCTTGCTCATGGATGAGCGGCGGGGACGCGCTGCCGCTGAACGCCTCGGCCTCGAAGTAACCGGGCTGGTCGGAGTGCTCATTGAAGCGCGTGAACTGGGACTCTTGCCGGACGGAGAAACGGTGATGAACAAGCTGCGCGACCAAGCCGGATTCTGGATTTCGGACGACTTGAGGCAGCTCGTCATCAGGGGATGACCAGATCACGCAAGTGATAGTGCCGGGCGGGAGAAGCGCCTGCCTCGGAAGGTCAATTCACAGTTCGGCTTGATCCTGGCAGCGGAGGAGGGTCATGAGGGCGTAGGCGGTGCCGTATTGCTGGTGGTAATCGTAGAGGGGGTAGTCCCACCAGGAGCCGTCGGATTCCTGGAGTTTGAGGACGATGTCGGCGAGCTGGGGGCGATAGGGGCGGCCGAGCTCGGGGCCAAGTTCTTCGACGCAGAGGGCGGCGTAGTAATGGCCGTAGTAGAAGAAATAGCCGGCGACCTGGAACCAGGATTCGTGGGGGACGGGGCGTTTGCGGCCGATGGAGAGCCAGCCATTGCGGGCGATAAGGCGATCGAGCCATTCGAGCAGGACCTTGTCGGTGATGGTCGCATCGCCCCAGCGGCGCAGGGCGAGGTTGCAGGCCTGGGACCGGCCGAGGCTGCCGCCGGGGCGGTTGACGTCCATCATGGGACGCATCTTGAGATATTCGCCGTAAATGTAGGAGTGGTCGGGCTTGCGCTGGCGCTGGATGGAATCGAAGGCGCGCTGGCGGAGGTCGGCCGGGACTTCGAAGCCCGCCTTCTCGGCCTGTTTCATGGCGATAAGGACGGTCGCGGAGACGAAACTGGTGGAGTCGGTGGCGGGGCGTTTCGATTGCAGCCGGAAATCATAGTAGCCCCAACCCCCATCGACGGACTCGTACTCGCGGAGGAGCTTGACCTGGCTCTCCATCGCTTCACGGAGGCGCGGCTTCAGCGCTTCGTCCTGGCCGGGACGCATCTGCATGGCGGCAAGGGCCTGGAGGCCATAGGCATGGCCCCAGACGTTGTAAATGGCGATGCCGTCGCCGCGACGGAGCTTGGGGAGTTGCTCGAGGAGCCAGCGTTCGCCCCGTTCGAGGGCCTGGCGGGCTTCGGGATCGTTCCGATATTTTCCGGACTCGATCAGGGCTTCGACGCACAGGGCGGTGACGCCGCAGCGAAAGGCCCGGTGGGCGCCGGGCACGGGGGCGAAGATGTTGAGGTCTTTGGTGCGCTGGGCGGAGCCCCACGAGCCATCGGGGTTTTGCCGGCGATGGAGAAATTGAACGCCCCGATCGATGGCGGACGCGAGGGCGGGCGGGGCCTTATCCTCCGCGCGGGTGGACACGCCAGCGGAGCCGGCCGCCAACGCCGTCCAGGCGAGGAACTGCCGCCGCGAGAGTTGGCCGAACCGGGGGTGCATGGCGGCTACTCGGGCTTGGTGAGCGTGATCCGGTCGCCGTCGACGAGGCCGTCGAGAATCTCGATCTGCGCCTCGTTGCTGGCCCCGGTTTTGACGACGCGCCGCAGGGCCTTGCCATCCTCCGACATGGTGTAGACGACCTTCTCGTTGTTGTCGCTAAAGACAGCGCCCTTGGGCACGGCGAGCGTGTCCGGCTTTTCGACATTGGGGAAGGAGACGCGGCAGGTCATGCCGGGCATGAGCGGCAGGCGATCCGGATTATCGAGGCTGACCATCGCGCCAAAACCGCCCGCCGCGAGAGGAACGAGGCTGGCTTCGAGAACTTTCGCGCGCAGCTTTTGACCCGGACGAACGGCGGCGGTGGCTTCGCCATTCAAACCGGCGACGACATAGGGGAGATCGGCCTCGGCCACCCCGATGCGGGCGACGACGCGGTCGGTATTCACCACGGTCATGAACACCTCCTGCGAGCCGACCTTTCCGCCGGGAATCAATTTGCGGGCGACATCGCCGCCGCCGTTCCATCGGCCCTGCTGGCAGGCCCCGTAATAAACCAGGCCGGCGATGGGGGCTTTCACTTCGAGGCTGGCGAGATCCTGCTTAAGCTGCTCCAGGCGCCGTTCGCTCTTCGCGCCGTCGCGGCTGGACTTCTCGATTTCCAATTCCTTGCGGGCAAGCGCGCGGGGGAGCGTGGCCTCGGCGAGAGCAAGGGCGGTCTCCTGATCGCGGCGTTCGTTGCGCAGCCGGTCGGCATCGCGCGGGAGGAGGACGGTCAGTTCCCGGGCGGTGTTGCGCTCGGTCCCTTCCAGGCTGAACCGGGCGGCTTCGACCTGGAAACGCTGGCGCTTGATGATGATTTCCTCCGTCTCCTCGGTGAGATGGTCGGCCTTGTACATTTGTTCGAGCTGGGACAGCTCTTCCTGGGCATTCTGCAAGCGCCACAAGGCGTTGGTGACGGAGAAGAGCGCATTGTTCTGGCGCTGGTGGCGCAAGGTGCGGTCGAAATACTCAAGCTCCTCGGCGGCGATGCGAGCGGCGCGCTGGGCGGCCGCGAGGCGGGCAGGGGTGGCCTCGCGAAGATTGGCCAGATCGGCGGCGCCGAGCTCCTGCGAAAGCCGGGCGAGGGTGCGATCCTGTTCGAGATCGGCGATCTGTTCCTCGAGCTTCTCCGTCTCGAACTTGACGAGGCGGTCGCCGGGGGCGACGCGCGCTCCATGCGCCAACGCCTCGACCACGGTGAGGTCCGTCCACACTTTCGGCGCGAGCTTGATGGCGGCCATATCGGCGGCTTCAACGACGGATTCCGCCTGGATTTGATATTTAAAGGGGCCGCGGCGGACCTCGTGTAATTTCGGCGGAGGCGCGGGCGCTTTGGTTTCCTTCGGTTCGCTTTCAGGCATGGCGAGGCCCATCGGCAGGCTGAGGGAAAGGCAGGCGATGGCCAAGGGCAGGCGGGCACGGAACGTCTTGCGCATAATTTGGGCCGGAAGCGTTTCTGCACCTCCGGTGGCACGATCACAACAGAGTGGAGCGGTTTGACAAGGCTAGAATCGCGGTCAGAAGCAGCGCATCTGAGGCCGGGGGCCAGGGTAGCCAAGGCGACGGGGAGGGCGGGTGGAGGTTCGAAAAATGGCCAGCGAGAGGTCAGAAACTTGGAACTAGCTGATGGCGAATTGTTTAAGCAAAAATGTTGACTCAACACGACTGTGCAAATGCAACATTTTGCTGTGTAAATGGCCGGTCACTGCTGTGTAAATGATCGGTAAGGACTGTGTAAATGCTGTGTAAATGGGCCGACCGGCAGCAGGGTGGGCGATTCGAGCAAGCATCGACAGAGGACGCGGACAGGGGAGGACGCGAGGGCGCGCTCTCCCACAAGGCGTTGAGCGGCAGTTTGAATCATCCCGGAATCGAGGAAGGGAGCGGCGCATCGAAGAAACTGCTCGCGCGGCGCCGGGCCGGGGCATAAGCTGCGGAAATGATCCCTGAACGAACGGTTGGTGCCGCGTCTCAGCGGCTCGGCTTGGGGCCATTCGGGCCGGCCGACACGGTCTCTTCATCACATTTTCACGGGCGCGCCGCCGCCTTCACGCTGATCGAACTGCTCGTGGTGATCGCCATTATCGCGATTCTGGCCGGGATGTTGCTGCCTGCGCTCGGGCGCGCGAAGGCCAAGGCGCATCAGGTGAAATGCGTAAGCAACCTGCGGCAGCAGGGGATCGGGCTCAACCTTTACACCAGCGACAACAACGATTTATACGCGGCGCACGACGATTGGGCATCGCTTGGGGGGCGGATCAAGGGCAATGCCGGGCCGTGGCCGTGGCGGTATGCCTCGCTCCAGTCCTCGCCCGAAACGAACCGGCCGCTCAATCTTTATCTGGCCTCGGTGGAGGTCTTTCGTTGCCCGGCGGACAAGGGGGATTCGTACTGGCCGCAGGCCAAGACATGCTGGGATGGCTGGGGAAACAGTTACCTGCCGGCCTGGTCGGTGGATTGGTACAAGGTAAAGCATGTCTTCGGGGATTCGCGTGCGCCGCGGGGGAGCAAGGAAGCCACGCCGATCAAGGCGAGCGAGGTGGCGCGCAGCTCGGCGAACAAGATCGTGCTGGGGGACTGGCACTGGAACGGATCGCGCGACGTCAACGACAAAAAGAGCATCTGGCACAATTACAAGGGGCGGCGGTATTACAACATGTTGTTCGGCGATAGCCACGTCGAAGCCTTTGTCTTTCCCAAGGAATATGTGGGCTGGCAGCAAGGCCAGATCCCGGATCCTGGGTATAAGTGGTGGTAACCTGAGTCTCGCGCATGCCGTCGGATTCATCGGCCGCCGCCGCGTTCACGGATCGCGGCTTCTGGACTCCGCAGACCGAGATGCTCCGGGCGATCGCGGATTGGGTGGCGCAGGCACCCGACGCGCGGATCGCGACCGGGCTGAGCATCGACAACAATCCCACGCTGGATGAGATCCTGTTGCGGCGCTGGCCGGAGCTGAAGATCACGCGCGCGATCTATCCGGAGATGGATTGCCAGCGGCTCCAGCACCTGGCCGACGGATCGTTCGATATCGTCTATTCCCATCAGGTGATCGAGCATGTGCCGAAGCCGTGGCTCGCGGCGAAGGAGCTGGTGCGGGTCTTGAAGCCGGGGGGGATCGGGTTGCACACCACCTGCGCCTATAATCCCCTGCATGGGCCGCCTGGGTTCAACGATTACTATCGCTTTCTCCCGGATGGGCTAGTCGAGCTTTTCGATGGGGTGGAGGTTCTGGTGAAGGCGGGATGGGGCAACCGGGAGGCGATTCTGTACAATCTCGCGATTGACGATGGCCACGGCGATCTGGGCGGCCGGCGCTTTCATCCCAGCGTGGGCCAGCGGAACGACCCGATTCATCCCTGGGTGACGTGGATTATCTTTCGCAAGCCGGGCTGACACTTGCGCAAGGGGAGGGAGTCGCAGAGGCAGAGCAGGGGCAACCACCCAAGGTTAGAACGCGATGTCGCTTCCTCATGCTCATTCGCGCGGATTGGTGGCGGAAGGCAGATCGAAACTGCCGTTCGCGGCGAAGCGCACGGAACGGAAAGCCCCACCGGCGAGTTTGCCGCGCATCTCGTAATCGATGCGGCGGATGGGGCCGCCGGTGGCCAGGCCCATGGCCTGGCGCGCCATACGGAAGGCCGAGATCGTGACGGGCACTTCGAGGACCGATTCGCCGAAACGCGGCACGGCACCGGTGGCATCGCTCACTCCGCTCGCGAACGTTTTTCCCTGCACATCCATCGTCAGCGAGACGCCGTTGTAATCGACAGGGACGTCGTTCGGATTCTGCACGCGCAGCTTGACGAGGAGGCGGAGCTCCATGTTTTGGCCTTCCAGCGGGGCGATGCCGGCCACGGTGATTTGCAGGGGATCGCTCTCGGGCAGGCTCGCACAGCCTCCGAGCAGCAGTGAGCTGGCGACAAGCAGCAGAAGTGGAAGGCGGTGGGAGAGAATCATGATGGGCATCGATTTCGAGAGTGCAGATTACGTTAGCGCGACCGCCAAGAAAGAAAAAACGCCACTGGGGACGGACTGCCGCAAGCGGCGAATGCAAGAAGAAGGCCCGGCTTGGTGGTGAGCCAAGCCGGGCCTGTGTCGAACAAGGTTCGCGAGCGAGGGTGCCCGGCTATTTGATGGGAACAGTCGCGATGGTCTGGAGAATGCGGCTCGCGATCTTGTAGGGGTCGCCTTGGGAATTCGGGCGGCGATCTTCGAGGTAGCCCTTGTAGTTATTGTTCACGAAGCTGTGGGGCACGCGGATGGATGCGCCGCGGTTGGCCACGCCGTAGTTAAACTTGTCGATCGATTGCGTCTCGTGCAGGCCGGTGAGGCGCAGGTGATTGTCCGGGCCGTAGACGGCGATGTGCTCGTTCTTGTATTTGTCGAACGCGGCCATCAAGGCTTCGAAGTATTCCTTGCCGCCGACTTCACGCATGTGTTTCGTCGAGAAGTTCGAGTGCATGCCGGAGCCGTTCCAATCCACGTCCTTGCCGAGCGGCTTGCAGTGCCAGTTCACGTCGACCTTGTACTTCTCGCACAGGCGCGACATGAGGTATCGGGCCATCCAAACCTGGTCGGCGGCGGTCTTCGAGCCTTTGCCGAAGATCTGGAATTCCCACTGGCCCT
>CAYZKY010000012.1:0-58725 GCA_964478815.1 uncultured Verrucomicrobiota bacterium
GATCAATACACCTTCGCCGACGGCCACTCGATCTTCATGCTCGCGGAAGGCCGGCTCGTCAATCTCGGTTGCGCCACCGGCCATCCGAGCTTCGTGATGTCGAACTCCTTCACCAACCAAACGCTCGCCCAGCTTGACCTCTGGAAAAACCGCGACACCTACAAGCCGAACGTCTACCGCCTCCCCAAGAAGCTCGACGAAGAGGTCGCCCGGCTCCACCTCGAGAAGATCGGCGTCAAGCTTACCAAGCTCTCCAAGAAACAGGCCGATTACCTCGGCGTCTCCGTCGACGGCCCCTACAAGCCCGAGCACTATCGCTACTAATCGGCGCGGGCCGATCTAACCGGCTCGAAGTCTCATTCACTTTAACGCGGAGGATGCAAATCCTCCGCGTTTTGCTTTGGCCGACATTGCCCCGCAAAAGCCGCGGAGGGACGCAATCCGAAGGGCTTCGAGCAGATCGATGGGTGCGCTGGCTCTCGTGGGCAATCTTCTATCAATGAGGGCCACGAACATTTCAGTCCACGTCAGGCAAAACGTGGCCCGGAATGGAACACATGGGCAGCGGCCCGACTTCTCTGTAAGTGTACACGCCACTCGATGGGCAAATGAGTTGGTGTCCGATATAATCGTCCACCTCCGAAACGATAGTGGCATCCCCCCGCCTTCGCCCGTTGTCCGAGCCCCACATTCGTTTGGCCATGGCGATGGCGCGCAGTTGATTGATGCAACGGTGCGTCGCGGGCCATTCCGATCTAATTCGCACAAAGCGGCGCGTTGGACTTTCGAGGCTAGATTCAGAAGCGCCGACGAGACGATCTTTCAGCATCCAACGATCTTTTCGCTCGTCCCAGGCGTAGGTCATCTTTCGAACCGTTTCGTCCCAAACCAGGTCCGTGGTGGATCGTTGAAAATGCCTGCGGTCGAACAAATGTTCCGCTTTTTGCCAATGAACCAAATCGGTAGATGCTTCGATCTCGAACGGAAATCCATCCCATGCTGGCACATGGAAGAAATAGTTTCGATTCTGATCGAGGCCGTCTGCCAGCGACACGGGCGTGGGAGGGCGAGCGACGACCAGGCCTGCCGATTGGCTCATTGCGCTCACCTGCTTTCCGCTCGGCAACGTCCAGGTGACCGAAAGCCGATACCATCCGGCGTCAGCCGAGGCCACATTCGTGAGCAGAAGGATGTGCGCGTTCTGCCCTGGCAAGTCGACCCCGTTGTGCTGCCACTGATAAATCGAGCGCTGGCCAAGCAAGAACCTTGATCCAGCCGCGAACACCGCCGATCCCCCTTCAAACGTGTTTTCCGCCTTCGGCTGCTCTTGCATGGCTGGACCGGCCACGGGTTCCATGAGGAATGAGTATTGAGTGGCATCCGCGGATGGTCCACTCAGAGAGACGCGGTAGTGGACATTTTTGGAGACAGCGAACACGGCAAAGCGTTCAAATCCCCAAACCCGGACGACGGACGCTTCGTCCATTCTAGCCTCTGCGATAGTCTCGGCCCGAACGACCGAGATATCAGGACTGTGGTAGTAGTATTGTCCGTATCCCCAACCCGGTTCTGCTTGTCCATCGCCCGCGATCTGGATCGCGTAAAAGCCTTCCTCAGGCGGAGTCCACGACCACCAGATCGAACCGAAGCTGAGGCTTGAAGATTCGCCTGGCTCCAACGTCGAACCCAGCAACGATCCTCTCCCTTCGGGGCTGGATCCGGTGACGACAATGGCGTCGGCAAAATCATCATTGGCTGGTCGAGCCGGTTCGGCGAGTTGCGCCCGCGCGACCTGTGTAACGTGACACATCAAGGTCCCGCACATAATGAACGGGAGTGTGGATTGGATTCTTTGGCGCCTTTTCAAGCTCTGCATAACTCAGATTGGTTCCCCGCGGCGCGAATTGACGCGCTTCGGCAAAGCACTCCTTCAGCCCGAGGAGATCACAAGCTTATCGGACATTGATCGATCTGCTTGATCAACAAATCACCGATTCGCCGAGCGTCGGCCATCCCCGGCGCAGCTCCTCCGGCGAAGCGCCTTGCGCCCGAAGCTGGCGGAGGCTCAGCGCATCGTGCCGCTTGGCCATCCGCCGCCCTTCCTCGTCCCGCATCAGCGGGCAGTGAAAGAATCGCGGTGCCTTCAAGCCGAGTGCGCGATAAAGCAGGATTTGGCGCGCTGTCGAAGCCAGCAAATCCTCGCCACGCACGACTTCGGTGATTTTCATGCAGGCATCGTCCACCGTGCAGGCCAGTTGGTACGAAGGAAGATCGTCGTGCCGCCAGACCACGAAGTCGCCGAAATCGCGGCCAGTCTCGAAGCGTTGCGGCCCGAAATGACCATCCGCAAACTCAACGCATTCACCTGGCGTGGTGCGGAAACGCCAGTTCACCCGCGTGCCGATCGGTATCTCCGCCCCCATGCGCTCGCGGCAGGTGCCGGGGTAGATCGGTTCCTCTTCGCCCGCATGCGGCGCACCGAGCGCGCGCAATACATCCTGCCGCGAACAGGTGCAGGGATACACAGATCCGCTGGCCTTCAACCGCTCCAGGGCCGCACGATAGAATTCCAGCCGCACGCTCTGCTCATACGGCCCAAACGGCCCGCCCACATCCGGCCCTTCCTCCCACGCGAAGCCGAACCAGCGCAAATCTTCGTAGAAACCGGCGACGAACTCCGGCCGACAGCGCGCCCGATCCAGATCGTCGTTGCGCAGCACCAGCGTGCCCCCCGCCGCCCGCGCCCGGCCTTGTGCGACCCAGAACGTCCGCGCGTGCCCCAGGTGCAGATACCCCGTGGGCGAGGGCGCCAGCCGTCCCCGATACCGGCTCGCCACTAACTCCGTCGCGCGCTCAACCATGCGAAATCGCCCCACCATCGCCGCTCCCGTTCGATGTGGCAACGGTGGCCGTGCGCCCTAAAAAAGAGTGTCTGGAGCGCCGGCGCTCACCTGCCAACCACTCGAGTCATCTGCCAACCATGCGCCGGCGTAGCTCTCGGGCGGTACCGAGGTGTAACCGGGGCCTGCTGGCCAGTCGTCTTGGCCTTGACAGTCGGGCCGGGCGGAGGCAAATCCATGGGCATCGCCCGTCGTATAATTTGCCTGAGGTGCTTATGATGTCGCTCTCCTCGTTTCATGAGTCCGCCCGCCGTCGCCGGCTCGGAGCTGCTTTCACCTTGATCGAGCTCCTGGTCGTTATCGCCATTATCGCCATTCTGGCCGGAATGCTCCTGCCCGCCTTGAGCAAAGCCAAGGTCAAGGCCCAGGGCATCTACTGCATGAACAATCTCAAAACCATGCAGCTCGCCTGGATCATGTACACCCAGGATTGGAACGACTGGATTCCGGGCAATCTGTGGTCGCAGAAAATTCCGCACAACTGGGTCTCTGGCTGGCAGGACTTCAACGATAACAACGCCGACAACACCAACAAGCTCCTCCTGCTCGATCCCCGCTACGCCCAGCTCGGCACCTACACCAAAACGGCCGGTGCTTACAAATGCCCCGCGGATCGCATCACCGTTCGCAACGGCGGCGTCTGGCGTCCGCGCGTCCGCAGCATCTCCATGAGCGGCTGGATGGGCCCCAACTCGCCCGCATGGAATCCCGGCTATGTCGTCTTCTCCAAAGTCTCGCAAATGTCGAAACTCTCCCCCTCCCAGGCCCTCGTCTTTCTGGATGAACGCGAGGACAGCATCGACGACGGCTACTACGCCGTGAACATGGACCGGAACGCCTGGCAGCTCGTGAATTTCCCCGGCGGCTTCCACAACCGGGCTGGCGGGCTCAGTTTTGCCGACGGCCACGCCGAGATTCATAAATGGCTGGACCCCCGCACCACGCCCCCCTTCAAGAAGGGCCAAAAACGCGAATTCACCGCCATGCGCGACAACCGCGATCTCACCTGGCTCCAGGACCACGCCACTCAGCCGATCAAGGACTGACGGCGAGTCCTGATTCCAGGCCACTCTATACGGCGTGGGCCTGCGGCTGGGGAGCCGGCTCCAGCGTCTCCTCCCAGTTCATGCAGGACCATTCGCTCTCGATCTCCGGCGGCTTCTCCGCGAAGGGCCGGAGCAGCAATTCCCGGCCGTGTTGCAGCAGGGCGGTGCGTGCGTCGAGCGCGAAGAAGGCTCCCGCGAAGAGCGTCGAAAAAACCCAGAGCACCAGGACATTCGGCACCTCCGGGGCCGGGGCCAGCAGCAGGAAACCGCAGAGCAACACCGGTGCGAGGAATACTCGAAGGAACGCCGCGAGCATCGCCCAGAACGGATGCTGGCTCAGCAGCGAGCGAAAGAGCGTCACCCAGCCGATGGATAGAAAGGCGATCCACAATGTCGCCGCCATCGCCAGCGGCAGGAGCGCATGCACGGGCGTCCTAACCGCGAAGAGCGCGGCCGACAAACCCGCGCTCGCCGCCGTAAAAGCCAGCAGCGCAGGCCGCGCCTGATGCACGAGGGCCCGGCGAAAGGCCTCGAAGAGCTGCTCCAGTTCCAGCGGCGTCCCGAGCAGCAGCTCCAACGACCCGTCCGATCGATCCTGTTGGAAGGCGTATGCCACCCGGGTCAGCCCGATCAGGAGATACGCGATTTGCGCGGCGGCCAGCACCGCGAGCGCCGTTTCCGGAAACGGAAAACGGCTGAACGATATCGCTCCGGCCAGGGCCAGCAGCACCAGCCCCCCCATCATCCTTCCCTTTCCGCGCCGCAGCCGGGCCGCCCAGAGCACCGTCAGGGGATTGGCCTCATCCTGGACCGCACGGCGGGACGCAGCACTCTCCCGGGCATCCGCCAGCACGCCCTGTTCCCGCCACACGGCTTCCACGCGCCGGGTGGCCCCTTTCAGGCAAACCCACGCCCCTCCCAGCGCCAGCGCCAGCCCCGGCCAGAAGAGCGAAGCCACGAGCGGCGTATCGGACGTGGCCGCCCAGGCGAGCAGGGTGGGCTGCGCCGCCAAGAGCGCCGCCGCCGAAATTCCCTGGGCCGTCTTTTGCTGCACGCACTCCGCGGAAATTCGCAAGCAGAGCGCCAGGCTCCAGATCAGTCCCACGCCCAGCGCCAGGACGCCGCGCAGGAAGACTTCCGCGGGCACCTGGCCCACCACCGCGCTCATGGCCAGCGGCGGCAGCATGGCCAGCAGGAGCGACGCCGGCACCAGCCCCGCGGCCGCGAATTTGCCCGCCACCACATCCTGAGCGCGCAGATTGCTCAGGAAAAGAAATCGCAGCGTGTCCTCCCGTCTCTCCCGGGCGATGGAATCGCTCGCCGCGAAGAGAGCCGCGACCATCCCGCTGAAGGCGGCCGCCAGCAGCAGTCCGAAATAGAAAAGAGCGCCCACCCCTGCGGCCGTGCCCGTCCACACGAGCAAGCCCCAGATGACGCCCCCCATGCCGCACGCGGCGAACACCATCCGCAACCGGCGCGTCGAGGGACGTCGCAGCGCCGCGCGCAGTTCGCGCTCCACCAGCGGCCAGGCATGCATCGCCACTCCCATATCGAATCCATCCATCGAAGACAAGGCGAACCCTGGCACCGGGTGTGGGCGGAACGGGCGGCTGGGGGAGACGCCGAGTTTAACACCGAGCGCACCGAGCGCACAGAGAACACCGAGGGAACGCAGGAAGGGAGGCCCTGGGTGTGGGCACACATGGGCGCAGGCGAGGGGGACTGGAGCGCGAGGCACCCGCGAGGATTGGCGAAGGCATCCGGGAGCAGGGACTCATTGAAAGAAGTGTTGCTTTTGCAACTTGGTGGCTCTTCCGGACATTTGTGAGGAGGGGGAATTTGCGCGCAGGAAGTCCTATTTACGGGCCTGCAATGGGGGTGTAGGCGGACTTTGGTACGGGCGATGACATTCAAATTGAGCACATTTAATGCACACTTATCGAAAGTCTGGACCCGACGGCAGGGATGGTTGGGCGCAGGGGCCAGCGAGCATTCCGTGTTCCGTATCGAGTCCATTGTTGCTGGTCTTCCGTGCGCGCTGCTCGCGAGGGGCTTCCGAGGCCGTGACCCTTCGAAGTAGGTGTTGCTTTTACAACTTGGTGGCTCTTCCGGGCATTCGTGGCGAGAGGGAATTTGCGCGCAGGAAGTCCTATTTACGGGCCTGAGATGGGGGAGTTGGCGGACTTTTGGGAAGGCCGAACGATTGAAATAGAGCACACAAAATGCACACTTAACGAAGGCGGGGATACGACGGCAGGGAAGGCTGGGCTCAGGTGCGAGCGAGCGTTCCGTGTTCCGTATCGAGTTCATAATTAACGATCTACATTGAGGGATACTCTCGCCTCATCTGCATTGAAAAGCAAACAGCAAGATTGTAAAATGTATACTTTTAATTGTAAGTTTCTTGACATCAATCACATGCCGACGCATCTTTTTGAAAAATCGGAAGAGCAATGCCCGATACTGGCACCCGTGGCAAGGCGGCGTGCGAGACCGGGTGCTATTGAAACTGCCGGTCAAAGATGGTGGCATCCGTGGGGACCCGAGGCCGTCGGGCGGGACGCCCGCCGGAACAGGCGAGACGCCTGTGCTCCCCAGCATGCTGCTGACCGGCACTCTTAATCGCACTCTTCGAGACCAGGGGCTCGCCGTGGATTGGGAGTGGCCGCCCGAGGAATTGAAGTGATCGGATCGAAATGGGTTGAAGGCTTTGGGGCGATTAACCCGTTCTTGGTCAACGTTCGTTTTTGCTGTTGATGAGAGTGGCAGAGCATTGCTACACATCAAGCGTGCAAGAGAATAACTGTTAGGCCACCTCGCGGTCTCCTGTAAGGCCATGCACGTCAATCGCCGCCAGATGATCGGTTGCCTCTTCGCGTCCGTTGCAGTCTTGCTGGTTGGCGGCTGCGACGTTCCGACCATCGCAATTGGCACCGGACACGCCGACTTCTCCGCCAAACTCGTTGGGAACTACTCCGTTTACCGAACGTCGGCGCACCAAATCATGGTTTCACCAGAAGGCTGGGACGACAGCACCCCCGTTATCCCAACCAAAGTCATCGAATGCGCCATCGACCGGCATTTCGTCCTCGCCAAGCGCCAAGGGTTAAAGCGTCGCAGCCCGAACAATCCAAACGACACTTACGAGGAGCCAGACCCTTCAGTCTTTGACTACTGGATTCTCGATACCTCTGCCCCGAGAGTTTTCGGGCCGATGACGCAACACGAATTCGACGCCAAACGGCAGGTGCTTGGAGTCGTTGCGACGATCGCACTGAAGGATGTTTACTCATTTCGTCCCTAACCCAAGGTCGCCGAGCCAGGCGCTGCAACGAACCCGGCCATCGAGCTCCGGTCGCCATCATGGCGCCCGGTGGGCTGGGTCGCTGAGCTTGGGTTGCTATGCTCCATGAGCATCTCATGAACGTTGTGTTGTGGTTCAGCCTGGCAAAGGCGCAAGCGGGTAGCCTAACGTGTCGCCCTGGGGCCGGCGTCCGCATGCGCCCGTGCGTTGTAAGGACGGCACATCGGACGCTGTCTTTGTTCGGCCCTTTCAGGGCGGCGTTTCTTCCGGGCACCGGACCCAGGGCGGCGCTTCCGTTGGGCGCTTGGCCCTGGGCTAGCATGTCCCAGCCCTTCAGGCTGTCCGCATCGGCGACGATGCCTGCCCATGCTCGGCAACGAACCCGGCCCTCGCGCTGTGGTTGCAAGCGTGGCGGCCCGCGGGCCGGGTCGCTGAGCTTGGGGCGTTAGGCGTTATGGGCACGAGAGTAATCAAGCATCTTTGTCTCGCGGTCGGTGTTCTGGTTCTGGCCGTCCTCATTATTCGTGTTAGGCGCGGCGCAGAGTTGGAGCGGAGGTTTGACCGGACGCGGCTCATCGGCTTATCGACCGGTGAGGTTGCCCGAATTGTCGGCCCGCCCGATTTTGTCGTTGAGGGCAACATCTGGCTGTATTTCGATGGGCGGACGCCCTATGCAGATCTTAGATTCCAGGATGGACAACTGCAAAGTTTGGAGAGGTTCCAGTGGTAACCCGTAACCACGCGCTGCCGCGAACCCGGCCCTCGCGCTGTGGTGGCAATGGATTCACTCGCGCCCGCTCGTTTAGCCCTGCGGGCCTTCTCCCTGCGGTCGAATTCCTTTCGCCTATTCCCAAAAGGCTCAAGTGTGGCGTCCCGTGGGCCGGGTCGCTGAGCTTGGGCCGTTAGACGGCATCACGCGTCCCGTACCTTTATGATCGGTTGTAATTTTCATGTCGGAGGCGAGGATTTCGCGGTCGATGAGTTTTTGGCAGCAACTTCACTCCAGCCGTATCAGGTCTGGTACAAAGGCGACGTTCTCAATCGCAAGGGCGAAGTTTGCGACCGTTCCGGATTTAGCATGGAGGTGAGTGAGATCGACGGCGACTTGTTGAAACAGGGCGAGGATGCCATTGTTTTCCTTCGCCGCCACCAGACTGAGTTGCGGCGGCTCATGAGTTTTCCGGGTGTGGCTGACCGACGCCTAAGCTTCGGTTATTACCGGCGCGATGTTGTCGTCCAGCGCGATTACCTGCCGCCAGAGCTGCTCGCTCTGGCTGGGTCGTTGGGTATCGGCATCGTGTTGTCGCTTTTCCCACCCCTTGATGAGAATACGGAGATTCAGAGTGATGACAACGCCGCATAACCATGTGCTGCTGCGAACGCAGCCCTCGCGCTCTGATTGCAATCGTGGGCTCCCGTTGGCCGGGGCATTGAGCTCGGGGCGTCAGGCGCCGCCACACGTTATGGCTCTCTCGCCCCCCGCGTCCGCTCTGGCCAGAGTGGTGGCACCCGTGTGGTGTCACGCAAGGTCGCTTCATCTTCAAGTTCGCTTCATCACGCGAACGCCGGGGTTCTGCCGTCCCTCCGGGACTGGGGTGCGTTGTAACCGTGGTCCCACCGATGAATCGGCGGGCTATTTTCGAGCGTCCCTCCGGGACGGGAGCGATTATTTCTGGCGGTCATTGCGTGGAACACGCGGTGCCGGAAAACAAGTTGCGAGCCGGCGGGTGGGTTGAGGCCGGAAGCCGGTTTCCAATGGGGTGAGAGTTATGTCGCCCCGCTGGGGCTGAGGGTTTGTGGGCCGTCGCGTGCTATAAGCATGCCGCGCCGCTGGCGCTGGGAAGCGGGCACCGCCCGAAAGGGACTTTGGGAGGGCGATCCTGGGTGACGGGCAGAAATAATCGCACCCTTCGGGACTGATAGCAGGGCAGGGGACGACCTCTTGCGCAAAGGAACTTCTGCGACACCGCTCTAATACCGAAAGAGAAACTCTTTCGAGTTTAGCAGCGCCCACAGCAAGTCCTCGAGAGCCGGACGTGGTTCGGAAGCGCTCGCGATCACTTGCAGGCAGCGGTCGAGTTCAGCGGCGTTTGGGGGGCGGCTTAGCGTGGCCCAGAATAACTCGGAAATCATCTCGGCCGGGGGAAGCTTTCGTTCCAGCATTCGGTCGAGCCGATTCTCTTTCGAGGCGATCAACTGGCTCGTCACCGGCCCGCTCATCATCTGGAAGGCCTGGCCCATCGTCGGCTCGCTCGATCGTTCGCATTCGGAGGGGATCAGGCGCTGCGGCTTGCCGAACTCCGCCAGGAACTGATCCAGCTCCGTCTTTCGCTGGTCCCGTTTCCGCTCCGGCAGCGCGCCGGCCATTTGCACGGCCCGCGTCCCCTTGGGATAGCCGGTGAAGGCCAGCGGCACCGACGTCGCGGCGCTCTGCGCATCGAGAAGCTGCTCCGCCGTCAGCCGCCGCGGGAGCGCGCGGGCATAATTGATCTCGTCCTCCAGATTCGTGGGATTGGGCGTGCTCGCGAGCTGGTAGGTGCGGGAATTCATGATCGAGCGGATGAGCGCGCGGAGATCGAACCCGTGATCGGCCAGATCGGCCGCCAGCGCCTCCAGCAACTCGGGATGGGACGCCGGATTGCTCGCGCGGAAATCGTCGATCGGATCGACCAGGCCGCGCCCCATCAAGTGGAACCAGATCCGGTTCGCCTGCACCTTCGAGAAAAAAGGATTCGCCGGACTCGTCGTCCATTCCGCGAGTTGCTGCAACTCGTCGCGCTGCGACGCATCGACGCGCTCGGTCTCGCCCAGGAAACGGGGCTTCGCCGCCTGGCCGAGCCGCGGATTCTTCACCTCGCCCTTGCTCGCCATGAAGACGACCTGCTCTCCCTTGAACTCGTGGCTGTCGTTCTCGTCCCTCCGGCGGTTCTCCAGCACCTTGTAGTTCACCCGGGCGAAGACGCTCATCCAGTCGTAATAATCGTCCTGGCTCCAGCGGTCGAACGGATGGTTGTGGCACTGCGCGCACTGGACGCGCGTGCCGAGGAAGAGCTGCGCGGCCGCCTCCCCGCGAGCCACGGCATTCCGATTGGCTCGATAAAAGTTCGCCTCGGGATGCTCGTAGGTGCTGCCCCGCGCGGCAATGATCTCGCGCGCGAACCGATCCAGCGGCTTGCGCTCGAGGAAACTCTGGCGAACCCAGCGGTGAAAAGCCTCGACGCCTTTGCGATCCAATAGCCGCTCCTCATTGCGCAGCAGGTCGGACCATTTCAAGGCCCAGAAATCGGCAAACTCCGGCCGTTCCAGCAGCCGGTCGATCAGCCGCGCCCGTTTGTCCGGCGCGGGATCGTAGACAAACGACCGGGCCTCCTCCGCCGTCGGAATCGTCCCCAGCAGGTCGAGATGGACCCGCCGCACAAACGCCGAGTCGTCGCACAGATCCGAAGGATTCATGCGCAACCGCCGCAGCTTCGCGAAAATCTGGCGATCGATCTCGTGGCGGCTCGGCGGCTCGGCCCAAACGAAATCCGGCCGTGCCGGGACGAAGAGCACCCGCACCGGCACTTGCTGCGCGAGGTAACGCACCAGCACGGTCGTCTCTCCAAACTGCTCGCGACGGATCAGTCCGCCCGCGGAAATGTTGACGATCGGATGCGCCGGCTCGTAGACCGCCAGCTCCGTGACGTCTCTCCGGATGCCATTCGCGAAGTGCGCCTCGACCTTGAGTTGAATCTCGTGCTCCGGTTCGAGCAGCACCGCTTCGGTCACGTTCACCGAAAGGCGTTCCAATCGCGGCGCCTGGGCCGCGTCGTCGGCTGCTCCTTCCGCAATCCACCGGCGCAGGATCTCGTACTCCCGGGACGCGACCTGGAACCGCCGGCCCCCTTCGTGCGCGAGCTGCGTCGTTGGCTTCGCGAGGATGAGACTCTGCTCCGGCTCGATTAAATCGATGCGCCGGCCGAACTGTTCGAGGACCAGCGTCGTGTAATCCAGCTCGGCGCTCTCGCCGCGCAGCGAAAGCTTGAAGCCTGCCTTTCCGTTGGCGTTCCCGTGGCACGGCCCCGTATTACAACCCGCCTTCGAGAGCACCGCCATCACGTCGTTGCGGAACGAAACTTCCTCCGCGCTCGAAGCGGAGGCACCGGCGCCGCTCATCCCGAGCAGAGCACTTCCCACCATCGTGGCGATACGACGCATGAACGGATTTGACAATCACGAATAACGTAACCCTCGAACCTCGCGCAACAAGGCAAAATCTCGGGCAATCCTTTGTCCGCCACCTCCTCCCACGAAGTCTCGACGGTGGGCAAAACGCCGCGCCTCGGCTATGCTGGCCCGCATGTCGGCCATCGAGTCATTGCTTCGCGTCCCGGGACTATTCGATCTGTCGCGTCCGCCCGCGCTCGGCCCGGACACCCGCCCGGAGCGGTTGGATATCGAAACGATTGATCGCCACCTCGCATCGTTCCGACCTTCAGACGAGACGCGGGATTTGATCCGCTCCGCCCTCTACCTTTGGCACGATCACCTCGACGAGTCGCACACCATCTCCCAATCGATCGAAAGCCGGGATGGCAGCCTCCTGCACGCGCTCATGCACCGGCGGGAGCCCGACTATGGGAATTCCAAATACTGGTGGCGCAGGGCAGGGGATCACCCCAGTTTCGGACTGCTTTTGACTGCGGCCCGATCCTCCCCCGGGTTGGCTCAGCCTCCCCCTGAACTCGCCCGGCTGCTCGCCGCGCCGCGCTGGGATCCCTTCGCCTTCGTCGATCTCTGCGAACGAGCCGCTCGCTCCGACAACTCAAAACTGTCCGAGGCCGGCCGGCCGGTTCAAGCCCTCGAGTTCCAGGCTTTCTTCCAATCGCTCGCGCCGTCGGCTTGATTTTCTCCAGGCTCCGGGGAAACCCACCACCCCTACTTCGCTCCGCCCGAGCTTGCCGCCGCCTGCACGGCCTGCACCAGCCCCGGGATGTTATGCTCCTCCGCCTCCACATCCGGCTTCAGGCCGAGCTGAACGATCGCCTTGGTCGTTTCGGGACCGATTGAAGCCAGCTTCAACTCCGGGAACTGCCTCTTCAATTTGGGCAGATCGAACCGCGCGTGGAAATTCTCCACCGTCGAGCTGCTTGTGAAGGTCACCCAATCCGCGCCATGCTCCATGAGCAGCGCCGCCGCGCCCGTCGCATCCTCCGTCTCCGGCGTCGTGCGGTAGCACGCGATGTCGTCCACGATCGCGCCTTTCTCCTCCAGCTCCTTCGGCAATTCCGGGTTCGCCGTCTCCGCGCGCATCAAGAGGACGCGCAAGTTGTCCAGGCTCTCGAATTTCTCGATGGCCGCGGTTACTTTTCGCGCCAGGTACTCCTCCGGCATCGCATCGATCCGCAAGTGCAACTCCTTCAGCTTCGCCGCCGTGGCCGGCCCCACCGCCGCGATCCGGATATTGCCCAACGCCCGGATATCCTCGAACCCCTTAAAGAAATACTCGAAGAAGCTCGAGACCCCGTTCGGGCTCGTGAACACCACCCAGTCGTACGCCCCGATGCCCAGCAGCGCATCCATCAAGTCCGAACGATTCAGCGGCGGCTCCGTCTTGATCGTCGGAATCTCCAGCACTTCCGCGCCGAGTTCCTCCAGGTCGCGCGCGAGCTGGCTCGCCTGTTCCCGGGTGCGTGTCACCACGATCCGCTGGCCGAAGAGAGGACGCCGCTCGAACCAGTTTAGCTTGCTCCGCAGGCTCACCACCCCCCCCACCACCGCCAGCGCGGGCGCGCCGAAATTCCGCTCCTGCACCGCTGCTCCGATCGTCCCCAGCGTCGCCTCCAGCGATTGCTGCCGGCCTGTGGTCCCCCAACGCACCATCCCCACCGGCGTCGCCGCGTCCATCCCGTGGCGCACCAGTTCCGCCGCGATCTCCCCGATCCGCTCCACCCCCATCAAAATCACCTTCGTCCCCGGGTCTTTCGCCAGCCGGGCCCAATCCACGCTCGCCGCCTCTTTCGTCGGATCTTCATGCCCCGTCACCACCGTGAACGCCGAACAATGCTCCCGATGCGTCAGCGGAATCCCCGCGTAATTCGCCGCCGCCGTTACGGAAGACACCCCCGGCACCACCTCGAACGGCACCTGCGCCTCCGCCAACTCCTCCGCCTCCTCGCCGCCCCGGCCGAAAATGTAGGGATCGCCTCCCTTGAGCCGCACCACCGTCTTCCCCTCGCGCGCCTTTTTCACGAGCAGCGTGTTCAGTTCTTCCTGCGGGATCGCATGCTGGCTCGATCGCTTCCCCCCGTAGATCAACTCCGCCCCCTTCGGCGCCAGCCGCAGCAGCCGCGGATCGATCAGCGCATCGTAGACCAGCACCTCCGCCCGCCGCAGCAGCTCCTCGCCCCGCCGCGTCAACAGGCCCGGATCCCCCGGGCCCGCTCCCACCAAATAAACTGTCCCCAAACGCTTCATCGAAGCCCCGACGCTACCGCCCGTCCCCGCCCCACGCAACCGGCGACCCGTTCCCCATCCCCCCCTGTGCCGGTCCGCCTTCCTTACCTCAGAACGATGAAGTTCGCTGCCGACAGGCCGGGCTTGCGGGGGAGGGAGACGGGGGAGATGATATCTCGATCATGCGATTTGTATTCCTGTTGATGGCCTGGGTGTGGATCGGCGCGTCGAGCGACGCCGCCGGCTGGTGGAAGGGTAACTTGCACACCCACACCCTCTGGAGCGATGGGGACGATTATCCAGAGATGGTCGTGGAGTGGTACCGGACGAATGGGTATCACTTTCTGGCGCTTTCCGATCATAATGTGCTGCTGGCGGGAGACCGTTGGGTGGAAGTGCGAACCAACCGGGTGGGCCAACTGGCCTTCTCGAAGTTCAAGGCCCGGCATCCGGAACGCGCGAAAATCCGGTCGGCGAACGGGAAAACGTATGCCCGGCTGGCTCCCTTGGACGAACTGAAGGGCCTGTTCGAGCGGGCCGGCGAGTTCCTGCTGATCCCGAGCGAGGAGATTTCGGCGAACCACGGCAATCTCCCGATTCATATCAACGCGACGAATTTGCGCGATTTGATCGTGCCGCGGTCCGGAGGGAGCGTGACCGAGGTCATGCAGAACAATATCGACGCCGTCCTGGAACAGCGGGCACGGACCGGCCAGCCGATGATTCCGCACTTGAACCATCCGAACTTCTACCGGGCGATCCGGGCGGAAGATTTGATGCGGGTGAAGGGGGAGCGATTTTTCGAGGTGTACAACGGGCATCCGATGGTGCTGAACGAGGGAGACGACAAAACGCCGAGCACGGACCGGATGTGGGACGTGATGCTGGCCTGGCGGCTGGGCATCCTGAAGATGGAACCGATGTACGGGATCGCCGTCGACGACTCGCACAATTACCACGAAATGAAGCCCGCGAACAGCAATGCGGGCCGCGGCTGGATCATGGTGCAGGCGGAGAAGCTGACGCCGGAGGCGTTGATCCAGGCCATGGAGGCCGGCGAGTTTTACGCAACGAGCGGCGTGCGATTGAAGGCGGTGACGCGCACCGGAGGCACGCTGCGGGTGGAAGTCGATGCGGAGCCCGGCGTGCAATACATGATCCACTTCGTGGGCACGCCCCGGGAGTTTGCCCCAGCGGGAGCAGCGGGCGCGGAGCCGAAGGTCAATCCAGACCTGATCGGGATTCCGCTGCGGGAAGCCGTGCTGGGTACGACCGCGGAGTATCAACTGAAACCGGGCGAACTGTATGCCCGGGCGATTGTCGTTTCATCCAAATCGCAGCCGAACAGCGTGCTGCCGAACGAACCGGAGCGGGCCTGGACGCAGCCGGTGATCGCGGCAGATGCGCTGTTTCTGGATGGGAAGAAGTAGAGATCGGTCGGCATCGCTTGGCCTGCTTTACGGTCCACGCCAGAGCTGGCCGGCGCTAACGGGTCAGCGCGCCATCCAACGACGGCGGCACGGCCAGCGCAGCCGGACGGAACCGAGGTCTCCTTGGCCCTTAGCCCAACGCCAAGCGAGCCACGCTCAATCGAAGAAAAAGCGTGAGCGATTATGGGCCGAACTGCCGCGCCTCTTGGCGGCCGATCAGGCCGCCGGTTTTTCGGAAGCTCCGGTGTCCTTGGCCGGTTCCTGCTGGCTTTCCCATTCCTTGATCATCGGCACCTTGTTCTCGATTTCGCGGAGGAGTTCGCGCGCCTGCGTCGGTGTGCGTGTGATGCGTGGGCGGAGGAAGACGATCAGCTCGACCTCGCGGGAGACTTTGTCCTTCTTGCGGAAGAGCCAGCCCAGCCCCGGGACGCGTCCCAAGCCGGGCACCCGGCGGTCGGTGTTGTTCTGCTCGCGCTGGATGATGCCGCCGAGCACCACCGTCTCCCCGTCCTTGACCATTAAGTCCGTGCGAAAGTTTCGCGTATCAAGAATCGCGCCGCCGAAAAGGGTTTCGCCGTTGCGAATGCTGGAAGATTCGGTGCGGATTTTGAGCGCCACCTCGCCGTCGTTGTTGATGTGCGGGGTCAGCTCCAGAATAATGCCGACGTCGCGATACTGGAAGGTGTCGTTCCGCCCGCCCACATCCGTGTTCAAACTGCCGGAGATGAACGGCACCTGCGAACCGACGAACAGCTTGCCGAGTTCGTTATCCGCGATATTGATCTGCGGCTCGGCCAGCACTTTGGCGTCGGTATTCTTCCGCAGCGCCTGGATAAGGAAGTCCACATTGACGGAGCTTTTCAAGACTCCCTGGCTGAGGGCGTTTCCCAGCGCCGTCCCGGCGAAAATCTTCTGATAAGCGGTGCTCGTTTCGACCTTGATCGAATTGTCCAGATCGTCGCCGGTGAAGGTGCTGCCGTCCGGCGACCACCGCACCCCGAGCTTGTCCCGGAAGTCGCTCGCCACTTCGACGATCTTCGCCTCGATCAATACCTGGGCTGTCGGTGTATCCAGGTCTTCGATCAGCTTCAGGATTTGCGGAAAAAAATGCAGATTGCTCGTAATGAGCAGCGAATTGCTCCGCCGATCCGGCACCACCCGCACGCGGCCCACCAGGTCGCTGACCGGGCGTGTCGTCGAGGAACGTCCTCCTTGCGCGCCCCCGAAAGGATTATCCTGCTGCCCTCCCAGCCAAGGAAAGTACGCGTCCTCCTTGTTCTCCCGTTCCAGATCGAAATTGCTTTGCGACGCCGAATTCGGCTGCTGTTGCTGCGGCCGCCCGTCCTGCGGCTGGTTCGGCTGCGCTTGCGGGCGCAACGGCGGCGATCCGTTTTTCGCGAAAAGAATATTGATGCTGCTCGCCACCGCCGTCGCCCGGGCGAACTTCAATTCGAGCCGCATCGTCGTCTCGCCCGCTTGCGAGGGCGAATCCAGCTCCTTCAGCACTTTTTCCACGGCCTCGAGCCCCTCCGGCGAATTCGAAGTGATGATGATCGAGTTGGAGTAAGGCTCACTCGTGATCCGCACCTTTCCGAAGAGCTTGCCGCCCGCCGAATCGCGGCTGCTGTTGTCCATCATCGAGCCATAGAAATCCCAATACTGCCGCTGCTGCTGCCGCCGGAGAAACAACTCGTTCAGCACTTCTTCGATATCCACGGCGCTCACGTATTTTAGCCGGACAATCTTCGGGGCGACACTCCCGTCCGCGATTGGCCCATCCAGCGTCTTGATGAGTCCCTCGATGTTCGTCATGTCGGATGGCGCCGCCTGGACGATCACCGCGTTGCGCCGCCGGTCCGCCACAAAACTCGGTTTCTTCGAACGCCCTTCGCCGCCGCCCCCGAAGCTGAATATGTAAAACGGATACCGGCCGGTGTTCTGCTGTCCTTCCTGCAGCGTCTCGAGCTGCTTCGCCACATCCTCGGCGTCCGCATTGATCAGGTTGAACACCCGCATCACCTTTTCCTGCGCTTCCTCCCGGTCCAGCGAGGCGATCAGTTTTTCCAGGGAACGAAAGTTCTCTTCGCTCGAGTAGACGATGATCGAGTTCGAGCGCAGGTTCGCCGTTACTTCCACCCGATCCTTCGCCCCCTTGTTGCTCATCCGCTGGTAGACCGGCGAGATTTCGCGCACCAGGTCTTCCGCGCTGACGTTGCGCAGCGTGATCACTCGCAGCGACACGTCTTCCACCTTCTCGCGATCCAACACTTCCAACAGGCTGCGAATCTCCGGCAATTTCGATTTCGGCGCGGATACGATCAATCGATTCGCCCCGGCGTCCGGCCAAATTTTCACACCCGCCGCGCCCGAACTCGCCGACCCCCCGGCGGAGGGAGCGGACGGCCCCGGCGAGGGCATCGGCATCGGTCCCGGCATCGGCCCGCCGGGATTCGGCGGCCCGGAAGATCCCCCGCCCCCCGCCGGTTTTCCGCCTCCCTGCGCGCTGAGAATCTGCGTCAGCAAGGCGCTTACCTCGTCCGCGTTCGCATGCTTCAACGGCAGAAACTCGATGGTCGAATCCGAGGCGGACGGCACGTCGAGTTCGCGGATCAATTCCCCCGCCAGCCGGATGTTGTCCGTGTAATCGGTCACCATCACTTGCTGCGCCCGATCGACCACCTCGATCGTTCCCTTGTCCGAAAGCACGTTCTTGATCTTGTCGCGAATCTCCCCCGGTTCCACATTCTGCAGATTGAAAATGCGGATGAGCCGCTGCCGCCCGTCGGGCACCGCCCCGTTCGCCACCAATTCCGGCGTCCCCTTCGGTTCCTGGCCGTCCGGCACGATCAGAATCGATTTGCTCGATTCGATCACGCTAAAGCCTTCGAGCGAGAGTGCCCGATAGATCAGGTTCAGCGCCTCGCGAGGCGTGAGCTTCTTCGAACTCACGATCGTCAACTGGCATTGCACCCGCGGATGCTTCACCACGCTCTTTCCGGTGTTCTTCGCCAGCCATTGCACGATCATGTCGATGTTCGCGTTCTGAAACGCGATCTGCATTTCCTCCGGCGCGCCTGGATTCCCCGGCTCGGCCCCCACGGCTCCGGGCGGAGCGTCCGCCACGCCAGGCGGTGCGGAGACCGCGCCGGGCGGTGGGGCATTCGACACGGCAGCGGCGGGACTCGCCGGCGCCGGGCTGGGTGCCGCTGCCCCGGCATTCGTCGCGGGCGCGGCGTTGGTGGCCGGCGGAGCATTTGTCGCTGCTGCGGGCGCCGCGGTTCCGGCAGACGCAGGCGTGGGTTGATTCTGCGCCACTGCCTCCGGGCTGCTGCGCAGCCAAAGGATCAGGGCCAAGGCGCCGCCGCCGCAGGTCGCGACGAGCCAGGCTAAATTAGGGCTGACGGGTAATTTCACTGTTCTGTTCCGGTTTTGGAGGTTTCGGCATCAAACTGTCGCTCCCGAACCCCTGAAAGAGGAGGAGCTCCCGAGGCTGGCCGTTTTCTTCCACCAGCACGCGATTCGTTCCAATCTGCAAAAGTTTCACGTTCCCGAGCGATTCGCCTTCGCGCAGCAGCCCGGTCTGGCCGTTCGGCCCGCGCAACAACACATCCCGCCCGGCGATTCCCAGCACCGCCATCGGCGGCGGCCGCATGATCATTCCGAGAATCTGGCTGTTCTTGATCTTCTCGATCTGCGCCGATGCCGCTTCCGGCAAGTTGGGGGAAGCATTCGTCCACGGCGCGGCGGGATTGAAGGTGATCTCCGCCTTCTGAAACGCCGCCAGCGCTCGATGCTTCGGCAGGGCCAGCTGCGCGAGCTGCCATAGCACCACCGCCGCCAGCACGTAGGAGGCGATGCGCAACCCGGGATTCAGCCGCTCAAGCATTCGGCACCTCGTTCCCTTTCCACTGGTCGAAATTCAAAATCACCACCGCCACGTTCAGCTTCAATTGCCCCGGCCGCGACGCATCCTGCGTGACTTGCAGCGAATCGATCACCACTGGATAGCCCAGCGTTTGCAGCTTATGCACCAGCGCCAGTGCCGCAGGCAGCGGCCCCGCCCCCTCGAACTGGATCGACGATAGCTCCCGCGCGTTTGCCCGGCCTGGCGTTTCCCGCATCGGCCCCAGCTCGAAGCCTCCTTCGCGCGCCGCTTTTTGGATCGCGCTGCTCGCCTCCGCCACCAGCGTTTCCTTCGGCAACCTCCGCGGATCCAGGCCATACCGCTCGCGCAGTTTCTCGAAGAGCATCACCTTGGTCTCCGCATTTCGCGCCTCCCGCTGCTCGCGCTCCAGCCGCGTCACCAATTGCGCGTAGGCCGTCCGCGTCGACTCAAGCCGCCGCCACGCTTTGAATCCAAAGAAGAGCACCAGATAAATCAGCAGCGCCAGCCCCGCGCGGCGGATCGTCCGAAGATCGCTGGAAGAAAGTTGTGGCATGGTCAGCAATTTCGCTTGGAGGAGGATGTAGAGCGTTGCGCTTTCATCTTGTGGGAACGGCGTTCGTGGCAGTCGCCGAGGGTGCCGCATTGGTGCTCGCGCCTGCGGTCGGACGCATCCCTTCCGGCTTCACCTGCGCGCTCAGCCGGAAGTTCATCTTCTGATTGTTGTCCACGGGCGTCTGATCCTCGATCACCACCCGCGTGAAAAAACCGGAATCGATCAGTTTGTTGCGGAAGTTGGCCGGCCCTTGCGGATCCTGCACACTCCCGCGCACCGACAACTCCCCCCGGCGCACCAGCGAAAGCGCATCCACCCGCGTGCCCTGCGGTGCCGCGGCGGCCACTGCCGACATGGCCTCCAGATACGGCGGCTGATTCGTTTTGATATACTGCAAGAAGCTCAATTCCCGATCCAGGTTCGGCAGGGTTTGCCGGTAAGCCGTCGCTTCTTTGAGCTGCCGCTCCAGCCGCCCCCGGTAAATCCCCGCCTCCGCGTACCGCAACGCCAGCGCCAACAGCAACAGCACGCCCGCCGCGATGGCCCATTTCCACGGCGTGGCCGTTCGGATCGCCTCGCCCGCGGCTTCATGTCCGTCGAGCGCCAATCGCGCGCCGCCGCTCTCCACGAGCTTCCGCAGCCCCGCGTTGGCCGCCGTCCAACCCGTCCCCTCCGGCGCGGCCACCATCTCGCTCGCGGCGGATCGCTGCCACCGCGCGGCGAGTTGCGCCGCCGCCGTCCGCCCTGCCGAATCCGCAGCCGAGAGAAACAACCGTCCCCCCGTCTCCGGCGCGCCCGATTCCTTCAAGTCGAGCGTCCGCACCGCCACCGGCCCGCGCTCGTCGAACACCGTCAGCTCGGCTCGCATCGGATCGATCTCCGCCATCGACCATCGCCCCGCCGGTTTCTGGCACAAGGCCACTCGGGCCAATGCTCCCACATGAAACTGCGGCTCCAGACCGGCCTGCCGCACCACCTTTTCGTAATCCTCCAGAAATTGCTTTCGCACCGCGACAACCAGAAACTCCGCCAATCCCTCGCCCGAACCGTTTCGCGCGCCTGCCCCGCCCACGCGCTCGAATCCCCACGCCAATTCAGCCGGCGCCACCGGCAGTTGCGCCTCGAGTTGCAAGGGCAGGAGCCGCGCGGCCTCGCCGTTCGCTGCCGCCGGAATCGCCAGCCGCCGCAGCGAGACCCCGCGCGCCGGAATCGAACAGTATGCCGTCCGCCCCGGACGGCCCTGCGCCGCCACGAACTCGCGCAATGCCGCCGCTGCTTTCTCCAGCGCCGCCGCCGTCATGCGTCCGGAGGCCTCGCGCGCCAGCGGCAGTTCGAGGCCCTTCTCCCCGGCCACCGCATGCACCGATTCTTCCTTGAACTCGATATAAAGGCTGGGCGTCACAAGTTTTCCCGATATGAAAGCGTGTCGATCGCGCTCGCGGAGAGTTGCACGATGACCTCGACCTGTTTCCGCGCTCCGCTGGACGGCACCCGCCCTTCGCTCACGATCCGGAATGTTTCCGAACGCGCGGTCACCATCGGCGCCACCTGCTTGAACAATTCCCGCGAAAAGCCCTGCACGCGCAGCAAATGCCCGATGTTCGGAAAGTATCCCGCCGAAGACCGGTACGACACCACCGCTTCCGCCAACTCCCGCGTCACCCCCGGCAAACACATGAGCACCGCCGCCTCCGCCGTGTTGATGTTGATCGGCCCCCGTTGCGCCGTGTCCGAACTCGCCGTGACGTCGTCCGCGATGCTCAGAAACAAATCTTCGTCGATAACCTTCGGGCCGGTGGGTTGTCCCTGCGGTCCGGGCTGCCCCGGTTGCGCCTGAAACTGCGCCGGCCCGCCACCCGGCCCTCCCGGCGGACGCGCTCCTCCGGGCCCCGGTGCCGCCACTTCCAACAGGTCGGCAATGCTCTCGATGCGATTCTGATCGCGATGCGCGATGATCGCCCGCGCGATGTCCTGGCTGAGCCCCGGGATCGCCGCCAGCGTGGACTCGTCCGCCGTCTGCACATCGATCCGATCCTGCCCCGCCGCATTCTGGTTCCGTGCCCGCGATTCCAGGCTCATCCATCCCGACCACCCCGTCTGGAGCTGCCCATCGCCATCGTCCTCTCCTGGATCCGGGATGCCATTCGCGTTCCGGTCCTCCGCCAGCAACAGTTCCGCCGGAACGTCCTTCACTTGCGACAACTCGCGCACGGTCTGGATGCGGCCGTTCTGCGGCAAATAGGGTGGTTGGAAAGCCGCGTAATATTCCTGTTCGCCGCCCCCAGGCGACACGTTGTTGTCCCGGTCGCGCCAGTCCACCATCCCCGCCGCCAGTTCCGGCGTCATGCTCGGCAGCAGCGCGATCCGGTCCGCGCCAGCTTCGTTCACGTTCAGGCGGCTCTCCTCATCGCCAATCCCATACACCACCGGCCCGCTCTCCCCGCTCCGCGGCCCGCGGATCACGCGATATTCGCCTCGGCCCAGGGTGATATCGCGAAACTCGCTCGCGGCGTCGTACAAATCTCCCGAATGGTTTTTGGCCGCCCGCTGCCGGGCGCGTTGATCGTGAAAAATGAGTGCCTTCGCTTTCTCCGCCCCCGCGATCGCCAGGTATAATGCCTGAATCTCGTCCCCCTGATTTTTCGCCATCCGCAGCTCCAGATTCGCGGTGTACAATACTCCCCCCACCAACAACGCCAGCAGCGCCACGCACCAGAGCAACCCCACCAGCACCGACCCGCCGCAGCGGCCTCTCTCGGCCCCGTTCTTTCGGATCTTCGATACGCGAATCTCGGGTTCAATCCTCATGGCGCACCTCCGGGAATGCTGGATTCGACGCCGCTCCCCCCCGAACTGTTCGTTCGCGCCCCGCCTCCCGCGCGATAAAAATGCAGCGCCATGTTCACCCGCGCCGTCGTCTCCAGCGTCATCGGCGGTTCGCGCGGCTTCCCCTCTCCTTCCGCCTCGCTCCCTTCTTCCGGTTCCAACTCCAACACGATCCGCACCGCCTCCGGCAGCCCCGATACGTTCGCCTCCGGGACTGTCTTCAACCGTTCCTTCCCTGTCGGATCGCCCCACTCGTCGAACCATTCGTACCCGTCGTAAAACTCGAACCGCAAACTCCGCAAGCGCCGCGCAATTTCCTCCCGCGTCCCGCCCTGCAACGGCTCAGGATCCCGTGTCGGATCCCGCCGTCGATACAAGGTCAGGCTCTTCGTCTCTGGATCGGGCTGGACATAATAGCTGACCTCGCAAAAATCGGCCTCCCGCGCCCGTTTCGGCGTGTAATTCCGCGTTGCGAAATCGAGATTCCCAACGTCCCGCCCCTCAACCGTCCGCGCCATTCCGATAAACTCCGAATCCCCGGTCAGCGGCACCGCGCTCCGCAAGTCCGCAGCCATCATCCGCAGCGCCACCCGCGCGCTCTGTAGTGTCTCCGAACGCGCCTCCACCGTCCGCTGGCTGACAACTCCCGCGTTCAGGCAGGCGTATGCGGCTGCCAGTACGATCGTCATTAAAGCCCCGCTGATCGCCAACTCAATCAGCGTGAAGCCCGCCTGCCTGCCTCGCTTAATGGAAGCGCCTGGTCTCATGAGCGCCTCCGATCTGGCTCGTTGCGCCGTCCGTTCGTCGGCGTGTCCCGCGCGATCGGCGGATCGAACAGCAGGGTCTTCAGTTCATAAATTTCCTGGTTGGAACGGGTAACGACGATGGTGACTTCGTACAGTCCCTCGGTCGCCGTCTCTTCCACCGTCTGCCGCCAGGCGTAATGGCTCAGATCCCCCGATCCTTCTCCCTCGGTTTCGCCTTCGAGCAGCAATCCCTCCGCGCGCAAGGTCTCCATCTGCCCTGCCGCCAGCCACGCCGCCGTGCTGTGAATTTCCGCCTCCTTGGTCGAACCCAGGGCTGTCGTGAGCCCCTGGGTCAGACCTGCCACGCCGATCCCCAGCACCAGCACCGCGCACAGCAGTTCGACGATCGAGAACCCCTGTCGGCCCACCGGACGATTGTGGCGCAGTCTCACGGAGCATCCTCCCACCGCGCTCGCCCGGTGATCGGGTTGATTCGCAGCGCGATCGACACGCCCATCCGATCCTTCAGCGTGATCTCCCGCGCATCCGCCGTCCCGTCCGCGTGAAACTGAATCTCTCCGCTCGCGGCGGATGGTTCGGGATTTTCCGCTGCCGCCTCTTCCGCGTCCGGCTCCGCCGCCATTTCCAGTTCCCGCACGCTGATTTGAATGCGCTCGTCCAATCTGCCCTCTTCTACTACCCGCGCCGTTTCCCCCGGCGCGGCCGCCGCGGCCCGGATCGCGTACCGATGCCCCGCCGGGTCGATCGCCACGGTGTGCGCCAACCCCGTCGTTACCGCCTGGCTGGCGCTCCACCCCAGCATGCCGTTCAATTTCCACCCCGCGGCGCGCAGCAGGGCCTCCTCATGCGTGCCCCGCATTTCCGCCACCACCAAGCCCGTCAGAATGCCGATCAGCGAAAGCACGATCAGCAGTTCCACGAGGGTAAAGCCCCTCGGTCGATGGCGGCCGCCCAGGCGCATGAATCACCAATTACCCAGATCCGCGTTGTCCCCATCCCCCCCATCCGCGTTATCGGCCCCGCGCGACCACAGGTCGAACCCCGACTTCCGCCGCACGGCCGGAAATCGGTACTGATACGGGTGATTCCACGGGTCCATCGGAATTTTCGAGACGTACGGCCCCCGCCACTTCTTGTCGTCGCCCGCCGGCGCGTCGACCAGGATCTTCAACCCCTCTTCCGTCGTGGGATACCGGTCCATGTGCAGGTTGAATCGTTCCAGTGCCGACTCCAGCTCCGCCACGCTCGCCTTCGCGGCGCTGACTTTCGCCTCCTGGGTCGTTCCCATGAACTGCGGGATGATCGTCGCGGCCAGCACGCCCAGGATGATCACCACCACGAGCAATTCGATCAGCGTAAACCCGCCTTGGCTATGGGTGCGCCGCGCGCAGCGTGCGCGGGGCGGGCAGGGATTGGTGCATATTCTCATAGTTGTAAAAAATCTTGGGCCATTAACGAACCGCGCGGCTCATCTTGAAAATCGGCAAAAGCAGCGCGATCACCATGAACCCGACCAGCGCCCCCACCAGCAGGATCAAGGCGGGCGCCAGCAGCGAAATCAGCGTTTTCGTTTTCGCCCGCATCTCCCGCTCTTCGATCTCCGCCACTTTCAACAACATCGAATCCAGTTGGCCGCTCTCCTCGCCCACCGCGATCATTTGAACAACCATTCGCGGGAAAACTCCCAGCTTCCGCAACGGCCCGGCCAGCGAATCGCCTCCTCGGGTGTCTTCCGACACCTGCGCGATCAACTTTCCCAGCGCCACGTTGCCGATGGTATGCTCCACGATCTTCAGCGCCGGCAGCAGCGACACGCCGCTCTTCACGAGCGTGCCCAGCGTCCGCGCGAACCGGCTCAAGGCCGACGCCAGAAACACCGGCCCCAGCACCGGCACGCGCAGCTTCCAGCCGTCGATCCGCGCCCGGCCCTGCGGCGTCCGCGCGAACGAGCGGATGCCGGCGGCCAGCGCGATCAGCCCGAACGCCACCGCCCCCCAGTAATTCTGCAAAAACTCGCTCGTTCGCAGCAAGATCAAGGTCGGCAACGGCAGCACCCGCAGCATCTCCTGCAACATCGTGAACAGCCGCGGCAGCACCACCGTCAGCAGAATCACCACCGTCAACACCCCGAAACCCATCACGAACAGCGGATACGACACCGCCGTCACCACCTCGCCCCGAATCTCGTCCTGATGCTCCAGCAGATTCGCCAAGTCGTTCATCACCAGCGGCAGGGCTCCCGCCTCCTCCCCCACCCGGATCATGCTCGCATACAGCGAGTCGAACAGCGCCGGATGCTCTCCCAGCGCCGCCGAGAGCGAACTCCCCTTCCGCACCGAGCTCGCCATCGCCTGGAGCACCGCCTTGAACGCCGCGTTCGGCTCCTCTTCCCCCAATCCCTCCAGCGCCTGCGGAATCGGAATCGAGGCCCCCAGCAGCGCCGCCATCTCCCGCGTAAACGCCGTGACCTCCTTCCGCCGCACTCCCGACCCAAACCGGAACTTCGTCCCTCCCGTGCTTCCCACCGCCCCCGTGGTTCCCGCCCCCTTCTCCCGTTCCCCGCCTTCCCCGCAGGCTTCCAGCAAGCTTGGGAATAATCCCCTTGCGGCGAGATCGTTCAACGCCGACCGCCGGTCCGCGGATTCGATCACCCCGCTCACCGGACTTCCTCCGGTGCCCAACGCTTGATAACGAAATGCGCCCATGCCGGATTATTCCGCCGCGCACACCCGCAGCAGCTCCTCCGCCGTGGTCTGCCCCGCCTGCGCCTTTTGCAGTGCGTCCTTTTGCATCGTCAGGATCGAGCCCGCCGCCGCCTCCTTGATCTGCGCGCTCGACTTCCGCTGCAAAATCAATTCCCTCAACTCCGCCCCCACCGGCAGCAATTCGAAAATCCCCACCCGTCCCCGATACCCCGTCCCCCGGCAATTCTCACACCCGCCGCCGCGATAGAACGTCGCACTGTCGTCCCATGTTCCAAAGGCGCTCAGCCGGTTCCGCAACGCCTCCGTCAATGGCCAGGGCGTCTTGCAATTTGGACAAAGCCGCCGCACCAGTCGTTGCGCCAAAACTCCTACCAGCGACGAGGAAATCAGGAATGGCTCCACCCCCATGTCGATCAACCGCGTGATCGCCCCCGCGGCATCGTTCGTATGCAGCGTGCTGAACACCTGATGCCCCGTCAGCGCCGCCCGGATTGCGATTTCCGCCGTCTCCCCATCCCGGATTTCCCCCACCATCACCACGTCCGGATCCTGCCGCAGGATCGACCGCAACCCGCTCGCGAACGTGAACCCCCGGCTCGGCCGCACCGGTGTCTGCGCCACCCCTGCCAGCTCGTACTCCACCGGGTCCTCGATCGTCAGAATCTTCTTCTCCGGGGAATAAATGCCGCTGAGCACCGAGTACAGTGTCGTCGTTTTCCCGCTCCCCGTCGGCCCCGTCGCCAAAAACAACCCATGCGGCCGCTCCACCAGGTTCCACAGCAACTGCGCCCTCGGCCGGTCCAGCCCCAGCTCCTCCAGCGAAAGCAGCCGGTTGCTCTTCTCCAGCAACCGCAGCACCACGCTCTCCCCGTGGATCGTCGGCATTGTCCCGACACGAATATCCACCCGGTTCCCCCGGTGATGAATCTGGATATGCCCGTCCTGCGGCATGTACCGCTCCGCGATGTTCAGATCCGCCATGATCTTGATCCGCGAAACCAACGCCGGATGCAGGGGCTTCGGCGGCGGCGGCTTCTCCTGCAGCATCCCGTCGATCCGGTACCGCAACTGGATCGAATTCTCGAACGGCACCAGATGAATATCGCTCGCCCGCTCCCGCACCGCCGCCGAAATGATCACATTGACCAGGTTGATCACCGTCGGCTCGTTCGCCATCACCTCGATGTCGTGCAGATTCCGGCTTTCCCCCGCCGCGCCGTCCGTCGCGGCCAGGTTCTCCACCATCTGCTCCACCGTCACCTGGTAATGCTCCGCGATCTTCTCCAGAATATCGCCCGCCGGAGCCTCCGTCTCCCGCACCTCCAACCCCGTGACGAGTCGGATGTCGTCGATCAACCGGTCGTTCCCCGGTTCCGCCGTCGCCACCCGGATGAATCCTCCACCGATCTCCAGCGGCAGAACCCGGTGCCGCTTCACGAAATCCGTCGGCAAGGCCCGCAACGCTTCCGGCGACGGCGCCGCCCCGAGCTTCGACCCGTTCTGGGCCGTGCTTTCCACCTCGCCAAATTCTCCCGAATTGCTCCCCATGCTCCTAAGAGTTCGCTATTGGACAAGCCCCGCCTCTAAACCGTACGCCAAAAATTCATCTTCTGCCGCAGCCAGCCGCCCCCTGTCGCCCTTTCACGCCGGGTTCACTCTGTTCCGCGCGAATCGTGAATTCTCATTTCCGTTCGTCAACGGCGATTCGGTCGGTGCCCGCTTATTAAACCGCGACAACTCGCAAGTTGCGCGACCCTTTTCTCCGGGGTTTCGGTTTTGGCATGGGGGTTCGACGTCGAACTGTCGTGTTTCGTTCAATCCCGAATCACCCCATTCACTAGGGCCATTCGCACTTATGCCAATGGCAAGGTAGCTGCTTGGCCTATCCCGAGTATGCGAGTTGCCATGCCAACCACGTTTCGCCGGCACCGGGGCTTCACCCTGATCGAAGTCCTCGTCGCCTCGTCCATTGCCGGCCTGGCCATCGGCGGCTGCATCTACGGCTACGTCATGACCTCCAAGCGCGCCGAATGGTCCGCCTACTCCCTCGCCGCGCAATCCTCCGCCATGCAGCGCCTCGAACAAACCCGCGCCGCCAAATGGGACACCGTCCCGCCCGACCCCACCGATCCCGCCGCCGACCAACTCAAATCCACCAATTTCCCCGCCGAGACCATCATTCTCGACATTCCATTGTCCAAAACGAACTACGTCTACGGCACCAACTTCACCACCATCGCCACCATTTCCACCAACCCGCCCCTCCGCATGGTGCGCGTCGATTGCACCTGGAGATTCCTCGGCAACGAAGTCTACACCAACACCATCGTCACCTATCGCGCTCCCGACCAATGAGACTTCACCCGAGACTTCACTCTTTTCCACGAGCGGGCCGCGCCGGTTCCCGCGGCGGTTTCACGCTCAGCGAGCTGATGATCAGCGGCACCTGCATCCTCGCCGTCCTCATGGGCATCCTTTACGCCCAGCTCACCGGGGCCCGCATGTTCCAGATCACCAAGGCCAAGCTCGGAGCCAGCGACGATGCCCGCGAAGCCATCAACGACCTCGTCGGCGAGATTCGCGCCGCCAAGCTCATCCGCGTCGGCACCGGCTCCGCCACCGGCTTCACTGAGGTCGGCGTCGACAGCGCGCAGCGCGGCAATGCCGTCCAAATCCACGCCACCACCAACCTCAACGTTTACTCCCGCTACTTTCTCGATGCCTCCAGCCAGTCCCTCAAGCGCATCACCAACGGCGCCACCGTCGCGCGCACCATTGCCAGCTCGATCACTAATACGATCCCGTTCACCGCCGAGGACTTTCGCGGCACCGTCCAGACCAATAACGAAAACAACCGCGTCATCGGCCTGACCCTCCAGTTCTACCAGATCCAATACCCCGTCGTCCGCGTCGGCCCCGGGGAGTATTTCGACTTTTACCAAATCCGCACTAAAATCGCCCGCCGCGCTCTCGAATAATGAAACTGACCCACCCTCGCGCCGCCCGCCCGCCCGCCCGCGCCGGCTACGCCTTGATCGTCGTCCTCTTTCTCTCCGCCGTCTGCCTGTTCTCCGTCGGCAGCGCCATGGGCTGGACCTCCACCAGCGCCCGCCTCACCGAGCGCAATAACCGCTACTACCGCGCCCTCGCCGCCGCCGAAGCCGCCACCGAAAAGGTCGCCGCCCAATTGACCAAGGATTACCTCGCCAACGGCGAAACCACCGTCTATTCCAGCCTCTCCACCTACGCCACCCGCGTCCCCAACTTCCGCGAGGACCCCTTCTGGAACGGCTTTTCCTTCGGCGATGGCAACGGCACCGCCGATGCCGCCCACGTCTCCCGCACCACCTCCTGGGGCTTCCGCGAACTCGAAAGCCAGTACGCCGGCCTCCGCGGCATGGCCTCCACCTACCGCATCATCGCCAACGCCTCTGAGAACTCCGGCCTCGAACCGGTCTCCGCCGGCGTCCGCCAGGAACTCCAGGTCGCCCTCATCCCCCTCTTCCAGTTCGCCATCTTTTACTCCATGGACCTCGAGATCAATCCCGGCGCCAACATGAACATCACCGGCCGCGTCCATAGCAACGCTCAGATATACACGTCACCCGACGGCGTCAGCCTCTCTTACATGGACAACGTCACTGCCGTCAAAGACATCAATCTTTTCAAGAGCCCCCTCGATCCTTCCTCCCGCAGCGTCGGCTCGGTCGCTTTCCAGAAAGAGCACGACGCCAAGGTCACCTCTCTCAACCTCCCCATCGGCACCAACAACACCGAATCCGTCGTCCGCGAAGTCGTCGAAGTCCCGCCCTCCGGCGAAAGCGCCACCTCCACCATGGGCAAACAGCGCTACTACAACAAGGCCGACCTCGTCATCTCCGTCAACAGCGGCTCCGTCGAAATCCGCACCGGCTCCTTCGACAATTTCTCCCGCACCATTCCCTGGACCGAGGTCAGCTCTTGGATCAATACCAACGTCACATTTTACAACAAGCGCGAAGGCAAGACCGTCAAGGCCGTCCAGCTCGATATCGCCGCCCTCAAAACCTGGAGCGCCAATAGCGGCAACACCTTCCGCGACGCCGTCGATCGCGACGTCTCCTCCATCTATATCAAGGATAACCGCACCCAGACCAGCAGCACCCAGGCCGGCATCCGCCTCGTCAATGGCTCCGTGCTCCCCCCCAGCGGCCTCACCGTCTCCACCCCTCAGCCCCTTTACGTGAAGGGCAACTACAATGCCACCGGCTCTTCCGTCAGCAGCACGAACACCAGCAACACCAAGCCCGCTTCCCTCGTCGGCGACGCCATCACCATCCTCTCCAATAACTGGTCCGATTCCAACGCCAGCAGCGGCCTCTCCAGCCGCACCGCCTCCGACACCACCGTCAACGCCGCCTTCCTCGCCGGCATCGTCAAGAGCGACGGCTCCAACTACAGCGGCGGCGTCGAGAACTTCCCCCGCTTCCTCGAAAAATGGAGCGGCAAAAAATTCTGGTACAACGGCTCCATGGTCGTCATGTTCACCAGCAAACACGCCACCGCCCCCTGGGGCGGCTCGGACGTCTACGGAGCCCCCAACCGCAACTGGGCCTTCGACATCAATTTCATGGACAGCACCAAGCTCCCCCCCGGCACCCCCCAGGTCTCCACCGTCATCCGCGCCTCCTGGGCCGCCATCCCCCCCAACACCATCCTGTAAACCCGTCACCCACCTCTGCGCCGCCGCATGAACATACCCTCCCTCGCCCTCCTTGCCGCCTGGCGAACGCCCCTGAACCCGACGGATTCCCCCTCCTCCAGGGTAGGACAGGCGTCCCGCCCGTCCCGTTCGGGCGCCTCGCCCGAACGACCGCACCCCCAGACGCTCCGTTCTCCCCGAGTTTTCCATCCGTTCTCCCTGCTCCTCGCCGCCGCCCTCTCGGCGGCCACCCTCACCGCCGCCGCCCCCGGCCCGGCCAAGGCCCCCGTCCCCTCCGGCTACCAGCTTAGCCAGCGCCCCGAGGAAATCTCCGAAGTCGGCACCCGCACCCGCCACATCGTCCGCACCCCTGAAGGCCCCGCCTTCTCCATGATCTACCCCCACGGCTGGTCCGGCCGCTTCGATACCGCCCAGGGAGCCCTCCAACTCCGTAATCCCGATGTCGAAGGCGCCCTCTACCTCCGCATCGGCAAGACCGCCGCCAGCGGGGCCCGCGGCCCCGCCCTCGCCCGCGAGCGCTTCGCCGAGCGCTACCCCGCCGGCGCAATCCAGGAAACCTTCGAAGCCCACTCCATGGACGCCTCCGGCCCCGCCGCCCACGGCTCCGTCCCATTCCCCGCCAACCTCCGCTACACCGCCCGCGTCGCCACCTTCGACTACGACACCCACACCCTCGAAGTCGCCGTCCAATCCGACGCCCCCCAATTCGAACGCGCCCGCCTCGCCTGGACCAGCCTCCTCAACTCCCTCCGCCGCGAGCCCCCCGCCCGCTGATCTTGTCCCCGCTTGATCCCAACCCGGCGTCGCCCCGGTGCTTCAACGACAGCCGTCACTAGCAAATACAAAAGCAGGCAAGCGATGCCCAAGCGCCGATGGTCTGCCTCGCACAGTTTTCTTGTGCGCTGTCGCGGATAATCCTTGCCATACCCCATGGCCCACCTTTTTCAGTCCCGGAGGGACGGCAGAATTCCAGGCTTGATCAATGCAGCCAACTTGGGTGACACCCCACGCTCAGGCCCCGCCAAACGCCCATACACTGCCAACACCTCCTCGCCCCATCCAAAAAACCCGCTGTCGGCCCTAACCGCCCCGCTGCCGACGGCGGAGGCGCGCAAGTTGCTGGATTGTCACCGCCGCTTCGCACCGACGTAACGCGGGCTCCCCACTTTCTCCCCCCTGCCGTCCGCATTTCGTTGCGGAACGCGGCAGGTAAAAAAACCAAGTATTCGCAAACATCACTCACATGAGTAAACTCATCATCAGCTCGACCGCGGCTGCGGCCGCCCTCGCCTGCGCGGTGCCGGCCCACGCCGGCACCGCGCCGTATTTCACCCCCATCACCGGCGCCACGGTCCTGCCGGCGAATGACCCAACGGAGTCTACCGGCCCCTGGACGCTCCCGGCCGGCTTCACGCAGCAAAAACTCACGAGCATGAAAGAGATCGAAGCGGACGCGGGCCAGTCCGCCATCCGCGTCCCAAATTTGGGCAACAATGCCTCCATGTGGGATATGGTCGCCTTTTCCGGCGACAGCCGCTACGTGTTTATCCCCCACGAAACCCAGTATGGTGCCGGGGTGAGCCGGTACGACCGGACGACGGACAAGACTGTCCGCCTTTTCGGAGGAAACAACTTGGGCCAAACCGGCGACTGGTCGGCCGACTACGGCGCTTTCGATCCCGCCGTGCTGACCCCCACCGGCACTCTGCTCGTGGCCGAAGAATGGTCCGGCCAGGGGCGGATCTATGAAGTCAAGAATCCGACCCGCGCGGTAGCCGGTCCGGACGATTTCGTCGCGGGCGTCGATTTCAATCAGTTGACCAGGATCCCCTCCGTGTCCCACGAAGGCATCAAGTTCGACAAGGCGGGAAGCATGTATTTCATCGACGAGGACAACTCGGGCTCGATTTACAAATTCGTGCCCAAGACCCCCGGGGACTACACGGTGGGCCAAACTTTCGTCATGGATGTGGACGCGTACGCGGGAGCGGCGAACGCCACGAAGCCCAATCCCGCCGCCACCACGGCGGATCGCACCGGATCGGCCAAATGGGTGGCGATCACCGATGCGGATGGCAATGCCCTCACGGTCGCCAATCCCTTCGATTTCACCTCGCGCGGTGGCCGGGCGGCCGCCGATGAAGTGGGTGGAACTCCGTACGGACGCCCGGAGGATTTGGAAATCAGCCAGCTCGCCAACGGCAACGAAGTCATCTACTTCGCGGCCACGAGCGAAAACGCCGTGTATGCCATCGACCTGGCCAATGGGGGCGATCCCACGGTGATTCTTTCCGCGAAAGCCGGCACCACGGAGTATAACAAAGGCTTCGCGCCCACCACCGGCGTGATGAACTCTCCCGACAACCTGGCGGTCGATGCTTGGGGCAATATCTACGTGATCGAAGACAACCCGAACGGCGCCGCGCCCGGCGCGCTCGGCGGCGATACGTGGTTCATGCGGGATATCGATGGCGATGGCGTGGCCGAATCGCTCGACCATTTCCTCGGCATTGGCGTCCAGGGCGCGGAAGGAACGGGCATGATCTTCGATCCGAACAACCCGTCCCAGTTCGTCATTGCCGTCCAGCACCCCTCAAGCATGACCCTGCCGGGCGGCGAAGGAGATTCGCTCTGGCTGATCACAACGCATGTGCCGGACGCGGGCCGCTCTGGCCTCCTGCTCGGCCTTGGCCTGCTCGGCTTGCTCGCCGTGCGCCGCACCCAAGCCTGATCGTCGCGCGTTCCGCCGGGCAGGTCGGCTGGCCTGCCCGGCGAGGAAGGTCTGCGCGGGCACCACCTTCATCGTCAAATTGCTCTCCGCCGAACCGGACACCCCGGCCGCGGTTGCCGAGTATCGACGCTTGGATCGCCCCGCGCTCTTCTTCCTCCCGCCGCACGCCCTCGAAGAAAGCAAATCCCTTCGCCGCGAGCCCCCTGCCCGCAGCGGGCCGTCGCCGGCCCCAGTTCCGTTCCGGGCGCGCGCCGTGTTACACTCTCTCGATCTGCTGCGTTCATGGGTTCAGGTCTTTGCCCGCGGCCCCGGGCTCAGCCGCCGACCATGACCCAGCCGAAGTCTTCCGGGGTGCTGCGCCCGGTGCAGCCCGTAGCCGAACGGTCCGGCTTCGTAGCAGCTATGCACCGCTTCACTCAAGCGAAGCTGGCTTTTGACCCACTCGAGGAATTTGGCGGCGGTGAACTTCTGGGCCGGTTGCGGCGCGCGGTGGTCGAGGAGGCGCACGACGACGATCGAATCGGCATGCACGTCCAGCCCCAGCTTGATCGTCTGCGGCGCTGGGTTCGCGGCTTGCTCCGCGTGAACTTCGGAGTTAATGGAACGGTGTTTGTTATTCATGTCGTTGGCGGGTGAAGCCCCGGGCTCGCCTGCCAACTCTTCATGCCATCTCCCAACCGTAAGCAGAAACCCTCGGGGGCCAAGATGCGCCCGGGGGGGGATCGAACGGAAAACCGTTTGACGGGGGGCGGTCGTGGGCCGAGAATCGATGCTCGCCGAATCCGGCGCTGTCTGTACCATGAATCTGGACACTCTCTATTCTGAACTCACGCTCAAAACAAAAGCGAAACTGGTGCTCGTCGTGCTTGACGGCTTGGGGGATCTGGCGGTGCGAGAGCATGATTATCTGACGCCGCTGGAGGCGGCGGCGACGCCGAATCTGGATCGATTGACGCAGGATGCGGCGCAGGGCCGGATGATTCCGGTGGCTCCGGGGATCACGCCGGGGAGCGGGCCGGGGCATTTGGGATTGTTCGGGTACGACCCGATCGAATTCCAGGTGGGGCGGGGAGTGATCGAGGCGCTGGGGCTGGGGGTGGAGTTGAAGGCGGGGGATGTGGCGGCGCGAGCGAATTTTTGCACGTTGAACGGGGATGGGATCGTGACGGATCGGCGGGCGGGGCGGATCGAAACGGCGGTGTGCGAGGAGTTGTGCGCGCTGCTTTCGAGCAAGATCAAGAAGCTGGGGGAGACGCAGGTGATCATCCGGCCGGGGAAGGGGCACCGGTTCGTGGTGGTGTTCCGGGGGGCGGGGCTGGAGGGGCCGCTGACGGATGCGGATCCGCATCGGGAGGGGCTGGCGATTCCGGCGGCGAAGGCGGTGGACGGGAAGTCGCCGAAGCAAAAGGCGGCGGCGAAGCTGGTGGCGGATTTTTACAAGAAGGCGCTGCCGTTGCTGAAGGGGAAGGGGCCGGCGAACGGGTTTTTGATGCGGGGGATCGCGCATCAGCCGGAGATTCCGAGTTTCGAGGAGCGGTACACGCTGCGGGCGGCGTGCCTGGCGGTGTATCCGATGTACAAGGGGCTGGCGCAGTTGGTGGGGATGACGAAGCTGGAGGGGCCGCAGACGATCGGGGAGCAGTTCGAGAAGTATCTGGCGGAGCGGGGGAATTACGACTTTTTCTTCATTCACTACAAGTACACGGACATGTACGGGGAGGATGGGAATTTCGAGGCGAAGAGGAAGGCGATCGAGGATTTTGACGCGGCGCTGCCGATCTTGCTGCGGGAGGCGCCGGATGTGCTGGCGATCACGGGGGATCACTCGACGCCGGTGCCGTGCAAGGCGCATTCGTGGCATCCGCAGCCGGTGTTGCTGACGAGCAGGTATTCGGGATCGGACAAGCTGGACCGGTTCACGGAGACGGGAGCGAATCTGGGTTCGCTGGGGTTGTTCGAAGCGAAATATTTGATCCGGCATATGCAGGCGAACGCGCTAATGTTCGATAAATACGGAGCTTGAGCGAACCGGCCCGGAGGACGGGCCTTGAGCGCCATAACATGAAAGGATTGATTCTGGCCGCCGGGCGGGGCACGCGGATGCGGGGCCTGACGAGCGAATTGCCCAAGCCGATGTTGAAGGTGCATGGGACGCCGATCCTGGAGCACATTGTGCGGGGGATGATGGGGGCGGGCATCCGGGAGTTCTGCATCGTGACGGGGTTCCGGGCGGAGGTGATCGAGGGGTATTTCGGGGATGGATCGAAGTGGGGGGCGAGGATCGAGTATGTGCGGCAGGTGGTGCAGGATGGGACGGGGAAGGCGCCGGAGCTGGCGAAGGGGTTCGTGGGCGGGGATGCGTTCCTGCTGACGTATGGGGATATTCTGGTGAAGCCGGAGACGTACTCGCAGATGCAGGCGCGGTTCGGCGAGGGGCGGTTCGAGGGGTTGGTGACGGTGACGCCGGGGCAGGATGTGACGCAGGGGGGGCTGAACTTTTTCGATGACGCGTTCTGCCTGAAGCAGGTCGTGGAGAAGCCTTCGCCGGCGCAGGTGGCGCAGTATCGCAAGCTGGGGTTGATCCGGGAGGGGCAGCCGGTGTGGTATAACGCGGGGATTTATATTTTTACGCCGATGTTGTTCGAGTATACGAGCCGGTTGCAGAAATCGCCGCGGGGGGAGTACGAATTGCCGGATGCGATCAATCGCATGGTCGAGACCGGCCTGAAAGTTGCTGGGCTGGCCATCGAGGGCCGGTGGGTGGATGTGCGGGATCCCGAGGTGCTGGCGAGCCTGGAAGGGGATTCGGCGGCCCCCGTGTAGGGGGGACAGCCGTTGCGGGCCGCTTGACGGGCGGGTGGGCCTCCGAGTAGTTCTTGGCCTGATCAGGGTTTGGGATTCAGTTAAGAACTATGCCGACATACGAGTATCACTGCGAAAAGTGCGATCATCATTTCGATATATTTCAGTCGATCAAGGACGCGCCTCTGCGCACCTGTCCGGAAGAGAAGTGCGGCCGGAAGAAGTGGGGGAAGGGGAAGGTGCGGCGGGCGATCGGGGCCGGGGCTGGGTTGATTTTCAAGGGGAGCGGTTTTTACATCACGGATTACCGGAGCGAGGGGTACAAGCAGGCGGCGAAGAAGGAGGCGGGCGCGGGCGAGGCGAAGGCGGGCGGCGAGGGGAAAGCGGGGGGCGCGGCCAAGACGGGATCGGAGTCCAAACCGGCGGCGAAGAGCGAAAGCAAGCCGGCGAAAAGTTCAGGCGCTGAGAAGTAACCCACGATGCGTGTCCTCACCTTTAAGCGAGCATTGGTTGGTGTGGTGTTATTGGGGGTAGTGGCGCTGGGCGGGGTGGCGTATCTGGGCACGCAATTAACGGCGGATGTCGCGATTGAATTTCGGCAGGAGACGAACGCGGTGGAGGCGCGGGAGGCGAACCGGAAGCTGCGGTTGCTGGAGGAGGCGCTCCAGGCGAAGCGGCCGGGGTTCGTGCGGCTGAGCGAAGTGGAGATCAACAGCCACCTGAAGGAGAAGTTCCAGGGGACGAATGCGCCGGCGGGAGCGGGGAAACTGCAATTGGCGCGGTCGGGGATATTGCTGGGGTTCAGCCGGGTGACGTTCGTGAACTGGCTCGCGCGGCCGGTGTTCGGGCGTGAGGTGCCGGTGGTGTGGCAGCGGGTGTTCAAGCTGGGGGTGGGAGGAGATCCGTTCGTGCTGGAGTCGATGCAGGTGGGGCAGTTGGCGATTCCGAAACGGTTCTGGCCGCAGGCGGAGGAGTGGCTGGGGGGGAACGACAGGACTTTTGCCGAGCGGCGGGAGTGGCTCGCACGGTTGCCGAAAGTGTCGCTGGCGCGAAGCGAGGCGGGGAAGGAGCCGGAGCTGCGGCTCTTCAGCCGCACGCCTGGAACGAACGAGCAGAGCGCTCCGGTGTCCAAGACTCCATGATTCAACCCAGGAGCGCGCCGGGACCGGGGCCAGAGAACGATCACCGGGCGCTTCGATGGGCATTCAGCGGGGCGCATCCGGCTGCCCCTGTTTGGAGTTCCGGCTTTAGCCGGTTCGGAAGATTTCCGGCACCCGGCCGCGTAAACGCGGAACTCCCAACCATGAGCCGGAGTCGCTCGGGGGCGGTGCCGACCTGCGCCCGATTCCGCGGGTTTTTCTTGCTCGCGGTGGCGTGTTGCTTACTGGGCGGTTTCCCCGCCGGCGCTTCGGCGGCAGATCTGGCCACGGCGGGCTATACCAAGTTTTGCGCGTCGTGCGGGTTTGCCACGGAAACATTCGGGAGCCACAGCGGGCAGTTCTCGGTGCATGGTTCGCTGGCGTCGCTCGCCCCGAACGTTCTCCTGGCGAGTCAGAATCCCGGATGGATCGACCTGGAGCCGCAGTGGGTGGCGTCGGCGGCGGAGCGGTTGAAGCGGGGGTTTCTGGAGGAGCTGCAACGGCACGACCAGTACCGGCACCGGGTGCATATTACACTCGTGGATCAGGCGCGGCCGGACGAGGCGGTGCGCCTGGTGACGAAGCAGTACGCGGACGGATTTTTCTACCAGGTGGGGATGCCGGCGCGGATGGACCGGCAGCGGTTCGCGCGCGCGATCATGCAGGCGGTGCTGCTGGAGTTCGCGAACCGGCATGGGCGGCGGGCGGCGGAGCTGCCGGGCTGGCTGGTGGATGGGTTCACGCTGCAGGTGCTCTCGTCGGTGCAGCCGACTTTCGTGGCGAATCAGACGCCGGTGACATTCGAGATTCTGGGGTACGACCGGGTGGCGGCATCGCGGGCGATGCTGCGGACGAACGCGGTGCTGACATTCCACGAGCTGAGTTTTCCGCAGGCGCTTCCGGCGGGGACACCGGCGGGGGTGTTCGACGCGTGCGCGCATCTTTTTGTGCATGAATTGCTGGGGCTGCGGGACGGGGCGGCGACGATGGCGGATTTTCTCGGTCGGCTGCCGGGGGCGCTGAACTGGCAAACGGCGTTTTACCAGGCGTACCGGGCGCATTTCTCGCGGGCGCTGGAGGTGGAGAAATGGTGGGCGCTGACGTCGTGGGAGTTCAAGAATCGGGAGCGGCCGGAGAAGTGGCCAGTGGGGCTGAGCCAGAGCAAGCTGGAGGCGGCGTTGCAGACGGCGCTGGAGTTTCGGATGAGTTCGAACAGCCTGCCGGAGTTGCGCCAGTTGAAATTGCAGCAATTGCTGTCCGAGACGGACTTTTCGGTGCAGACAGAAGCGATCCGGTTGAAGCTGCAGCAGCTTTACTTTCTTTCGTTCCATCTGGCGCCGGAGGCCATCCCGGTGGCCAGCGCATACGATGCCCTGCTGAATGGGTATTTGAAGGAGCGGGGGGGGCTTTCCATTCGGCCAGGCCTGAAGACCCAGCCGGAGGCGAAACTCCAGGGGTTGATGCGGCAGACGATCCGGCGGCTGGACGAACTGGACGGGCAGCGGCAACGGCTGGGGGCGGCACCGTAGCCGCGCCGCGCGGGAGGTCTTCGCAATTCTGCAAATTGCAATGAGAATCAGGCTTTCCCTGATAATGCACGACCGGTTGGGACCGGTTTCTGGAGGGCAAAAATCTTCGTAAACAGGCCATTCAGAGCCCTCTGGCCCTGGTTTCCTCCCGGCCGCCCGGCCCTTGGCACGCTCGCTGCTAGAGGCGTAGATCGATAACTCAGAAACCACCATGCAATTCACCGAACAAAGCTGGAAAACATTGGCGCGGGATGCACAGTTCAAGAGCGGGGAACTGGCCAAGCTGTGCCAAGTGTCGTTGCGGACGTTGCAGCGACATTTTACTCGGCAATATCAGCGCTCCCTGGGGGAATGGATGCGGGGGTTGAGGCTCGAGCAGGCCTACCAACGCGTCTCGGCGGGGGAGCCGGTCAAATATGTGGCCTTCGACCTCGGCTTCAAGCAATTGTCGCATTTTTCTCGTTGTTTCAAAGAACGTTACGGGGTGCCCCCGAGCACAGTCTCGCACGCCGGAGACCCGTGGCCGGAGGGGAGGGTGGCGTTGCCGGAACCGGCCGGTCTGGAGCACCAGGCTGAAGCGGCCGTGGCGGCTTAAGCGACGGGGGCCGCGGGCAGCCGCAGGCGGGCGACGGCCCCGGGGGCGTCCGGGCGATTTTCCAACCGCAGGGAGCCGCCGTGGGCTTCGGCGATCTGGCGGGAGAGCACCAGGCCTATTCCGCTTCCGCCCGGTTTTGTGGTAAAAAACGGAACAAAGAGGTTGGCGGGGTTGGAAATACCCGATCCGGCATCCTCAACCTGGAGTTCCACCAGCCCTCCGGAGACCGTCCAGGCGATGCGTACGCCCGGAATTTGGGTCGCACCGGCGGCTCCGGCCGCGTCGAGAGTGGCATCCACGGCATTTCGGATCAGGTTGATGAGGAGCTGCTCGATCTGGTCGGCATCCGCATGGAGGGTCGCAGGCGGGCCAGGGTCGTACCGCAGGGCCATCCGGCGTTCCATTTGCAGGATGCGCTGGACAAGTTCGTCCAGGCGGACGAGCCCGAGGCGGGGGGCAGGGAGTTTGGCGAGGCGGGCGTAGGCTTCCATGAACCGGGTGAGGGCCTCGGTGCGGGAGGAGATCACCCCCAGCCCGCCGCGCAGGTCCTGTTCCCAATCGGAAGGTTTGGGCTGGCATTCCAGCAGGTGGGCGAGGCTCCCGGCGATCGATTTAATGGGGGCCAGGGAGTTGTTCAATTCGTGGCCGAGGACGCGGAGGAGCCGCTGCCAGGCCTGGCGTTCTTCCTCGCGCAAAGCCCGGCTGAGATCGGTGAGGACGACGAGTTCGTGCGGCAAACCTCCCTGGCGAAAGGTTCCGCGCCGCATGCTCCAGCGCTCGCCGCCGCCGGGAAAAGGACGGGTGAGGAGGCGGTTCGGCTCGCCGCTGAGACAATCGGCAAGGCCGAGTTCTTCCGCCGTCCGGCCGAGCAATTGGGCCGAGCCCCGACCCAGGGTGCGTTCGCCCGCGCGGTTGGCGAGGGTGAGACGCCGCTGGGGATCGAAGGCGAAGACGGCGACATCGATCTCGGCCATGATGGCGCGGAGCAGCCCCGAAGCTTCCATGGAATCGAGGCGCTGCTCGCGGAGAAACCGGGAGAGAGAGTTTATTTCGGCGGCGAGTTCGCCGAGGGCGTCCGAGGGCGCGCCGCGGGCCCGGGTGGAGAAATCGCCCTCGCGAATGGCGGCGACGAGGTTGGCGAGCGTTTGCAGGGGGTAACGGGCTTTGTGGCGCAGGACGGCGCCGCCCGCCGCGGCCGAGAGGACCAGGACGAGGGTGAGAGCGATCTGGAGGTCGCGCGAGAAATCGCCCGCCCAGAGCAGGCCCAAGGCCAAGACCATCGCGGGAGCGAGTGCGAGAAGGGCGACGAGAGTCAGATGCGTCTCATGCGTGAGGCGCTTGGCCGGAATCCGGCGCTGTTGGGTCTGGCTCAAAAGAGAATCGCGTCGGCAGCATTGCTCGACGGAAGGAGCCTAGCGGCATGGCCGGCTGAAGCCGAGAGGATTTCAGTGGATGGCGTTGAATCCAATCTGGAGCTTCGCGTTGTTTTCTGAACTCTAAGAGATGAGTGAAATGAGCAGGGGGACGGAAGGATCGAACGCGTGCAGAACTGGATCGATCAACCCCGCGTCCGTCTGCTCGGCGCGAGCGGACAGCACTGAGAGGTTCTCAGCGCCTGCCGCAGGCGTGTCGCGCCCTTCGGAAACCCCGTTTCCGATGCGCGTTTGGCGGCGTTGCACGTCGAGCACAACGCCACGCTCTATTCCACCGGTCAGGTTATTCGCCGACGAGGTGCTCGATGTCTTCGCGGGAGATGGTGAAGACATCCATGTCCTTGGAGATCGCGCCGAGGCTGACCAGGCATTCGGTGAAAAGTTCGCGGGTGCGGAGTTCGAGCGCCTTGGCTTCCATGTCGGTCATCACCTTGATGATCCGTCCGCCCTTGCGGACATGGGTGCGTTCATCGGAGCGGATATAGTCGGCGACGTGGCGGAGCAATTCGTCGCGGCGTTCGGCGGCGGTATCGATCAGGCTGTTGATGGTCTTGAGCACGCCGACTTCGCCGAAGAGGTTGATCTCCGCCATCGCGAAGGCGGGATCCATCGGGCCGCGGCAAGTCGAGCCGGTGAGGCGATTACGCAGTTCGAAGGGATCGTACCCCGCCGCGAGCAAGGCGCGATGCCCGATTTCGGTATGGCGGGCCTCGTCCCAAGTGACGCGCGCCAGATCGTACTCCGCCTGGAAATCCTTGAACCGGATGTCCCAAATGAAGGTGCCGAATGCCTCGATGGCGTCGACTTCGTCACGCTGGGTTCGGATGAACCGCAGGCGCAGCCCTTCGTAAGAATCCTTTGGGAACCGCGCCTGGCCGTCGGCGGTGTCGTAATCGCCGGTGTTCTTGAAGGTATCGAAACGTTCATCGCGGAGAGGCACGGTGCCGCGGACGAAGGGCTTGGCGGCGTGACGCAGCGGCGTGGGGCTTTCGCCGCGCGGGTCGGCGCCGGAGACGCCGCCGACCGACGCCAGGAGGCGCTGCAAATGCCAGCGCCACACCGCCAATCGGCTTTCGTCCACCCCGCCTTCGACATACGCGGCCAGCGCTTCATCGGCCCAGCGCAACATCGGCTCGTAATCGGTCAGGATGCGTTGCAGGCAGCGGATCGTGGGAACGTCGGTGACGGGGTCGGTATCGTCGCAGTGATGGCGATAGGCGGTCGCGAGGGCCTTTCCCGCCACTTGATGCACGCCCACGAGCAGCTCGGCCGCGCTCTCTGCCGAGAGCAGCTCCTCGATAAACCGGTCGATCTCCGCATCGCGGAAATTGTCGATATCCTTGGGGGAGGTCTCCTGCTCGGTCAACCGCTCGCGGAGGAGCCGGGCGGCATCGGCGTGGTAGAAGATGTGGCGGCCGGTTTCGAGCTTCACCTCGAATTCCGGAAGGGTGAGCGTCCACGCCCCGAGGGCCTGCATCAGCCGGCGCTCGAAGTAGAAATAGCGCAGGAGCCGGCGCGCATTTTCAGCAACGGTGAACTTGCCGCCGAGGTGGCGCCCGTCGCGCGGGAAGCGGTAGGAGAAGCGCCGGCGGCGTTCGGCGGCTTGCTGCCCCTGGTTTCCGACATGGATGTCGGGAATCGACGAGTGAACTGACGTTCCATTTCCGCTCGGCAAGTGATTCTGGCTCATAGCTTGGAGCGGGCCGGCGGGGGACGGCCGCGCGATTCATGATTTATTTCGCCGAGGCATGCTCCGGATGGTACTCGAGGCGGACAATCTGGGTGTCGCGGTTGTCGCTCCAGTTCGTGCCGTACTCGATCACGTAGAGGCAACCGTCCGGACCGAGTTCCATGTCCATGGGGCGCAGGAAAGTCATTTTCGCGGCGATTCTCTCCATTTTCGCAATTTTTTCGTCTTTGTCCAGATGCACCGCGATGATCCAGTTGCGGGACCACTCATAGATGAAGAGGGTGTGGTCGAACTGGCCGGGGAGCTTGGTATCGGATTTAAGCTCGGAGTTGTAGTAATAGACCGGCCCCGCCATCGCGGTGCGGCCGCCCCCGGCATTGACCACCGGAAAGCGGGCCGAGGGGGAGTGCGGGTAATAGATGAAGGCCGGCTGGGTCGGGGGGAGTTCCTTGATGCCGGTATTGTTGGGCGAATCGTTGATCGGATGGGCGGGATCGTAAGGCTGGCCGGATTCTTTCGTGGCGAAGTTGTAGTCCAGATAGGCCTTGTTATCGGCGATGAAGTAGGGCCAGCCGAAGAATCCAGCCTGCCGGGCCTGGCCGACCTCGTCGAAGCCGGCGGGGCCGCGCTTGGCATTCAGACCGCCGGCGTCCGGCCCGACATCGCCCCAATAAAGGAAGCCGGTCTTTTGGTCCACCCCGATCCGAAAGGGGTTGCGGTTGCCCATGACGAAGATTTCCGGCCGGGTGCCTTCTTTGCCGGGCGGGAAGAGGTTCCCCTTGGGAATGGTCACGGTGCCGTCGGGTTCGGGATGGATGCGCAAGATCTTGCCGCGCAGGTCGTTGGCGTTGGCGGAAGATTTTTGAGCGTCCCAGGCCGAGCGGCCGGGCATTTCATCCGTCGGCGCGAAACCATCCGAGCCGAAGGGGTTGGTGTTGTCGCCCGTGGAGGCGTAGAGGTTGCCGGCGGCGTCGAAGGCGAGCGAACCGCCGGAGTGGCAGCACTCGTTCCGCTGGGTGACAATGCGGAGGAGAATCTTTTCCGAGGCGAGATCGAGCTGGCCATCCTTGAGGGTGAAGCGGGAGACCCGGTTTTCGCCGGATTTGTGGCCGGAGGCGTCGGTTTTGGTCTCGGCATCCGAGTAGAAGAGATAGAGCCACTGATTCTGGGCGAAATTGGGATCGAGGGCGATGCCGAGCAGCCCATCTTCCAGGCCGGTGAAGGGCTTGAGCTGGCCGACGGAGGAGGACTTCTTCGTGCCGGGATGCCAGGCGCTGACGCGGCCGCCGCGCTCGACGTAAAAGACCCGGCCATCGGGGGCCACGGCCAGCTCCATCGGGTCGACGATGGAGTCGTCGATCTTACCGTCGCCATCGATATCGCGATCGGCATCGAGGATGACTTTTCGGAAGGGGCCGTCGGATTGGGGGCCGGAAGGGAGGGGGTAGTCCTTCTTCTCGGCGGCGGACATGGACAGGGCCAAGCCGGCCAAAGCGGCGGCCACGGCGAGATTCGTAAAACTCATGCGGTTGTTTGGACTGTTCCTAGCATAATTCATTCAGGGCGGCGAGGAGAGAAACGCGGGCGGGGGCTTCGGAGATCGAAAAAGTGGGGGCGGGAAGGGGCATTACCGGCTTTTTTGGGGGATTTTGAGGGCGGGTGGGGGCAAAGGCAGGCGGGGATGGGGCAGGGGTGGGAGGGGTGGAACGGATGATGTGGAATATGTGGAATGTGTGGAATGGCGGGGGTTTTGGTGTGGAAGGTGTGGAATGGGGGTGGAATTCGTGGAAGCAGGGGTGAGGGGGAATCGCGCCTTGGAAAACGACCGGCCGGGGCGTCGAATTGGGTTTACTTTGGGCGGGCGGTGGTTATCTTGGCGGCATCGTGAGGCCGACATGGCGGAATTGGCAGACGCGCTAGACTCAAAATCTAGTACTCGCGAGAGTGTGTGGGTTCGACCCCCTCTGTCGGCACCATTTTTTGCATGCCGATACCGATGTTGACGGCGGAGGGGTTGTTGCCGCCGGGCATATTCGACTGCGCTTTGCCGGAAATTCGGGCTCGTTTCGGCGGTTTTCATTTTTCTGACCAACGGCCACGGCTTTACGGGCGTTTGGAGGAATTGATCGTTGCAACGAGATCGAGCGGTTTGTTCGCGGCGCTGCTGATTGACGGGAGCTTCGTCACCGCCAAGCCACGGCCGAACGATATCGACATTCTTGCGGTACTCCGACCCGGCCACAATTTCGAACGCGATCTTTCAATATCCGAATACGCGTTGGTCTCGCGCACTTTATTGCGCCGACGGTTTGGCTTCGATGTGATGGTTGCGGAACAGGACAGTTTGTTGTACATGACCTACGTGGAATTCTTTGGCCGAGTGCGCGAGTCGCCTGCGGTCAGGAAAGGGCTGCTGCGGCTCTTGCTATGAACGGGAACGAAGCCATCCTCACCCAGACGGTCGAGCAACTGGAACACATGAATGAAGCATTGTCCGCGCTGCGACGCGAACTTCTTCCGGGCCAGCCGAAGAAATTCGCGATTCTGGCGGAAGGGCCGCTCGAGGATTTGCGGCGGCTCCAGGGAGAAATCGAAAGGCTGACCGCCGAAATCACGACCGCGCCGAAGGCCGCCTAATTCGAATTTGTGCCCCAGATGAGATGAAATCCCGGCGCGAATTCGTCTCATTCGGAACTCGAATTGGAACAAGTCGTCGCAAGAAAATGAACGGGCATCAGAGTAGGCGGCCTTCATTCCGGTTTGGAAGGGGGCAGCAGTCCGCCACGGGCCAACTCCGACGCGCGTACGACCCGGCCACCACCCGGTACCAACAGGAACTCCAGGTTTTCGCAGAGGATACGCTGATTCCCGTTTGATGAAGGTTTCAATTTGCAATTCCGGTGGGGTTGGCTTCTCGGTAGGCCAGCGGAGATCCTCCGCCGCTTTTGGCGGCCTGATCCTGCTCCTTATTTGCAGTGCGGTGCCGCCAAGTCGCGCAGCGGAGCCGCAAATCAGCACGATCGTATCACCTCAACCACCGCAGGGTCAGTATGGCAATTCTGGACATACTCTTGGTCTCGGCGTGCAGCAAATCTACGCCAAAACCGAGTTTTCCAGTTTGCCTACCGACGTGATTGCCATTACCGGGGTGGCCTTTCGCTGGAGCGAACGCACTGTTTCAACCGAGGTGGTGATTCCGTATATCGGTATTGGAATAGGAACATTCCTAAAGCCGCTCTCCGAGATGTCGGGTCGTGCATCCGAGAATGGGGGCAGTGACTATCGATTAGTCTTTTTAGCGGAGAACGTGAGACTGATCGCGGAACGTCCATCATCTCCAGCGGACTTCAATCTGAAATTTGAGTTCAACGAACCATTTTACTACGATCGACGAGTCAGGCATCTCATTCTCGGGTTAAGTGTCGGGACTCCTCCGGGTATTCCACTCTTCGGCTGGGATGCCCAATCGACGAGAGATTTGCGAGAACGTGTCCAGTATCTTAGCATTACCACGGCCAACCAAGTCAATACCGGAGGTTTGGTTACACAATTCTATTACACCCCGGTGCCGGAGGTTTCGACACTGGGCATTCTCATTATTGGGGCGGTGCTGATCTCGGCAGGAAGGAAGATTTTCCAATGAGCCTGTTCGCCGCTCTACTTGATGAGGATACAACACGGCTCAGCAGCCAAGACGCCGAAGTCTGGATCGCCATTCGTGCTGATCAGTTGGTGCCCAAAGCGGACGGAACCGCTGGTTCGGGTACCCAAGCTGACCCGTACGATGGAAGCACACCCGATCGGTTCGATGCCGCAATGCGAGCCGCACCCGCGAACGCAAGGATCCACATCGGCCCCGGTTCATTTCCTACGCGTAGTGGAACGGCTGGAGATTTTGACCGGTCAGGCGTGATCGGCTGGGTGCCAAATCCTCGCTCCGAGCAGCCACGTATTTCTGGAAACGGTCTAAGCGGATGCCAGGAGGGGTTCAGTTGTTTGCTTTGTGAACTTCACCGAAACGTTCATGCCAAGGTAATCCGCGCTGACGCCGTAAAAGGACCCCGTGACGGGCATCACGCCGCGCGGGTGGTTGCTGAGTCCAGTCGCGATGTGCTTGGCGCTCGTTTGCGCTCCCAGCGTCGGGTCAAAACCAATCCAACCCTGACTTGGGAGGTAAGCTTCGGCCCAAGCATGGGTCGACGCGGTGCCTGCCTCCGAGGCGGCGCAGTCGAGGTAACCGCTGCAAAAGCGCGCGGCAATACCGACGGCACGGCAGCCTTCCATCAGGAGCGTAGCCATATCCCGGCATGAACCCGCTCGGTTCGCCAGAGTTTGAGCGGGCGTCTGGACTCCTTTTTCGTCACGACGGACATATTTTATTTCTTTTCGGACCGCATCGTTTAATGCGCTTGCGATGGCTAGGGCATTCGAGCGCCCGGTCTGCTCAAGGAAGCTATCGACCCAGTGGTTGATTTCTTTGGCTTCGCCCGGATAGGTGCTTTGCAAGTAGGCTCTCGCAACGGTCGTTTCCATGTCCTCATAAACTACCGGAAACGGCACCGGGAGTTCGCATCGTTCTGAAATGCGCGGCAGTTCGAAGCGGCGAACATCGATCTCATTCAAAATCCTCAGTTCCGAAGCAGCCGAGTGAAAGACCACGGTTACGATGGAGTTTCCAAACACATCCCGATGCCACGCGAGAGTATGGGCCGGTTCGATGATCAGTGACATCCGCTCGATTTGCAGATCGTGACCTTCGCGCGGACGAAGCACCAGGCGATGCGGGCCAAACTGGACCGGGCGATTATACCGGTAAATCGTTTCGTGCGTAATGCGCAGCGCAGACATACGAACAAGAGCCTCAAGACAAATCCAAGCACACCCCTTTTCTTGAAAGGTCAGCTGCGGTATTCGGAATGAAGCCCGGGCTCAGAGCTTCACAAGAAACTCGCACGGCTTTGGAGCGAGCTGCGCCGAAAATGGTGGCTATGGAAGTATCCGCCGCATCCCGGCCCGTTGCGATTCTGACCAGCCCATTGACGGGGACCAGTTTGGTGGCATCGAAAAGCAACCACGATTGGCCAATGTAAGCTTCAAAGCAGGCATGAAAATCGGGCGGATCGAGTTGGTGCGCATACCCGGCGAAGTAACGCGCGGGTATGTTCAGCGCTCGGCAAAGAGCAATCCCGAGATGGGCAAAATCTCGGCAGACCCCGGCGCGTTCCGTGACGGTGTCGGAAGCTGAGGTTTGCCAGTTGGTGCTACCACTCAAATACTGCACGTTCTCGTGGATCCACGTCGAAACGGCGTACGCTTTCTCAAAAGAGTTTTTGATTTTCCCAAATTTGCTGAACGCCAACCGACCGAGTTTATCGGACTGGCAATATCGACTTGGGTAAAGGAACGGTATGACGTTGCGATCCAGCTTGACCCGCCCAGCGGCGTTCAGATTTCTGGCATCAATCATTTTCAGATGCGTCTCAACCACCGCCCGGTAGCGGATTTTAAGTTCTTTGGCGGAACCGGTGGCCACATGAACGATTCGATTCTGTCCGGGTCCGGAGACGAATTCGTCTCGGTGGGCGTTCGGTTCGATGACAAAAGTTTCCTCGAGAATTGTCTGCGAGGCACTTTGCATGGCGTGGACGTTGACCAGCAGAGTGCTCGGCGCGGTGACTTCATAAGAAATTTCGCAGGAAACGGCAAATCGCATCACCACTGACGATAAGCGGTAACTCCTTGCGCGCAATGGCCTCGCCGAACCTTGGGGCTCGGCATTCCGGGCTTCGAAGCGGTTCTTAACCTGCCCACAGCCGGTGGACACTTCGCAGGACGCTTTTCCGGCCGGAATTTCTCATTCAAAAACGTAGGCAACCGTGAGGAAGCGCGGGTTCACTGGTCTGGCCAAATATGCGTTGCCGAGCCGATGGCTCACCCAGAGTTTATTCCGCCATGCGGAGGAGATGAATTGCGGTCTTGATCGGGGTGCGCTCATGGCCTGTCTGGCAGGCTGGGCTCTCGCGGAACGATCCGTGGTTCCCTCGGGATTTACGAGATCCGATGTTCAACAGTGGACTCGCTTTTATCTTGAACAGAATGTATTGGGGTACTGGTTGCGACGGGGCGAGATCACCAAGCTGGGGAGGCCATTCCGGGAATTGCTTTTCGAGCGCATCGATACTTCACACCGTAGCTCGATGACAGAATCACAATTCATCTCAGAACAGGGTTTGCCCCATTCCAACATTCGTATAGTATCCTGCGATCCGGCGGAGAATGGGTGATCTTCCTGGAAACCCGGTAACGACCGGGTTCAACGCACTTCATGAAGCTCTGACCGCGTTCATTACCTCTGAAACCAGCGCGCGAGGGATTGCTTCGGCTGGCTGAGGAGCGCCGCGCGGAGGGAATCCTCGATCACTTCTCCCAAGGAACAGCCGCGCTGGAGCGAGGCTTGCTTGGCCCGGGCGAGCAGGGCGTCTTCAATCGAAACGGTCGTGCGCATGCATCAAAGCATGCCGTAGTCGCATCATGGTGCAAATCGGAGGCATGAGAACCATGCTCGGCATTGCTGAGGATATCCTGCAGGCGCGGCCTGGCGCTTACTTATTGAGGCGGGTGTAGATGCGGTCGAAGGTGCCGCCTTGGGCGAAGTGGGTTTCCTGGGCTTTTTTCCAGCCGCCGAAGTAGCCGTCGACGGTGATCATTTCGAGCGTGGCGAAGTCCTGGCCGAATTTGGCGAAGCCTTCGGGGGTGCCGGGCCGGAAATAGTTCCGGGCGATTAATTCCTGAGCCGGTTCGGAGTAGAGGTATTCCAGGTAGCTTCGGGCGGCGTCGATGGTGCCGCGTTTTTGCGCGCCCGCTTCGAGGAGGGCGACGACGGGTTCGGCGAGAATGCTGACGGAGGGGGTGACGATTTCGATTTTGCCGGCGCCGGCTTCGTGGAGAGCGGTGAGGGCATCGCTTTCCCAGGCGATGAGGACATCGCCAATGCCGCGGCTGAGGAAGGTGGTGGTGGCTCCGCGGGCGCCGGTGTCGAGGGAGGGGACGTTGGCGAAGACTTGCTGGATGAACTCCATGGCGCGATCGTCCGAGCCGAATTTGCGGGCGGCGTAGGCCCAAAGCGCGAGGTAATTCCAGCGGGCGCCGCCGGAGGTCTTGGGATTGGGCGTGACGACGACGAGCCCGGGCTGGGCCAGGTCGTTCCAGTCGCGGATGTTTTTGGGGTTCCCCTTGCGGACGACCATGACGATGGTGGAGAGATACGGAGCGCTGTTGTGGGGCAGGCGCTGGCGCCAGTCGGGCGGGAGCAGCTTGCCTTTTTCCGCCAGGGTATCGAGATCGCGGGCGAGGGCGAGGGTGACGACATCGGCCTGGAGGCCGTCGAGGACGAAGCGGGCCTGCTTGCCGGAGCCGCCGTGGGATTGGCGGATGGCGATGGTCTGGCCCGTTTTCTCCTGCCAGTGCTTGCGGAAGAGGCGGTTGTAGGCGCTGTAGAATTCGCGGGTGGCGTCGTAGGAGACATTGAGGATGGCCAGCTCGCGGGCCTGGAGCGGGAGCATCCCCAGAAGGCTCAGGGCGAGCAGGGCGCGGCAGAATAAACGTCTCATCGCAATCGTATCGTTCGAGATTCCAAAGGCTTGACCTCAAAAGGCGCACGGCCTTGGGGGAAAGAGGTCGATCCGGGTCCGAGAGAGACATTGCCCCGAGAAATTTGCTTGTCCAGTTCGGCGCGGGGCGGAAAATCGGGCCGTGCTGAATCAAATCACCGCCAGCCAGATCGGAGCGCGCATCCGCAACATCCCGGATTTCCCGAAGCCGGGGATTCAATTCAAAGACATTACCCCCGTTCTCGCGGACGCGGCGTTGTTCGCCGGGGCAATCGATTTATTGCTGGGGACGCATGCGCCGGGAAGCATCGACGCGGTGGTGGGGATCGATGCGCGGGGGTTCATCTTCGCGGCGGCGGCGGCCCTGAAGCTGGGGACCGGTTTTGTGCCGGTGCGGAAGAAGGGGAAGCTGCCGTTCGACACGCATGAGGAATCGTACGAGCTGGAGTACGGCTCGAACACGGTGGCGATTCACATCGATGCCTTGCACAAAGGAAGCCGGGTGTTGCTGGTGGACGATCTGCTGGCGACGGGCGGAACGGCGGCGGCGGCGGCGAATCTGCTACACAAGGCGGGAGCGAAGATCGTGGAGATGGTGTTCCTGATCGAGCTGGGATTTCTGAACGGGCGGGCGAAGCTGACGCACGGGCCGGTGCGCTCTTTGATCCAATATTAGAAAAGCAGGCCAGGCGAGACGCACTTTGACCGAACGATTCTTTCCCGTCGCGGAGTACAATCTGGAAGCCACGCTGACGAGCGGGCAGGCGTTCCGGTGGAATCGGATTGCGGCGGGTTGGGAAGGGGTGGTGGCCGGACGGCGGGTGCGGCTGGAAGAACAAGCGGAGGGGCTGCTGGCGAGCATGACCACCCCCGAAACCGATTGGGCGTGGCTGGAGCACTACCTTCAAGTGCAGGTGCGATTGCCGGAGGTGCTGGCGACGTTTCCCGATGACGAGCATTTGCGCGCGGCCGTGGGGGCTTGCGCGGGGTTGCGGCTTTTGCGGCAGGAGCCGTGGGAATGCCTGGCTTCGTTCATTCTCTCGTCGACGAAGCAGATCGTGCAGATCCGCGAGATTGTGGAAACGCTCTGCCAGCGGTTCGGGAAGCCGTTGCCGGGCGGGGGAAGAGCTTTTCCAACGCTGGAGCGAATCGCGGGGCTGGAGGAGGCTGATCTGCGCGCGTGCAAGATGGGGTTTCGTGCGCCTTATTTGAAGGGAACGGCGGAGATGATTCGGCGAGGCGAGATCGATTTGGCGGCGTTGGAAGCAAGGCCGACCGCGGAGGCGCGGGAGCAGTTGATGCGTCTGCCGGGAGTGGGACGGAAGATCGCGGATTGCGTGCTACTCTTCGCGTACGGAAGGCAGGACGCATTTCCGGTAGATGTGTGGATTTTGAAGGCCCTTCGACGGCTGTACTTCCCGAAGCGGCGGCCCACTCCTCGACGGCTGCTGCGGTTCACGGAAAGTTACTTCGGGCCGAATGCGGGGTACGCGCAGCAGTATTTATTTCATTACATGAGAACGGCCGTGGGCCGGAACGGATGAGACGACTGGAGATTTTGTTCACGCCGGCGGAATTCGAGAAATTGCCGGGGCGGGATTTATCGCGGACGACCTGTGTGGTGTTCGATATTCTGAGGGCGACGACGTGCATCGTGACGGCGCTGGCGCATGGGGCGGAAGCGGTGCGGCCGGTGGCGGCGATTGCCGAAGCCGTGCGGTGGCGCGTCGCGGATGCGGAGGTGCTGCTGGCGGGAGAGCGGGACGGCGTCAGGATCACGGCGCGGCAATCGGGCGGGGTGGAGTTCGATCTGGGGAATTCGCCGCGAGAGTTTACGCGCGAGCGGGTGAGGGGGCGGCGGATCGTGACAACGACCACGAACGGCACGCGGGCTTTGAGGGCTTGCACGGGAGCGGCGGCGACCTGGGTGGGGGCATTCTTGAATCTCGAAGCGTTGGCCGAGCGCCTGGCTCAGGATCGGCCGGAGGAATTGTTGCTGGTCTGCAGCGGGACGCATGAAGAAGCGTCGACGGAGGATTTATTGGCGGCGGGGGCGCTGGCGGAACGGCTCTGGCAGGAGTGGGGCGACGCGGCGACCGATTCGGCGCATATTGCGCGGGCCTTCTACGCGACGCATCGCGGAGATTTGTTGAGCGCGATGCGGCAGGCGAGAAACGGACGTCGGCTGCTGGCGATGCCCGAACTGGTGGCGGATGTGGAGCACTGCCTGCAGCGGGACACGACGACGGTGCTGGGGCGGATGACGCCCGGCGGGGAATGCATCCGGGCATGACGGGCGAAACCCGCTATTGGATCATGCGAAAGAACAGGCGCGGACCGGTCGCGGGGACGCTGAATTGTTTGGTATCGGCGTCGATGTCCTCGATTTCCGCCGTCTGATCGGCCCAGGTTTGCAGGTCGGTGGAGCTTTGCAGGCGCGTGGCACCCGGCTGGTCGACGGTGAAGCGCACCCGGCCGTTGACCACCTGAATGCCGTTGAAAATCGGGTTGACCGGAGTGGGGTCCGTTTCGGCAGGGGCGGTGGCAACGATGGTGCCGTTGATACCGAGGGCCGTGTCGTCGGGCGACGAGAGCGAGAAAAAGAAGATGGCGTCCACCGCGAGGGTGAGGGTCATGATTTCCCCTTCGGTCACGATGGTCGCGGTGGTCGAGATGTTGTTAGTGGTCTCACCGGCCAGGAGGCGGGACCCAGTGCCGAAAAGGCCGGCGTTGTAGTCGAGCGTCGAACTGGAGTTGGCCGGGATGGTAAAGACGATGGGGCTGGCGTTGAACGTGGTGCCATCCCAGGGAATGGCCGGGCTCGCGACACTTAACTGGATGTTGCGCAAGGCACCATCGATGACACCGAGGAACGCATCGCCGCGTCCGCCGAAATCCGCGGGAGCAGTGCCGGGCAAGCCGCCCGGGCTGGGGGACCAGGAGCCATTCTCGCGGGTGTCGAGAAGGCCGCCGGTGACTTGAACCGAAGCGGCGCCGATAGTGACGGAGATCGTGCCGTCGCCCGTGGTGGAGAGGCTGCCGTCGCTCTGCTCGCGCAGCTCGATGCCGGAGACCGTGCCGGAGAGCCTGACCTTGGAGCGGGTTGCATCCACGGTAAACGTGGCCCCCCATGAAGCGACCGACACCACCGCCAGAACCAAGCACCCTCCCAGTATGCGCGAGATCATGCGCTGTGTTTAGCATAGGCCGGGGATTTCGGAAACAGTAATCAGTTCGCGCCAAGGGAGCGGGGCGCGGCCAAACGGGAGCGAAAGGGGGCTTGTCATGAGGGAGGCTAATGGCATAGAATTCGGTGCCCGCTGGATTACGGCGGGGCGGAGGCGTTCGTATGGAGCTAAAGATAGTCTGCGGTTGCGGGGCGAAATATAAGTTCGAGGTGGAGCCGGTGAACGGGCAATTGCCCGGGCCGGTGCATTGCCCGGTGTGCCACGCGGATGGCACGGCGGAGGGCAACCGGCTGCTGGCGCAGATGGCGGCGGTGCCCGCTCCCGCGGAGAGCCACGGCGCGCCAAGGATCTCATTGCCAACGGCTGGGGCGGGCGGGCCACGGATCGCGATTCCCACCATTCCGAAGCCGGCCGTTGCGGCCCCGACAACCATGGCGGCGGTGAGTTCAGCGGCTCCGCCCGCCCCTGCCCGGAGCGGATTTTCGACGCCTCCCATTCCGAGGAGTTCGAAAGAGGCGGCTGCGGCTCCTCCGGCCGCGGCGGCGAGCGCGCCTCCCATTCCGGTGGCGATGCCGGCAGCGCCCGCGCCTGTGGCGAGTCCGCTGGTGCCAAAGCCGCAAGCGGCCGGCGCGCCGCGATTGAGCGTTTCCAAGGCCCATGCAGAGCCTGCGGCAGCCCCGGCGGAGGCGGCCGCTCCTTCCGAGGCGGCACCCCCGGTACCCGCGCCCGTGGCTTCGACGCCGAGCTTGAGGGCGGGTCCGGCGCGCAGCGGAGCGCCGGGGGGCTACGAAGGTCCGAACGATTTCAAAGGGCTGATTGGGGCGGCCATCGGCGGATTGGTCGGGATGGTGCTCTGGTACTTCCTGATCGTGCTGACGGACCGGCAGTGGGGTTACGCGGCCTGGGGGATCGGCGGGTTGACCGGGTGGTGTTCGAAAACGATCGGCAAGGGGGAATCCGCGGCGATGGGGGTGGCGGCGGCGATCGCGGCGGCGGTGTCTATTCTTGGCGGCAACCTGTTGGCAGCCAAGCACTTCGCCAATGAAGCGGTGGATAGCTACGTCAAGGAAGCCTACCAAGAGCATGTGACCTACGCCAAGGAGGCGGTGCAGGCGAAGACGGACGAGCAAATTCGGACCTTTTTGGCGAAGGACCAAGAACTGGAGCCGGGACAGGCGGCGTCCATCACGCAGGAGGAGATCCGGGATTTCAAGAAGGAGCTGCCCAAATTGCAGAAGGCCGCGAATGGCCAGGTTTCGCAGAGGGAGTACGAGAAGGACTTTCGGGAAATGGCGGAAACGCTGTTTTCGTTCGGATTTATGCTGAGACAAGTGCTGAGCATCTCCACGATTGTGTTTATCGGCTTGGGGGTATTCACGGCGTACAAGCTGGCCGGTCCGTGAACGGGGCAGGGGAGGGGAAAGTGAATGGGCTTGCGGAGAGAATCGTCGAATTACCAAAGCGCTTGTGAAAAATTTCACAAAGAACTTGCGGGCGATTTTATCGGGTGATAAACATTGGCACGGAAGTAACGCAATTACTCCACGAAATATGAAACTGAATGGCCGTATGGTCGCGGCGGCGGCGGTGATCGCCTCCCTGCACATTGCAAATGCTGGCGATATCGCCGGCAAAATGACTCTCAAGGGCACGCCTCCTCCGGAGAAGGAGCTCCCGCTCGACCCGAGCTGCGGAAAGCTGTGGGACGGCAAGCAAAAGCCCACGACGCGGTTTTATGTCGCGGGGAAGGGCGGCGAACTGGCCGACGTCTTCATTTACGTGAAAGGCGCGGTCGCGGGCAAACCGGGTCCGTCGGACAAGCCGGTGTTGCTCGATCAGGTCGGCTGCGAGTACACCCCGTACATCTCGGGGGCGCAAGCCGGGCAGAAGATCCTGGTGCGGAATTCCGACCCCCTGATGCATAACGTGCATCCGACACCGGCGGTGGCCGGAAATGTGGAGAAAAACCTGGCGCAGTTGGCGAAGGCGAAGGATCTGGAGTTCGTGTTCCCGAAGGAGGAGATTCTCCTGCGCTTCAAGTGCGATGTGCATCCGTGGATGTTCGCGTATGTCGGGGTGGTGGATCATCCGTATTTCTCGGTGTCCGGCACGGATGGAACTTTCAAGATTTCCGGACTGCCTGCGGGCAAATACACCGTCGAAGCCGTCCATCGGAAAGGTGGAAAGCAGACGGCAGAAGTAACCGTCGGCGCGACAGGAAGCGTGGAACAAAACTTTACCTTCGAGGCCAAATAGGCTGAAGTCTTTCGAGCGACTGCCGCGGCCGGCCTGGCCGCGGCGGTCCTGTTAACAGAAGCAGCGAGAGTGACCCGATCCGCCCATAATCCAGCCTTGGCCTGGTTCGCCGCCCTGACGGCGCTGGCCACGGTGTGCCTGATCGGCGTGGGCGGGCTGGTGACCAGCCACGGGGTGGGGATGGCCGTGCCGGACTGGCCGACCACCTACGGCTACAACATGTTTTTGTTCCCGATCAGCCAATGGGTCGGGGGCATCTTTTACGAGCATAGCCATCGGCTGGTGGCATCGGGCGTTGGTTTTCTCGTCACGATCCTCGCGGTCTGGCTCTGGCTGAAAGAGGAGCGCCGCTGGTTGCGGAGGCTGGGGGTCCTGGCGTGGTTCGCGGTCGTGCTTCAGGGAGTGTTGGGCGGACTGCGGGTGACGATGCTGAAGGATGAGTTGGGGATTTTCCACGCGATGCTGGCGCAAGCGTTCCTGGTGCTGCTCGCGGTGATTGCGTTTGCCTTAAGTCCGTGGTGGAAGCGCCTCGCGGGCGTGCGCCGGGCGGGGATTACCGGGGCGCTCAGGATGGGGTTGGCGGCAGGGGTGGCGCTGGTGTTTCTCCAATTGGGATTGGGCGCGACGATGCGGCATCAGCATTCCGGGCTGGCCGTGCCGGATTTTCCGCTGGCGTACGGACAGGTGTGGCCGCGGACGGATGCGGCGTTCGTGGAGCAGATCAATTCGAAGCGCCTGGACAGCCGGGAATATTTTCCGATCACGGCCGTGCAGATTCAACTGCACATGCTGCACCGGGTAGGAGCGGTCCTCTTGCTCGCGGTCGCGGCGGGTTGCGTGTGGATGGCGCGGAATGTCGGCGTTTCGCCGGCCATGCGCCGGTGGGTGAACGGGTGGTTCGCCATGATTTTGGTGCAGGCCGGTTTCGGGGCCTGGACGGTGCTGAGCAACAAGGCGGCCGACATCGCGACGCTGCACGTCGTGCTGGGTGCGATCAGCTTGGTCTGGATTTCGTTGCTGGTGCTGGCGGGGCGGGTGCTGGCGTTGAGCCCCGCGACCGTGGAAGCGGTCGTGCCGGAGGGAAGGGCGGCCGGCGCATTTTCATGAAGGCCGATCTTTCAGCCGTCACCGAAGCGACCGTGGCCGATCCGGGCCTGGTGGTCGAAGAGCGCTCGGCGTTCGGTCTGCTGGCGGAGCTGGTCAAGGCGCGGCTGACCGCGCTGGTGTTGATCACGACGGCGGTCGGTTTCTACGCCGGGTCGCGGGTGACCGATTACTGGCTGATGTTCCATACGCTGCTGGGCACCGCGCTGGTAGCGTGCGGGGCGGCGGCGCTCAATCAGCTTTTGGAACGGGAGCACGACGCGAAGATGCTCCGGACGAAGGATCGTCCGCTGCCTTCGGGACGGATGGAGCCGGAAACGGTCTTGCTGATCGGCGCGGCCCTCGCGGTGGGTGGCCTGGTTTATTTGACGCTCGCGGTCAATGTCATCACGGCGTTCCTCGGCGTGCTGACGCTGGGAAGTTACCTGTTCGTTTACACGCCGCTCAAGCGGGTGACCTCGCTCAATACCTTGATCGGGGCGATTCCCGGGGCATTGCCGCCGTTGATGGGCTGGACGGCGGTGCGCGGGGAAGTCTCGGTGGAAGGGTGGACGCTCTTCGCGATTCTCTTTTTCTGGCAATTGCCGCACTTCATGGCCATCGCGTGGTTGTATCGCGACGAGTATGAGCGCGCGGGATTCGCGATGCTGCCCGTGATCGATCCCACGGGCGTGCGGACGGGTTCGCAAGCCCTGAGCCACACGCTGGGGTTGATCCCGGTGAGCCTGTGTCCGACGGCGTTCGGGATGACGGGGCCGCTTTATTTTGCGGGTGCGCTGGGGCTGGGGCTGGCCTTCCTGTACTGCGCCGTGCAGTTCAAGCGGGAGCTGAGCAAGGCGCGCGCGCGGCAACTGTTTTTCGCCTCGATTTTGTACCTGCCGCTGCTGCTCGGCTTGCTGGTGCTGGACAAAACAAAATGAATTTTCAGGAACTGAATCTTGACACCGTCCCGGAGCATGCGATTACCTCGCGGCTTTCCGGCGGAGCGGGACGGAGACCGGACGCAACGACTTAGAGACAATGGAGCACGCGACACATACCCACGCGGCGCACTCGCACGAGGCGCATCATCACGAGGAGCTCGGCTTCTGGCGCAAGTACGTTTTCTCGACCGACCACAAGGTCATCGGCATCCAGTACGGCCTGACGTCGCTCGTCTTTCTGCTGTTCGGGTTTTTCCTGATGATGGTCATGCGATGGCAGATGGCCTATCCGGACAAACCGATCCCGGTGGTGGGCGCTATTCTGGAGAAGCTGATGGGCCAGCCCGCCGCGGGAGGGATCATGAGCCCGGATTTGTACAACATGTTCGGCGCGATGCACGGCACGATCATGGTGTTTTTGGCCATCGTGCCGCTCGCGTTCGCGGCCTTCGGCAACTACGTGGTGCCTTTGATGATCGGCGCGCCGGACATGGCGTTCCCGCGCTTGAACATGGCGAGCTACCAGGCCTTCTTCATCGGTGGCGTGATCATGTTCGTCAGCTTTTTCATTCCGGGCGGCCCAGCCCAGGCGGGATGGACTTCCTATTCGCCGCTGGCCTCGATCGTGCCGACGGACGGTCAGACCTACTGGATCATCGGCATGGTGTTCCTGATTACGTCGTCGTTGCTGGGTGCCGTGAACTTCCTGGCGACAATCATACAATTGCGGGCGCCGGGGATGACCTGGATGCGGCTGCCGTTCTTCGTGTGGGCGCAGTTCGTGACCGGATTCCTGCTCTTGCTGGCGTTTCCGCCGCTCGAAGCCGCCGCCTTGATGCAGTTGATGGACAAGGTGTTCGGCACGAGCTTTTTCCTGCCGACCGGCCTGATGGTTTCCGGCACGCCGGTGCCGATCAGCGGCGGCGGCAGCCCGCTGCTGTGGCAGCATCTATTCTGGTTCCTGGCGCATCCCGAAGTGTACGTCCTCATCCTGCCGGCGATCGGCATCGTGATCGAAGTGATCGCGAATAATATTCGCAAGCCGATCTGGGGGTACAAGGCGCTGGTTTACTCGGTGCTGACGCTCGGCTTTCTCTCCTTCATCGTCTGGGCGCATCACATGTATCTGACCGGCATGGGGACGAAGATCGCCACGTTCTTCCAGACCACC
>CAYZKY010000013.1:0-57274 GCA_964478815.1 uncultured Verrucomicrobiota bacterium
CACTTCCTCCCCTATGCCAGTCGTCCCTCCAAAGCACAAACTTCCCGGAAGAACCCAAAAATGTGAATTCATTGTTAATTCAAAACCAATATTTAGTTGCCTTGAATTCGCCTTTCGATTTCCGGATCAGAAATCGATATGCCGGAGGTCTCATTTATTCTCTTTTTTACCCCGAATGTGTTCGACGCACAAGAGCCCCTTTTGGGCCACTGATCGCAGGGCAGCGATAAACGTCTTCCACCCGCCCCGGCGAAGCTGACGGACGGACTTGCGATCTCGCTCCCGATTGCCCGAAAGCTTTTTCTTCCAAAAGGCCACGCGCGATCGCGGAAATCGATATTGAGAACAAGGCTGATGCCAGTGCCAGAAACAGCCATGCATAAAAATAACTTTCTTCCTTCTTGCGAAAACCAAGTCTGGCCTTCCGGGAAGCGACCTGCCGTGGAGGCGATACCGGTAGCCCAAAGCATGCAAAGCGCTCCGAATGCGCATCTCAGGCTTCGTATCGCGGCCTGTGATGAGGCGCATCCGTTCCGACCGTTCGCGCGGCGTCAATGGATCGATTCGGCGCATACGGACATATTCTCCGCAGACCCTCCGTCTGATGCAATTCTGACAACTGATCCGTTGTCGACTTGGTCTCCGCCCTGCCCATTCTGGCCAAGCTTGAGTGATGGACCAGCCGGATCTCGTTTGCGCCCAGCGGCAAACGAGACCGACCAATGCGAATGCTCATCAATATCTCCCCGGACAATCGTCCAGCCTCTCTGCTCGAAGCAATTCCGAACCCTGCCGGCCGAGTGTGTTCTAACGCGGCGGGCGGATCGTTGTCCCGGATTCGCGGTTGCAAATTTTGGCGGTTGGGCGAGAAATAGCGGTGTACTCACGAGCACGGCGCCTGAAGGCTCCGTCCTGTTGCGACATGAATAGCCAGAACATCAACCCATCCGAGTTGAACCGCCGCGATTTCCTGGGCGGATCTTTTTCCTCCATGATGCTGCTCATGGGCGGCGTCGCCATCAATCGCGGCCAGTCCCAGCCGGCCGCCTCGGCCGAGCGCTATGCCGGCCCGCCGGTGAATCTGGCGGTGATCGGCTGCGGGCCGTGGGGCCGCGAGGTGCTGACCACGCTCTCCCGCTTTTCCCGGGCGAATGTGATGGCGATTTGCGACACGTTCCCGGCTTTTCTGCGCCGCGGGGGCGAAGCCGCGCCCAAGGCGGAAAAGATCGCCGACTACCGCCAGATTCTGGAAAACAAGTCGGTGCATGGCGTGATCGTCGCGACGCCCACCCACCAGCATAAGCAGATCGTCCTCGAAGCCCTCGAGGCGGGCAAGCATGTCTACTGCGAAGCGCCGCTGGCCCACACGCTTGATGAGGCCCGGGCCATCGCCCGCGCCGCGCGCGATTCCAAGAAATGCTATTTCCAGGCTGGGTTGCAGCAGCGGGCCGACCCGGAATTGATCGATGTCCTGAACTTCGTGCGCGCCGGCGCGGCGGGCACCCCGGTCGCCGCCCGTTCGCAATGGCACAAGAAGAACAGTTGGCGGCGCGCTTCGGCCAATCCGGAACGGGAACGGGAACTGAATTGGCGTCTGCGGAACGAGAGCTCGATCGGGCTTCCCGGCGAAGTCGGCATCCATGCCCTCGATTCCGCCGCGTGGTTCGTCAATCGCCGGCCCAAATCGGTGGCCGGCTTCGGCAGCACGATCCTTTGGAACGACGGCCGCGAAGTGCCCGACACCACTCAGATCATCGTCGAGTACCAAGGCGGCGCCCGCCTCACCTTTGATGCCACGCTGGCCAATTCCTTCGATTCCGAGTACGACCTGTTCTACGGCACGGATGCCACGGTCATGATTCGCGACCGCCGCGGCTGGATGTTCAAGGAGGTCGATTCTCCGCTCCTGGGCTGGGAGGTCTACGCCCGCAAGGAAAGCTTCTTCAAGGAAGTGGGCATCGTCCTCGCCGCCAATGCCACCAAGCTGGCGGCCCAGGGCGACAACCCGGTGATCGACACCCAGATCAACTCCCAAACGTCGCTCTTCTACGCGCTCGAGGCGTTCATCCGCAATACCGACCTCGCCCGCACCGGCGTCGATGATTTTACGGCCAGCTTCGGCGCGGACGACCTGGACGCGATGTCCGAGTATCTGAAGGATATCCTGAAAGACCGCGCCCCGGCGGCGGATTACAAGACCGGCTTCGAGGCTACCGCCGTGGCCATCGCCGCCCACGAGTCGGTGCGCACCGGCAAGCGCATCGAACTGACCGATGAATGGTTCAACCTGGGCTGAACGTCCAACGCATATCGATTGACCTTATGAGATTATCCATCGCGAAACTGATTGCCGCCTCCCTCTGCCTCGCGGCCCTGTCCACCTTCGGCGAGGCCGTCCGGTACGAGGCGCGCCCCGGCAGCAAAGTCACCCTGGAGGGCACTTCCACCATCCATGACTGGACGGTCACGAGCGCCATCGTCGCCGGATTCATGGAACTCGAATCCAATTTCCCGCTCGATCCGGCCCAACCGACCGGCGATCTGAAGGTCACCCCCAAGGTGGATGTCTCGATCCCGGTGCGCTCGCTCAAGAGCGGCAAGAGCCTCATGGACGACGTCATGCACGACGCCTTGAACGTGAAGAGCCATACCAACATTACGTACGCGCTCAAGGAAATGAAGCCGGTCGAGCGCAAGGCGGGCGATCCGCTGGCGTTCAATACCAAGGGCGATCTCACGGTCAATGGCGTGACGAAGGAAGTCGCGATGGTCGTCACTTTGGCTCCCCAGCCCGGCAACAAGCTGAAGGCTTCTGGAGCCACGCAGCTCAAGATGACCGATTTCGGCATCAAGCCGCCGACGCCCGCGATTGGCCTCGGGCTGATCAAAACCGCCGACGACATCAAAATCACCTTCGACTGGATGACCGCCAAAAAGGCCGAGAAAAAGACCGCTTCGGCGCAATAGGCTGCGGGCCGGCCCCTGCCGAAGGGCCGACCGTTCAAGACCCCCGGCTTTCCGGGCCGCCCCAACTCCCTCCCCGTCCCCGAGACGTGCTAACCGCATGATTTATTGGACGGGCTGCCGGGCGGCGTGCAAATTAGAGCGCCTGAACGAACTATGCCCGAAGACCAGTCGTTGAAAGTCGCGCTGCCGGAGAGTTTGCGCGCGCAGTTCGGGCGGCTGGAGAAACGGGCTTTTCGGGTCGAGGCACTCCTGGCGGCGGCGGTCGCCGCGCTGTTTCTCCTCGGCGGATTCTGCGTTTTCTTCCTCGCCGAACGTTTCATCGAAGCCCCGCGGTGGATGCGTCTGGCGCTGGCCGGCATTCCCTTGCTGGGCTGCGTGCTGACCGGCTGGTTCTGGCTCTGGCGCTGGGTCGTCCGCCAACGGTCCCTCCGCGACCTCGCGGTGATCGTGCAGCGCCGGCACCGCCGGCTGGGCGACCGGCTGCTCGGCATTGTCGAACTGGCCGACGAGCACAATCGCCCGGCGCACTTTTCCCCGGAACTGTACCGCGCCGCCATCGGCCAGGTCTCGGAGGAATCTGCGCGCTACGAATTCGGCGAAGCGGTGAGCAGCGCCCGCGCGCGCCGCAACGCGCTCGCGGCCGTGAGCCTGCTGGCGATCGCGGTCATCGCCGCCCTCGTCCTGCCGCAAGCCACTTGGAACGCCTTCCGGCGCTGGATTGCTCCGCTCGCCAATGTGCCCCGCTTTACTCTCGTGGAGCTGAGCGGCCTCGAGAACGAATTGATCGTGCCGCACGGCGAACCGTTCGCGCTCACCGCGAAGGTCGAATACCGGTCGTTCTGGCGGCCCGGCGTGGCCAAAGGGTTGCTCACGGGCCAGCCGGAAATCCGCGCCCGGGTCGACCGAGACGCGGCCACGCTCAACATCCCCGGCCAGACCCGCGCGGGCCTGCTGCGCATTCGAGTCGGCGATGCGGAGCGCAGCGTTTCGATCCGCCCCACGCACCGGCCCGGGCTGGAGGCGATCACGGCGGAAGTCAAGCTGCCGGAGTATCTCGGGTATCCGAATCAGGAGGAGAATCTGCGCGGCGGCGGGATCGAAGTGGTCGAGGGCAGCGTGCTGACGCTCCGCGGCCAGGCTTCCCGGGAGCTTCGATCGGCCGCGATGCAGGCGGGCGAAGCGGTGCCGGTCGATCTGAAAGTCGACGCCCAACGTTTCTCGGCCGAGCCGTTGCCCGCCGATCAGCTCGCCCGCGCGGTCTTGACCTGGAGCGACCGCCTGGGCTTGACCAACAACGCCCCGTTTCAATTGGCCATTGCCCAGCGGCCGGACTCCGCGCCGGTGCCGGAGATCGCCGGCCTTTTCCGCGACACCGCCATGCTCGAGACGGAGGTTCTCCCCATTCAGGTCCGGGCACGGGACGATTTCGGCATCAAGCTGCTCGGGCTCGATTGGCACGTCGAGGGCACCGAGACCGTCACGAACCAGCCTGCCCTCGATCACCGCTTTGTCTTCACGGCCGAGGACACCGCCGGGCAGACGATCGATGCCACGTTCAATTTCTCCCCGGCCGTGCTCCGCATTCCGGCCGATACCACGGTCGAGATTCGCGCCTACGCCACCGATTTTCTGCCGGGCCGCGAGCGTGCCGAAACCGCCGCGTATCGCATCCATATCCTGGGCACCGCCCAGCACGCGGAGATGGTGCGCCAGAATCTGGAATCGCTCCTCGTGCGGCTCGAAGAAGTGACGCGCCTCGAAGAACGGCTGGCGGCCGACACGCGCGAACTGAAGGATCTCGCCAAGCTCGACACCCCGGAAGCCGCGGCCAAGATGCGGAGCCTCGAAAAGGCGCAGGATCAGAATGCCGAGCAATTGCGCAATCTGGCCGAGGAAGGCATGAAAAACTTGCGCGAAGCCTTGCGCAACCCCGCCTTCAGCGAGGAGTTGCTCAAGGAGTGGACGCAGAATCTGCACCAGATGGAGCAGGTCGCTTCGCAGCCGATGGCGCAAGCTTCGCAATCTCTCCAGAACGCCCAAAACAGTTCGAGTTCCGAGCAGAAGGAGAAGAATCTGGCGGAGGCGGTCGAGAAACAGGAAGAGACCATCGACCAGCTCCAGAAAATGCAGAAGCAGGTCAATCAAGGCCTCGACGATCTGCAGGCCCTCACGCTCTCCGAACGGCTTCAAAAACTCGGCAGCGAGCAGAAGAAGATCGAGGGCCACCTGCAGAAACACATTCCCGAGACGGTCGGGCTCACGCCGCCAGAGTTGCCGCCCCGTTTCCAGAAGGTCAATAGTTCCCTCGCGACGCTGCAAACGGAAAGCCAGACGGAATCGGTCAAATTGCAGGGCGAGATCAGCCGCTTTTACGAGCGCACGCAAAAGCCGAACTACGGCAAGGTGAGCCAGGAAATGACCGAAACGCATCCGGGCGACCGCCTCGAGGAGGTTCGCGGGCTGATCCAGGATAACGTCGGCATGGAGGCCATGCGCAACCTGGCCCTCTGGGCGGATCGGTTCGTGGCCTGGGCCGAAACGCTTCAGCCGCCGCAAAAGAGCGACGAGTCCGGCGGCGGCGAGGGCGGCAGCCCGGGCGGGCCGCCCGAGGATGACTCGGCGTTGAAGCAACTCCTCGCCTTGCTGCGCGTCCGCGAGCGCCAGGTGAACGTCCAGGAACGCACCCGCCTGCTGCACGAACATCTCGAAGAAGTGGATACCTACCGCGATGGCGCGGTGCTGCTGGCCGCCTCGCAAGCCAAGCTCAATCGCGATCTGACCAAGCAGGCCGTCGAGAATCCGTTCGCGTTGCTCGAAGCCCCGTACGCCGACGCCATGACCGCGATGTCCGATGTCGAAAATCTCCTCGACCGGCCGCGCACCGATCAGGTCACGCGCTCCGCGCAGGACAAGAGCCTCGCCATGCTGACAGATCTGATCAATCTCCTCAACGAACAGGCCAAAAAGGGCGCCAGCAGCAGCGGCCAGGGACAGAGCAGCCAGAGCGGAGAAATGGCCTTCCTGATGCAGATGATGGCCCCGCAAATGATGCCGGGCATGAAGGCCGGCCAGACGCCCGGCGGCAACATGGCGGGCGGGACGACTGATCGCGCCAGCGGGCCTGCGGCCGGAAATGCCGCCGGTGCCGTCGGCGAAGGCCGGACTGTCAACAAAGCTTCCGGGGTGCCGGGCAACTATCCGACCGAGTTCCGCCCGGCCCTCGAACGGTACTTCAAAGCCCTCGAAGAGGCGCAGAAATAGATGCTCCCGGCGACTTCGAAGATTGGCGCGGCGAAGGCCCCCGCGGCGGCGGACGGGGACTTGATTGCTTCGGCGAGCCGGACTCATGGGCGGGCCAGCCGGTGGCGCCGGCCGCTGGCGTTGCTCGCACTGTGTCTGCTGCTTCCCGGCCGGCTCGGCGCTCAGGAACTGTTCGAGGATGGCGGCGATGTCTCCCCGGCGCAGATCGACCGCACCTACGTCCGGGGCTTGCAGTTTCTGACCAAACTCCAGACGGCTGACGGACGCTGGAACGACATGCCGTACGGGGGAGAACCGGCCGTGGTCGGCCTGGCGGTGGTGGCGATGCTCGCGCACGGCGACGACCCGAATCATGGCCCGTACGCCGTTTCCATCCGCAAGGGCCTCGATTTCGTCCTGCGCAACCAGAATCCGCAGACGGGCTACATCGGGAAATCGATGTACAATCACGGATTCTCCATGCTGGCGCTGGCCGAAGCCTACGGCCATGTCGAAGATGAACGCCTCGGTCCCGCGCTGCAAAAGGCCGTCAATCTGATCGTTTCCTCGCAGACGCGGAACCCGCTCGGCGCCTGGCGCTATTCGCCCGAAAGCCTTGATGCCGACACCACCGTGAGCGGCTGCCAGATCGTCGCCCTCTTCGCGGCGCGCAACGCGGGCCTGGCCGTTCCCGAGGAGGCGATCCAAAAGGGCCTCAAGTACTTCATCAAATGCCAGACGCCCGAGGGCGGCTTCGGCTACACCGGAGCCAGCTCTCCCAACGGCGCGCGCACGGCGATCGGATGCCTGGTGTTCGCCCTCGCCAAGCAGAAGCAATCCGATCCTTACCAGAAAGCCTTCCGCTACCTGCAGGCGGCGCCCGCCGACCCCAGCTACCAGCAGTACTATCTTTACTACGCGTCGCAGGCGTTCTTCCAGAGCACGCCCCAGATCTGGAACGAATGGAACAAAAAGAACGTCCGCACATTGATCTCGACCCAGAACGAGGAAGGCGGATGGGATGGGCAGTTCGGCCACACCTTCACCACGGCCGCTTCCCTGCTTTCGCTCGCTTTGAACTACCGGTATCTTCCCATATACGAACGTTGATGCGCCCTCCCCGCTCGAACTTGTTGTCCGCCCTCGCCGCGCTGGCGCTGGCCGGTGGCCCCGGCTTGGCAGTCGGCGCGGAACCGGCTGAGCCCGCCGCCCGCCCGGCGTTGCTGCACTTGCTTGATGGCTCCACGCTGCACGGCTCCCTCAGCTCGATCGTCAAGGAGGACGGCCTGACCTGGAACCATCCCGCGGCGCGCGCTCCGTTGCAGCTTTTGCTGACAAACATCGCCGCCGTCCGCTTCGAGCGCACGCAGGGGTTGCAGCGCGATTTCAAGCCCTCCTGCCGCTTTTACTTCAAAAATGGCGACGAGGTCGCGGGGAACCTCGTCTCGATGCAGAATGGCCAGGCCAGTCTCGAGAGCTGGTTCGGCACCAATCTGCTTGCCTCGGTCGCCGCGCTCGACTCGATCACTTTCTCCTCGAAGGGGTATCGCCTGCTCTACGAAGGCCCTTCGGGGCCGGACGGCTGGCGGCTCGGGCGCAACCCGCGCTCCTGGGAGTATAAGGACGGCGCGTTCGTGGCGAACGGCGCCGACCTGCTCGGCCGCGACTTCGGTCTCACCGGCTCCGCGGCCCTCGAGTTCGACCTGGAATGGAACGGCTCCTTCAGCCTCAGCATCACGCTCTACGCCCAGGCCATCGACCGGTTCGACTACGGCACAAGCGCCTACCTGCTCTACATCGGCAACGGCACGGTGAGCGTCCAGCGGGTGCAGGCGGGCAGCGGCGCCACGATGCTCGGCCAGGCCCCGGTCCTGGAGATGAGCCGCCGCAACAAGATGCGCTTCGAGGTGCGTTGCAACAAGGACGACGCCACCATCGCGGTGCTCGCGGACGGCCAGCTCGTCCAACGGTGGAAAGACTCCTCCGGCTTCGTGGCGAAGGGCTCGGGAATCGTGTTCTTCTCTCAGGTCGAAACGAAGGGCCTGACCCTTTCGAACGTGCGAGTCGCGGAGTGGGATGGCAAGTTCGAGCCCGACTCCGCCACTAATGCGCCTACGGATGTCGATGTCATATTTCTCGCCAATCGCGACCGGGTGACGGGCCGCGTCCAGAGCGTCGAGGACGGCAAGGTCTCCATCGAGACGAAGCTCGCCAAACTCAGCATCCCGATGGCGCGAGTCACCCAGGTGCAATTCGCGCAGACGAACACCCCTGCGGCCCCGTCCGAAAGTTCGGAAGTCCGGGCATTATTCCCGGGTGGCGAAGGGCTTTCGTTCGATTTGCAACGCTGGGAGGATGGCCAGGTCGTCGGCATCAGCCGCACGTTCGGCGAACTCAAGTTCGATCCCAAGAGCATCCGCCAGCTTCAATTCGCCCCGTCGGCCGAGGCGGATACGAAAGGCGCCGCCGCCGAGGCCGAACCAGAGTTCCCGCAATTCCCCGAATTCGAATGAACCGCGCCGCTTTGCTTTCCCTCCTCCTCGGCGCCGCTCTGCTCGCCCCCGCGCAGGAGAAGAACGCCGCCCCCAAACCCCGGCCAGGCCGCGATCTGCTCTCCTTCAAGAACGGCGACGCCCTCCACGGCTCACTCGCCAAGATCGACGCGGATTCGGGCGTGGAATGGGCGCGGCCGGACGCGAAGAGCCCGTTCCTTTTCGAGGCTTCCGCCCTTTCCGAGGTGCAACTCGGCGGTCTCCCAGCCCCCGCGCCGTGGACGAACAATTGCATCATCCAGCTCGCCAATGGAGACCAGATCGGCGGGCGCCTGCTCGGGTACGATGGCGAATCCGTGCGGCTGGACACCTGGTACGGCGGCGAGCTTTCCATTCCCAAAACGGTCGTCGGGTTGATCCTGCCCCTGCCCCCGCCCAAGCCCGCTCTGTTCGAAGGCCCCGGCGAGGCCGAAGGGTGGACGGTCGGCAAGGTCAGCGCCGCCGCCGTCACGGATTCCGGCCAGTGGCACTTTCACAAGGGGGCGATCTACGCCTCGAAATCGGCCTCGATCGCCCGCGATCTCAAATTGCCGGACATGGCCAGCCTGCAATTCGATCTGGACTGGCGCGGATTTTTCCATGTCGCCATCGCCTTGTATACGGAGTACCTGCACCCGATCAGCCTCGCGAACAAGGAAACCGAGCCAAAATTCGGCGGCTTTTACAGCCTGCAGATCAATCCCTTCGCCGCCAACCTGCTGCCGGTCAAACAAATGGATCCCCTGCGCTTCCTCGGCCAGGCCCCGCTGCAAATGCTGGCCCAGAAAAGCTCGGCCAAGTTCGACATCCGGATCAATCGCGCCAAGCGGACGATCTCGTTGCTGGTGGATGGCGCGCTTGTCAAACAGTGGACGGACACGGACGAGTTCGCCGGCACGGGGACGGCTATTCGGTTCGTCCACCAGGGCCAGGGCGCGGTCAAGATGAGCAACCTGCGGGTCTTCGAATGGGATGGGCAGTTCGAGGAACCCGTCTCCGTCACGCCGAACAAGACGGTGGACGTCGCGCGTCTGCGCAACGGCGACCGGATCAGCGGGCCGGTGAAGCAGATCAGGCCGGAGCGGCTGAGCGTCCTGGCGGCGGAGACCCTGCTGGAGATTCCCTTGAGCCGGGTCAAGCAGATCGAACTGGCGGCGGACGCCCCTCCTCCGGCCCGAGCAACCGGGCGGACGGTCCGGGGCTATTTTCCGTCCGGCGGCATGCTGACCTTCGACCTGGATCGCTGGACGGCGGAAGGAATTCTGGGCCAGGCCGTTGGGCTCGGGAAGCTTAAATTGAGCCCTAACTCCTTCAGCCGCATAGCGTTCGACCCTGGACAGCCCTCGGCTTCCGAGCCGAATTGAGAATTCGAGATTGGCGCGAATTATGCTGAGTTTTTGCTAGTCCGCCGCCGTATTGGGAATTCTGCCAGGGTCGGCATCGCCGAATTCTCCCATAAAAAAAGCGGCCCCTTTCGGGGCCGCCTGACAAGTTTGGGGCTGCGTTGCACAGTCCCCGGATCAATTCGCTAAAGGCAATAAGAAGGAATGATCGCCAACCGACCGTCACATCGATTGGCGAGATCACCATGCTAAATGCCACGCCCTATCGCAAGCAAAAAATTCGCAAATATTAGGACGGGCCGTTTGGCCGTGGGTGCGAAGCCCCCTTCAGGAAGGCTTGAGCGGCTTCAGTAAACCGGGTCGATTGCCCGCTAATTCTTCAGCGTCTCAAACGGCTCCGCCGTGTGGACGGCGCGTCCGCCGATGATCGTGGCGAAGAGGTTGGCCTGGTCGTCGAGGAGGATCAAATCCGCCTCGTTCCCGACGCAGAGCGTGCCCCGCTGCTTCTCACCGATAATGCGGGCGGGCACGGCGGTGGCCATCTTCAAGGGCGCGGTCAGTCCGAAACCCCAGCGCAGGTAATTGCGGATCATCATGAGCTGGGTCGTGGCGCTGCCGCCCAGCGGCGGGACGTTCGTGCCGTCCATCGAGCCGTTGCCGGACAGCACGAGGCCGCCTTCCTTCAGAATGATGCGGAGGCCGCCTTGGACATATTCGCCGGGCGGACAGCCGGCGGCGGGGCAGGAATCGCTGACGATGGCGATCTGGTCGGTGGTTTTGGCATTGATGATGATGCGGATCATCTCGACAGGCAGGTGGTAACCATCGGAGATGATCTCGCCGGTGAGGGCGGTGTGGGCGAGGAGAGTGCCCATGCCCATCAGCTCGGTGCCGAGCCAGCCGTCCGGGCGGGGTTTGCGGAGCGGCCAGTCGATCGCGTTGTTCGCATGGACGAAATGGCGGGCTCCGCTGGCGGCGGCGCGGCGGATTTCGAGCATGGTGGCGCGCGTGTGGCCGATGGTAGGCACGCAGCCGCGCCGATGGAAAAACTCGCAAAACTCGACCGAACCTTTCCGTTCCGGAGCGTGAGTGAAGATGCGAATCAGGCCGTGGGACAGTTCCCAGAAGCGTTCATACTCGGAGGGCACGGGATCGCGAAGGCACTCGAGGCGGTGCGCGCCGCGCTTATCGGGATGGAAATAGGGGCCTTCGATGTGAATGCCTCGGAAATTGGGATAGATCGTGCCACTGGCATCCTGCTCGGCCAGCGTTCGGAGCGCGGCGCACATCTGCTCGTGGGTCTCGGTCATGACCGTGGCCAGGAGCGTCGTCACGCCCGATTCGGCGTGGAATTTCAGGGCGGTGTTGTTGCCTTCGGCATTGGCACCCACGAAGTCGAAGGTCTTGCCGCCGTGGTTGTGGATATCGACCAAGCCGGGCGCCAGCACGAGCCCCTGGCAATCGACCGTCCGGGTGCCGGCCGGAAGGTGCGAAGGCGATTCCTCGATCCAGATGGCCGCGATCCCGCCCGCTTGTTCGAGCAGCGCGCCTTCCGCGATGAAGTCGGGAAACGCGAGGCGGGCATTGCGGTAAAGGGTCGTGGTCATGGCGGGACGCTTGGTAACCGATCGGCGGTTAGATCGCCAGAGCAATAAGAGACATGGAGCTGCTGGATCAATCGGCGGGGGTGGGCTTGCTCTTGCCGTAAGGGCAATGCCGGCAGCGGCTCTCGCAGCAATAGCCGCGCCGCAGGTGGTAGGCCTCGGTAAAGACCAGCAGTCCGGCTTCGAAATAGAAGTCTCCCGGAGCCGCCACGGCCAGTCGTTCGGGACGGGCTTGATGAGGCTCGGCCTCAACGCACTTGCGACAGATGCAGGCTTTGTTTTTCAGGTCGGCGGGCACCCGGGCGATGAGTTCGTCCGGGATGGTCATGCGGGCGCACCAGCAAGGCCCCTTGTAGGCGAGCGTGGTGCAAAGCTGGCAATCGTTGGGCTGGCCGCAAAGGGGACAGTGGGCCGGGTCGGTCATTCGAGGTCGTAGAGAGAATTGTCAGAAGACAGAAACCCGGTGCCGGGCGCGACACTGGCCGCGCCGTCCTGATTGGCCACGAAGCGGGTGCGGACGGATTCGGCGCGGCCGTCGCCGAAGGCGAGGTTGCTGTTGGCCGCGTGGCGGAAGCCCTGAGTGCCGGCGTAGCGGCCCTTGAAGGCTTGATCGCCGGGATTGGGCCAGGGGGCGCGCATGAATTTGTTCGCGCCGGAGACGAACTGGCCATCGCCGAAGAACGCGGTGCCGGAGGGCTGGCGGACATCGGCCGCCTTCGCGGGCGCGGGCACGGATTCGTTCTGACCGTGGCCGATGTAGCTCGTGTTGTAGTTGTAGCCGGTGTAGGGATCGATCAGCCAGTTCCCCTTGCCGCGGTAGGAGGGACATTGCTGGACGGCGTGAATACCTTGCCCTTGCCACAGGAGGCCGAGCCGGGCGGAGGCGGGCGAGCCCAGAGTGGTGGTGATGTCCCAGGCGACGGCGTGCGTGACGCCGTCGCGGGTCTCGTTGTAGTAGGCCACCGGGTAGGAGCCGGCGGCGTCATCGGAATAAGTCTGCGCGGCGATGGCGAGCTGGCGCAGGTTGCTGAGGCAATTGATGCGCTTGGAGGTCGCCTTGCCCCGAGCCAAGGCCGAGAGCAAGAGTGCGGCGAGCAGCGCGATGATGGCGATGACCACGAGCAGCTCGAGCAAGGTGAAGCCGCGCACCGAACACAGGCTGCATCTTGGCACTGCCCCCGAGCGACGCCGGCGCATGGTTTGGAGTTCCGCGTTTACGCGGTGGTTTGCCCGAACGTTACCGAACCGCGTAAACGCGGAACTCCGAACGGGGGCAAGATGCGCCGCCGGATGAGCGGCGGCGGCTTCACGGGCAGAATGGCTGGAGTTGCTCAAGGGGCAGTCGCAGCGCTAGGGCCGGGTTAGTCGCAGGCGGTAGAACGCCTGGCCGGCGGGCGGATTCGGATCAGTGAACGCGGTGACAGGACCGTGGGTGGGCTGTGCACGGTCGATCTCGATCCATTGGGCGAAATCGGTGGTGCGTTCCAAGGTATGCGTCCAACCCTCGTTCCAAGTGAACCGAATTTCGACGCCCTCCGCCTTTCGTTCGAAGGTCAGCGTCGGCGTGGCCATGCGCTGGATCACAACACGCGTCGCGTTAGTCAATCCTGCAAGGATGGCCACAGGAGCAGTGGGGTCGAAGGAGAGACGCGTGAATGTCTTCGGGCCTGTACCGTCCCAAATAAGCGCTGTCAGATCACCGCCCGTGCCGGCATACTTCCCTTGCAAATCAATGCGGACATCGACTTCCAGCGCCAAACTCCGCCCCGCACGGCTCGGCTCGATCTGAAGATCGATCGCCTCCACCACCTCACTCAGGCCGGTCAGGGTGGCGGGATCAAGCCGTTGTGCACGGACGGCGGCCAGATCGGTCAAGCCGCGAAAATCGACCCGCACGGAGGTGAGGCTGGCGTTACCCGGCTCCTGGAAGTGAATGGTGCGGAAATCGCTGGCGATGTTTTCCGGCGAAATCGAGAGCGTTTCGCCCAGGAGGAGCGGGCGCACGGCGGAGAAGGCGTCGATCTCGCCGCCGCTCCAGGCGGGCGGGAGTCCCTCCACCTTGACGTATTGGATGGTGCTGAAGCCCGACCGGCGCAGATCGAACCCGGTGCCGCCGCCGGAGCCGTAATAGAGGTCGATGGCGTCGGCAGCGGTGATGGTTTCGCTGAGGATGAGGCCGAGCAACTCGGGGTTCACCGGCTTGGTGAAGTCGGTGGGCTGCGGCGACCAGGCGGTGGCGGTCCGGTTCCAGAGGTAGCCCTGAGTGGGGAAGGCGGTGTCCGCGAAGGGGCCGTCATCGTAACGATACCAAGGCCAGGTGGCGGGATTATTTTGCTCTTCGCCGGGTTTTCCGGTGAAGCCGGGGCTAACGGAGACCTTGAGCGACTCGCCGAAGAACGAAGGCGCGAGGCGGACGGAACTCATATCCGTGGTGTCGTTCACGGCCAGGTCGGACAGGAAGAAGGAATTGCCGAAGACCATGAACTCGAAGCCGTAGGGGTTGGCAGGGTTCTCCTGAACGGGATGATCGAAGCGCGCGATGATCGAGCTGCCGTCGTTCAGGGTGGTGATGAGCTTGTGCGCCTGGGTGGCATCGACATTCAACGCCGCCTCGACCAGCTTGACGCGCCGTTCTTTCGAACCGTCGGCAAAGGGATCGTAGAAATCCCGCGCGGGTGCCCCAAGGACGCTGGCGGGATCATCATAGGGCACGGCACCGAAGGGGCCGTTCGCGGCAACGATCTCGACGGCGAATGGGCTCATCAGACCGGCGTCGGCGGGGAGGGGCGCGATGGGGGCCTGCTTGTGGAGACCGTAGGCGATGGTGCCGGGGGACTCGGGGTTCAGGAAATCGAAGCCGCCGCCGGCGACGGTGAGGCCGATCCAGGAACCGTCCTTGAGCATGCTGCCGGAGAGGCCGAGGTCGGCGAGCTGCCATTGGCCGTGGCGGCCGGAGTAGGGCATCGAGGGATCGTTCGGAGTCCAGAAGGGCTCCGAGCCTCGACCGGGTGCAATCTGAAACCCGCCGGAGAGGCCCTGCTCATGCCAGGTCTCCCAGCCCGCGCCGAACCAGCCGCTCCAGAAGAGATCGACCGGATCGAGCGGGAGGAGCTTGTCGGCTTCGCCGGTGGAGACTTGAGCGACGCCGTTGGTGAAGCCGGCCGGGGCGACGATGTTCGCGCCGGAGCGCAGGCCGAAGACGCGGTTATTGTTCCAGTCGTAACCGAGGCCGACGACGCTCATGCCGAAGGCGGAGATATTGATCGCCGTGTGCAACCGCGGGTCGGCGGCGACAACGGCGTTGAACATCTGTTCGCCGCTGGCGGTGCCGTTCCAGCGGTAGCCCCACATCAACGCGCGGTCGATGATGGGGTTGGGGACTTCCGTGGCGTTGCGCACTTCGGGTGCGCTCCAGTGAATGACGAGCGCGGCCCGGTTGGTGCCGTCACCCGTCCAGAAGCGGAGGTCGTCGAGACCCGCGGCGCGGGCTTCCGGGAATCCGTCGAATGTAGTGAATGCCGCCAGTACGAGGCCGGCCGCCCATGTTCCTCTGTTCATCTGATCTTTCGCTTTGTTGGCCAGGGATGCTCTGAAGTCCCTGGCCGGGTTTAATGGCGAGACCAGACCGGAAGGAGGGCATAAAAAAGCCTTCCCCCGGCAAATCACGAAGGAAGGCACAAAAGTGATGTCCCGCCGCCCGAGGCCATTCGGCGATACGGGAGGACGGGCTGGCCTCATCCTTCTCTTTGCGGAGAAGCTGGCCAGCCTCACACGAGGCGGGCCACGATGAGCACTATTCAGCCGGTATCCTGGCTTCGGGCTTCAGACCTCACTCCCGCCTTCCCGCGCTTTCGCGCAGTGGCTTTGCGGAGCTCGTATTCCCGTTACAGTGGCGCAACCGTCCTCGAATCTCACGAGGTTCCCTGTCACTGAACAATGTTCTATCCGGTCCATTCGACCGGTCGGATTATCAAAGAGCGCCGCCACCATAGGCCATGCCCCAGCCCGCGCAAGATGAGAATTCGCATCGAGTATGAATTGGCTGCAACTCCTGCGAATGCGGCGAAGCCACTCAATCATCAAATCCAGAACTAATCGGCTTTCCCCGCTCGAACTCGACCCGCCAGACCACCGTATCGTCCTGCTTCGCGATGAACTCCAATGCGAAACAATCCGGTTTATCGGCAACATCCAGTCCGTAAACCTCCAGCTCGACATCTCGCAGCTCGGCTTCCTGATCTCGAAGAAATCCCAGGGCTTCCTTCTCGACTTCGGCAAATCTTTGGCTAAGGGCATCGACCTCCTTGATGGCTAGATCGTCGGGAGCGAACTCCGTCCCCCCCACTGTGAAGGGCACTTCTCGATCATTCAAATGGGCTATGCCACTCCAAATCCCTCCCTCGCCAGCAAGGAGGCCGTACTGTGCGTGACGGATTTGTCGAACAGGTTTTCGCTCCCGCAGATAATAATGAGCGATCCCGTAAACGACACGGCCCACACCGAAGACGAGTAACCCCACTGCCAGAAGCAGGGCGAGTGAAAGGCCGATTAGCGGCGAGTTTTCTGGCATGATCGAATGCTGCGCCTCTCCAGCCTAGGCCGCGCCCCAGCCCGCGCAAGGGAGAATTCCCCCCCATTCGCACCGAACTATGGTGAATTGCAAACTCCTGTTCGGCAGGGCAGCTTGGGCACAATGAGAATTCGGTGGTGCCCATGATCCCCAAAAGAACTGCGACTTTCTGAACTGGCTGGCGGCCATCTCGTGGCACGGCGCGACGAGCGGGGAGTCGTTGAGAGGAGCCAAATCGAAGCAACAAGATCGAATTTCACAACGACCGGGCGCAGGTCCTCTTGGCGCTCCCGCGTGTTTATCTGCATTTTCGGCCTCGCGTTCTTGGTTGCCGCGCTCGCCACTTGGATTTGGTGGAAGTCCCATGAACCACATCCCGCCTTGGTGTTTGTGGCCTATACGAATAGTACGCCAAGTCATTTCCGAGCGGTGCTGCTGCTAAAGAATCCTTCAAACACAGAGTTGCATTACGCTGCCCAATCAAACGGCCTACCTCTGTATGGCGTCATCGAGGAGCTTTCTGGACAGCGAATGACAAATCGTGCCTTGGCAAACATCGTTTGGAAACCGGGACTACTGCCACCGCGCACCGATATCTCCTTCGTCACCGAAATTCCAAAAGACTGTTTGGACTGCAAGATTGCTGTTGGCATCCAGAAACCATCAGACATCGCTTCCCGGCTTACAGAGCAGTTGCTGCTCTTGATCTTCGGGGAGTACTCCCGTAGCTACGAGAGCCTTTCCATAGCATTGCCATTACCTTCAAACGATTGAAGGCAATGCTCCGGCGCTCTCATTTTCGTGGGCGTGAGCCGGGTTCGTGTTTCCCCGGGGTGGTCAGCGGCGTTTGAGGGCGCCGAGGTAGAAGGCGCGTTTTTGGGGTTGGTTGTAGGTGGGTTTGGGGTGGGCTTTTGGGTGGGCTGGGGCGGGTTGGGCGTGGGGCGTGTGGGTGGAAGGTGGGGCGGTGGAATCGGTGGAATGTGTGGAATTACGCGGGGTTTCGGGGGGTTCGGGAGCGTGGGAGGTGGAAAGGGCTGAATCGGTCGGATCGGCCGGATGGGCTGAGATGGAGGGGTGGCGGGGGTTTTCGGTGGGCGGCGGTGTGGTCCGGGTGGAGCGGATGAGTGGCTTGCTCGTTGGCGAGTGGGGACAGAATGGGCGGGGAGTTGCGGCAGCGATCAGGGGCCGGCACACGATTGGCTTGCCGGAGGGTGGGGCGGGTCCGCTTAATGGGGGAGATGTTCGAGCGGATGACGCCGGGGGTGCGGCGGCGGATCGGGTTTCTGATCGCCGGGAATGGGGTATTGCTCGGGGCGATCGCGCTGTTGTTGAAGGAGGGGGGATCGTTCGGAAATGTGATCGCGCGGGCGGGGTCGGACATCGCGCCGGTGGCGCTGGCGGGGTATGCGCTGACGGGGATCGTGTTCGCGGGGGCGATCGATCTTTCGGTGGCGTCGATGGTGGCGCTGGCGGGGACGGTGTTCGGGATTCTGAGCCTGCACGGGCTGGCTCCGCCGGTGGCGTTCGCGGGGTGCGTGGCGACGGCGGCCGGGTGCATGGCGCTGAATGGGGCTTTGATCACGCGGCTGGGGATTCCGGCGATCATTTTGACGCTGGCGGGGCTGCCGTTGTACCGGGGGCTGGCGCTGATCCTGGCGGATGTGGCGGTGCCGTCGTTCTCGGGCAACATTTCGGTGCCGGGGGAGGCGTATCACGCGCCGGGGAAGGTGTGGCCGGTGGCGTTTCTGGCGGGGGGGACGCTGCTGGCGCTGGCGCTGGAGGGGTGGTCGAAGCGGGCGCGGCTATGGCTGGCGCTGGGGAATTCGGAGGAGGCGTGCCGGGCGACGGGGCTGGATCCGGCGCGGGTGCTGCGGTCGGCGTTCGGGTGGGGCGGGGTGTTCTTCGGCGCGGCGGCGTTGCTCTACGTGACGCGGGTGCAGGCAGTGGAGCCGGCGCGGATGGCGCTGGGGTTCGAGCTGCAGGTAATCGCGGCGGTGATTCTGGGCGGAACGAGTATTTTCGGCGGGGAGGGGAGTTACCTGGGGACGTTGCTGGGGGCGCTGTTTTTGTATCTGGTTTCGCAGACGCTCGTCTACGCGGAGGCGAGCGCGTATCTGCAGGATGCGATCACGGGTGCGATTATCCTGGCGATCATCGGGCTCGATTGCGCCCTGCACCGGCGGGCGAAGCGGATGGAGGAATTGGCGTGAACTTGCGGCTCTGGGGCAACGAAGTCCCCTCACCCTGGCCCTCTCCCCATCGGATGCGGCGAGGGAAGGAAGGCTGATTGCCTAATTCGCCCCGCATATATCGCGGAGGTATCACGCCCAGTATCGATATTCGATGTCGGGAAAGATGTTGTCGGCGGCTTCGATTTCGGCCAGCCAGGCTTGATCGATCTGGGTGGTGGTGAGTTGCTCGTGGAGGGCGATGAAGCGGAGGAGATGGCGCGTGACGCGCTGGCGGGCGTATTCGGGGCTGGTGCCCGTCTTGAGAATGAACGGCCAGTCGCTCGCCTGGGCGAGGAGCAACTCGCGGCCGGCCTGTTGCAGGGCCCGGCGGGTCCAGCCAGCGGCCTCGGGAAAGCGTCGCGCGAGATTGGTCATGCGTTCCTGGGCGATATCGAGATGGGGATAGATCCACTCGTTGGTTTCGTTCAACCAGACTTTCCAATAGCCTTCTTCGCCCCAGCTTGAGGGGCCGGGGCGGGCGACCTGTTGCGTGGGCTGTTCGCTCAGGTAGGCGGCCGGAGTGGTGAGCTTCATGCTAGATTGGTCGAAAAAGGACTTCCGCATGAAAAAGTCCAGGAACTCGGGGCCCTCGTACCACCAGTGGCCGAAAAGTTCGGCGTCGTAGGGGGCGACGGCGATCGGGGGCCGGTCCATGGTGGCCGCGGCCTGGTGGAGCTGGGCGCGGCGGGCGTCCAGGAAATGTTGGGCGTGCTCGGCCGCGGCTTGAAGGGCGACGGCGCGGTCGTAGACTTCTTTGCGATCCGGCTGGCCGGCGATGCGGGAGTATTTGATGCCGCTGAAGCTGCGCTGCGGGGGCGCCGGGAGATAGGGCGCGATGTAGTCGTAGTCCGTATCGAAGGCGATATCGTGGTAAAAATCGCGGTAGCGCGGGTCGCCGGGATAGCCTTCGTGGCGGCTCCAGACTTGCTTGGCGGAATCGAAATCGCGGCCGAAGACCGCGACGCCCTCGGGCGTGAAGATGGGGGCGAAGGTGCCGTAGCGCGGGCGCGGAGTGGCGTGCAGGAGGCCGTGCGTGTCGGTGATAAACCAGCGCAGATCGGCTTCCTTGAGGATTTGTTCCACGCCCGGCTGGTAGGCGCATTCGGGGAGCCAGATACCGCGGGGGTCGCGTCCGAAAATCGAGCGGTACTGATCCCGCGCCACCAGAATCTGCGCGCGCATCGATTCCGGATGGTTGGCCAGCATCGGCAGGAGCGCATGGGTGGCCGCGCAGGTGATGATTTCGAGGCGGTCGTCGTCCTGAAAGCGGCGGAAGACGCCGAGCAAATCCTGGCCGCAGGCTTGCCAGAGACGGCGGGCTGCTTCGAACCGTTCGAGGTACATCCCGGCGAGCGGGGCGAGGGATTTATCCCACCAGGTGCGGTGGGTTTCCTTCTCGGCCAGCTCGATCAGGCGGTCGAGATGTTCGGCGTAGCGGGTGCGGAGCAAGGGATCGCCGAGCATCGCGCAGAGGGTCGGCGACAGGGTGAGGGTGAATGGAACCGACATGCCATCCCGCTCCCAGCCCTGGATGGCCTGGATGAGCGGGAGGTAGGTTTCGGTGATCGCTTCGAAGAGCCAGTTCTCCTCCAAAAAGCGCGGGTGCTCGGGATGCCGCACAAACGGCAAATGAGCATGCAAAACGAGTGCAAAATAACCTTCCATGCAGTGAGTCGATCAAGCCGACCAGGCTCCGGGTCGGCCCAGCGTCGGCTGAAATTTCATTCGGCGCAAGCGCCGGGCTCAGGCCGGGGCGATGCTGGCCGGCTCGGGCGGGCGGAGCGACAAGTCTTGCGGATGCACCCCCGTGCCCCGCGCATAGTCGCTCGTCCGGCTGAAGCGCAAGCGCGCCTCGCGCGACTCCGCCTCATCCCGCGAAACCGCGACGATCGGCAATTCATACCGTCCGTCCGGCAAGCTGAACCGGAAGCTGAAGGTCCCGTCCGGGCGCAACTTCACTTTGCGTCCTCCGATCGAGACTCTGGCATCGGCTTCCGTCGCACCATAGACAATCAATTCGGCGTTTACGTTGAACCAAAACTGACGTTCTTCGCCGCGCGTCGATTCGACCGCGAGGCCGAAGCTGCTCAGGGAGGAGACCGATTGCTCGCGGCGCGAGAGTTCGGCGGCGGCGAGCGAACCGGTCAATTCGAGCAACTTCCGGCGCACCAGCTCGGTGATCTCGATGGAACCGGCCCAGACCCGCCGGAAAGAATCGAGCGTGACGAGCTTCGCGAGTTCCGCCGCCTGCTGCGGCGACCATCCCCGGCGCTCTTCCCGGCGGGCGGGAGTCTGGCTGGGGATCGACGCAGAGGCGCGCGGGCGGCGGCCAAGGTCGAATTCGGGTTTCGAGGAATCTCCGAAGCGCGACGTTGGCGTTTCCGGGGCGGGCACGAAGCGCGGCGGCGGCTCCTCGGCCGCGGGTTCGCTCGCGGACGGCACGACGTCTTCGGACGCGTACTCGGCGGCTTTGGCAATGGCTTCGACGAGGGGCGCGGATTCCACGAGGACATGCTGAACCGCCTGTTCGATCTCCCGATAGGTGACCGTGGGAGGCAGGGTGACGAATTCGGCGGCCAGTTCTTCGACGGGCGCCTCGGGCGGGGCGAAGGTGCTGCGCGAGCGGGAGACTTCGATCCAATGCCCCTCCACGCTGTAGTAGCCCAGCGCCGCCTCGTAACGCGTGGCCGATTCGGGGACATGGACGAACCAATTGCGGCTTTCGGGATGCACCGAAACATTGGCGATCTCGAGATCGGGGCGATCCGGGGCGGCTACGCGTAAAAGGAGGTGGCCTTCGCGGCTGGCGGCGTTCAGGCGGAGCTGCTGCTCCCGTTCGATATCCCAGGCAATGTAGAGCCAGTGCGGGTCGCGCGCGGTGGCCAGGAGCCGTCCGGTGCCGTACGATTCGGGCAGTTCGCTCAGGATGTTGAGCGGGGGGACGGGGGTGACGCGTTCGGGAACGGTCAGCGCGTAACGCGTCCCCGGCCCGCTGGAGCGCATCGGGGGGGCGGCGTCGCCTTCGAGTAGAATGGGAGGAATCTTGACTTCGGGCGGCAGCTTGCGGGCGCTGGCGCGCTTGGCGGCCTTAATGGGTTTGACGGGCGCTTTCAAGCGCACCGGTTCGGGAGCGGCGGGTGGAACGGCGGCCGGAGTGCTCGGCGATTCGGCCTTGCTGGCGGTTCCGTTGGCCCGCGGAACCTGGGCGGATTTCGTTTCGACCGTCTTCGCGGCGGCTTTGGCCGCCTTAGGTTTCGCGGGCTTGATTGGCTTCTCGGCCGGGGAAGCGGGCTCCGCCGCAGCCGCCTTGACGGCGGACGACTTGGGCTTGGCCACGGGGGTGGCTTTGGCGGCGGCGAGTTTGGTTTTGGCGCGGGCGGGTTTCTTTTCAGGTGTCATGGCGTCCCTCGAAACGGCGGGTGGTCGATTCCCGCCGCCTACCTAACAATGAATGGGGCGCGGTGGCAAGGATTGGGGACAGAAATGGTGCGATCGGAAGTGGCGTGCGGACAGAGGGGCGTTGTGGGTGGACGGGGGCTGGCGGCGGGCGAGACGCCCGCCGCAGACAGCCGGGACGGCTATCCTCCCCGGGCATGGGGGGATGGGGCGGCCATTTGCCGGGGAGGGGTTCGTAACGCAGAGTAGGTCGGCCAGCCGCCCAGGGGAGGAACGAGATTCCTCCCCCGGCGCGGCCGGCCGGAACTGTTTACAAACTTATGGAAGATACTTTGGTAACGGCCGTCTTGCGGCCCGGCGAGGCGGAGCGTGTGGTGGCGGGGCATCCCTGGATTTATCAGGGTTCCATCGCGCGCCTGACCGGCGAGGCGAAGGATGGGGATGTGGTTCAGGTCAAGGATTCGCGCGCCCGGTTTCTCGGCATCGGTTTTTACAATTCGAAGTCCAAGATTCATGTCCGGTTGCTTGACCCGGACCGGGCGTCGGTCGATGTGAATTTCTTCGAACGGAAACTGCGCGCGGCGCAAGCCCTGCGCGACCGGCATCTTCCCGGCGCTCGCTCCTACCGCGTCGCCAATGCGGAGAGCGATTTTCTGAGCGGGCTGATCGTGGACAAGTACGAGGATGTGCTGGTGGTGCAAATCTCCTCGCTCGGCGTGGATCAGCGCAAAAGCCAGATTCTCGAGGCGCTCACCCGGATTTACCGGCCCCGGGCAATTCTGGAACGAAGCGATGTCGGCTCGCGGAAATTCGAGGGCCTGGCCGAGGCGAGCGGCATGCTGGCCGGGGCAATCGACGGGCCGGTGCTGATCGAGATGAATGGCGTGAAGCTGTCGGTCGATCTGCTCGGGGGCCACAAGACCGGGTGTTACCTGGACCAACAGTCGAATTACGATGCGGTGGGCCGGTACGCCAAGGGCGCGCAGGTGCTCGATTGCTTTTGTTTTCTCGGCGCCTTCGGCTTGCATGCCGCCAAGCATGGCGCGGCCCGGGTGCTGGGGATCGATCAGAGCGCGGATGCCATCGCCGCCGCCCAGGCCAACGCCCAGCGCAATGGAGTGGGGGAGCAATGCCAGTTCGAGACGGCCAACGTCTTCGACTGGTTCAAGGCGCAAACCACCGTGCCGCCGCACGAGAAGTTGATCCCCAAGTACGACCTGATCGTGCTGGATCCGCCCTCCTTCACCCGCAACCGCGCCACGGTGCCGGACGCCTTGCGCGGCTATAAGGAGATTCATCTGCGCGCGCTGAAGCTGCTGCGCCCCGGAGGGACGCTCGCCACGTTCTGCTGCTCGCATCACGTCGACGCGGGCTTGTTCATGAAGGTGATTCTCGAAGCCGCTTTCGACGCGCGCCGCGTTTTGCGGAAAGTGGCCACGTTCGGCCAATCGCTCGATCACCCGGTGCTGCCGTCGGTTCCCGAGACGGAATATCTCAAGGGGTTCGCGTTCGAAATCGCCCGGTAAGCGGCGAGAATCGCACTGGACACCCCCGTTCGGAGTTCCGCGTTTACGCGGTTCGGTAGTTTTCCAGCACCAGACCGCGTAAACGCGGAACTGCTATGAGGAGTGTCAAGCGCGCCGGGGGCCTTTCCCCCTTTTTCTTTTCTTCAAGGCTTCTTCTTCTTTTTCTTCAAAGCTCTTTCTGCGGGTTCCTTTCCGAGCGGGTTCGAGCGGTCAAACGTTTTCCTGGCTGGGGGCAAGGGCGAAGCCGTTGCTCATCCTGCTATCCGTGCCTGGCCCTGCGGGGACGGCACCTTTTGACTCATCCGGTCACGGCCAGGAAACGAGCGCGCCCCATCTCCAAACCGGGCTGTGGCCAGCCCCAGTTCCGCTTCGGGCGCGCGCCGTTTCACACTCTCTCGATCCGCTGCGTTCATGGGTTCTTCAGGGGGCGGCCCGCGGCCCCGTCCGGAGCCGCGGGTTTAGCCGCCGACCATGGCCCAGCCGAAATCGGCCGGGGTGCCGCGCCCGGTGCGCCAGCGCCAGAGGTCCACCGCCATGTGCCGGGCGATGGCCACGATGGCTTTTTTGCGCGCCCCCCGCGTCGCGGTGGGGCGGCTCAGGACGGGCCACCATTTCTTGACCAGTTTGCAGTCGCGCTGCCAGACGACCAGCCGCCAAGCCAGCTCGACCAGGGCGGTGCGCAGGCGGGCATTGCCATGCTTGGTGATGGACAGCAGCGCGCAGTGGCCGCCGCTGGCGCTGACCCCGCCGCACAGGCCGGTGAAACTGCCCACCTGCCGCCGGTTCTGGAAGCGGTGCCAGTCGCCGATTTCCCGATCCACCGTTTCGCAGGTCAGCCCGCCCAGGCCCTTGGGCCGCACCGCCGGGGCGGCTTCTTCCAGGGCTGCCGTCACGGCCGCCAGCTCGTGCTGCAACGTGGCCAGCACCCGGCGGAAGACTTCCAGCCGTTCGACCAGCCAGGCCGGCAGGAGGGGGCGCAACGCCGTCCAGCGCCGCGCCGTCCACCAGCTTTTCTTCTCGCGCTGGCCTTGCGTCAGCAGCAGGCCCCGGCCTTGGGCGGCTACCCGCTGGACGTCTCGCTTGAGCTGCTCGCGCTGGCGGCTTTCGGCGCGCCGTTGTTCCTCTTCGGGCGTGGGCACGCGCACGGTGGCCAGGGCGCGCGGGTTGCCCTCGACGTAGCGATCCAGCCGCAGGGCCAGTTCCCGGGCGTCGCTCTTGTCGTGGTTGACCCCGGTGTGGCGCTCGTCCAGGCAGACCGGCTGGACGACGATATTCCGCACCCCCAGCGCGACGAGCGCCCGGTGCAGCCCGTAGCCGAACGGCCCGGCTTCGTAGCAGCTATGCACCGCCGCGCTCGACCGAAGCTGGTGTTGAACCCACTCGAGGAATTTGGCGGGCGTGAACTTCTGCGCCGGCTGCGGCGCGCTGTGGTCGAGGAGGCGGACCACGACAATCGAATCGGCATGGACGTCCAGCCCGAGCTTGATCGTTTGCGGCGCTGGCTTCGCGGCTTGCTCCGCGCGAATTTCGGAGGTAATGGAATGATGTTTGTTATTCATGTCGTTGGCGGGTGTAGCCCCTCGGGGCTCGCCTGCCAACTCCTCATGCCATCTCCCAACGGGGGTCCGGATGCGCCCGGCGCTGTCCGTATACACGATCACTTGCGCCGGACGGTGTAGAACCTGGCCGGAGCATCGCTGGTCAGCACCACGGCATTCGCCGGAAACGTCCCGCGCACAGTCTGCAACACTTCGAACGGCGCGGTGATGGCCGGGCGCGCCAGAATCTCGAAATCGGCCGAGTCCTGAGCGGTCCAACTGAGCCGATGATGCGTGTCGTTCCAGGGCGAAAGGGAAACTTGAAGCGGCGCGGCGGCATTGGGAGGCGTGCCCAGGACCTGTTCCCGGCCGTTCGCTTCGCCGTCGCCATCCGGATCATCCTTGGCGGTGAAGGCGAGCGAGCCGAACTGTTCGGTTTCCCAGGCATCGACCAAGCCATCGTGATCGGTATCCACGATCGGCACGCCGTGCAGCGTCAGGCCGACGAATTCGATCAGGCCGCTTTCTTCCGGAGCCTGATCGCTGAATTCGACCCGCCACGGTCCGAAGGTGGGCTCGTAGAAATGCTGCGTGGAGGTGTAAGTCCAATCCTCCGGGCCCGGTCGCGCATCGGTGCCGAGGCGTTGCAGGACGCTCCGCGTTCCCGAGGGAGAGACCAGCGTGATTCGAAGGTCGCCCCGCACCGGGTGGCTGCTCCGCACCTGCACGGCGACGTGTTCGCAAATGAGATCGCGCGCGACCGTGAAGGTGTAAATCGCCTTGGCGAGGGAAATCCGCACCAGCGCCTCGGGATTCGCCGCGAGGTAATCGCGCAACTCCTCTCCATGCCGGCGGGAAATAAATACGGCGGGGATCGGCACGAAGTCGGTGCCACCCATCGCTTCCAGCGAGTCGGTGCCGACGTTGTTGTAAACGATGGCGAATTCGGCCCCGGCGGCGACGGCGAAGCCGAGCTTGGCGGCGTAGCTGGGACCGCCGCGCTGGATGAGCGCCCCTTTGCCCGCCAGGCTTTGGGCGGGAGGTTCGGTCGAGAGGCCGAGATCGACCACCGGGAGCGCGGGCGTAGGTTCGTCGGCGTAGGCGCCGAGACTCGGCAAGGCCGGAATGGCTCCCAGCGAAAGCGGCACTTCGGCGGCTTCGTTGGACACTCCAACGCTCAGTCCCGCGTCGGGCGGGAGCGAGCTATCGGACGAAGCATCAGTGACACTCGTGGGGGCCGGGCGAGGCCGCCAGTTCCGGGCGAGCGCGACGGCCTGGCCGGCATCGACCAGCCCGAAACCGGTGTTGTGGCTCACGCGGTACCCACCCCCGTTGGTTTGCAAAGTGGGATCGCCGGGATCGGTCTGGCGGCTGGCATGAATGAGAACTTGCTGGACGTCGCGATAGGTCAGCGAGGGATTGGCCGAGAGCATCAGGGCGACAACTCCTGAAACGAGCGGAGCCGAACCGGAAGTGCCCGAGAACCCGAGGCTGGCGAAGACATAGTCGGAGAGGTCGAGGCCGGGAAAGAAAATCTGGTTGTAACCCTTTTGCGCGACGCGATCCGTGGTGAACAAATTACGGAACCCGAAATCGAGATCGCCCGCCGGAGCCGAGACCAGCAGGCACGCGCCCGGGCTGCTGTAGCTGGCCGCCCGGCCCCCACTATGTGCGCCGGCGACGGCAATGACGCGCGGGTCGTTGAGATAGGCATCCTCGTTCACGTTGCGGCCGAAGGCCCGCCCGTTCCCGGCAGCGCGCACCATGACCACGCCCTTGCCCCCGCGCCCAAGCGTCACGGCATTGGCAATCGCGGCGTCTTCGGCCGCGGAGCGGGGCACCAGGCCGAGGCTGTCCGTCACCCAACTGTGGCTCTGCACCGCGACCTCCTGATTGTGAAACTCGAACATCCGGGCGCGCTTTTCGACACTCACGTACGGGCCGCCATTGGTGACGAAGATGTTCCAGCTCGCGAATTGCGCCTCCGGGGCCATGCCGACGATGCCGCGCCCATTCCCGCCGGAAGCGATCGCCAGACCCGCCACGGGCGTGCCGTGGAACATGCTATCGGTCGTGTGTCGGCCATCGGCGGTGTCACTCTCGAAGCTCCAGCTCAGCCCCGGCCGGACGCTCCCCTGCAAGTCCGGGTGTTCCAAGTCGACCCCGTTGTCGACGATGGCGATGGTCACTCCCGCCCCGCGCGTGACGCTCCACGCCGCGCGGGCGTTCACGTCGATCCCTCGGGACAGGCCATTGGTATCCCGGTTTTCCAGATACCACTGGTCTATGAAATAGGGGTCGTTCGGAGCCGGAGCAAAACTGGAAGGTTCGGCCGCGCTCAACCGAACTGCCGTCATCCCAATCCCGAGCGTGAGCCTGAAGAAAACTGTCATATCCTTGGTCAGCGCCGAAACCTAACCGAGCCAAAGTCGAACGCAAATCGCCGGACGACAAGACGGTGCGGCGGAGAATCGGGCGGAGAATCGGGCTTGCCTTTCGCGGGGCGTTCGGAGAGCGTCGAAACGCTGCGAGACAACCGACCAATGCTATGAGCTCCATCCCAGACCCGTTCGGTTTCGAAACCCCTGCGCCTTCCTTCAGCCCGGCCCCCCTCACCATCATCGCCCGGCCCGGCCAGGAGATCCGCATTCTCGTGGCCGATGAAGCCGGCAATCTGCCGGACGGATTGCGCGGCCGCGGCGCGATGGGGCCCGATGCCAGTCCCTCGCGGAAGCCCGATGCCAGCCCGTCGCGCAAACCGGATCGGTTTCTCTGATCGAGTGCGCGCGCGGCGGCCATGATCCATCCTTGAACCGGGGGGGCCGGGCACAGCTCCCGTCCTGGGTCGGACGATTTGAAGAAAGGCAGGCGTGAAGAAGCTCATTCTCAAGAATGGCTATTCGCCCGGCGATATCGTGATGCTGACCGCCGCCGTGCGGGATTTGCATCGCACCTATCCCGACCAGTTTCTCACGGATGTTCGCACGCCGTGCCCCGATCTGTGGCTGAACAATCCTTATATCACCCCCATCCGGGAGGACGATCCCGAGGCCACGGTTCTCGAATGCGATTATCCGTTGATCAACCGCTGCGATGTGGCGCCGTATCACTGCCTGCACGGCTTCGTCGAATTTCTTAACGACCGGCTCGGCCTGCACATCCGCCCCACCGAATTCCGCGGCGACATCCATCTCTCGCTGCGCGAAAAATCCTGGTATTCCCAGGTGCATGAGCTGACCGGCGACGCCACGCCCTTCTGGATCATCGTCGCGGGAGGGAAGATCGATGTGACGATCAAATGGTGGTCGGCCGCCCGCTTTCAGGCGGTGGTGGACCACTTTCACGGCCGCATTCAATTCGTCCAGGCCGGCGCGGTCGGGCCGCATCATTTCCATCCCCGCCTGGACGGCGTGATCGATCTGCGGGGCCGCACCAACCTCCGCGAGTTGGTGCGCCTCGTCCATCATGCCCAGGGCGTGCTCTGCCCGGTCACTTGCGTCATGCATCTCGCGGCAGCAGTGGAGAGGCGCGTCGGCGAATCCGGCTTGCGCCCTTGCGTCGTGATCGCGGGCGGACGCGAACCGCCCCACTGGGAGGCGTATCCCGGCCACCATTTTCTCCACACATTGGGCGCGCTGCCCTGTTGCGCGCTGCAAGCCTGCTGGAGAGCGCGCACCGTGCCGTTGTGCGACGGCGATGAACGCGATGCTCCCGGCAGTTGCTGCGCCGATGTGGCCGAAGATTTGCCCCGCTGCATGCATCTCATCACCGCCGAAGACGTCATCCGGCGAATCGAGACCTGCTTCGAAGGCGGCGCGGCCAAATACCTGACTCCCACCCAGGCGGCAGCGGCCGCGAAGGGCGTCGCTGCCACGCGTTCGAACCCCAAAGCGGTGGTCGAGCTCTCGGCGCACAACGTCCGCGCCGCGATGGACGATTACATCCGCACCATCCCGTCGTATCCGGGCGGATTCAAGGGCCGGGGCATTGTCATCTGCGGCGGCGGCCTCAAGTACTTCACGCCCGCCTGGGTATGCCTTCGCCTGCTTCGGCGGCTCGGCTGCCGCCTGCCCATCCAGCTCTGGCACGTCGGCAAGCGCGAACTCAGCCCGCCGATGGCCGCGCTCGTGACTCCGTACGATGTGGAATGCGTCGACGCGGCCGCGGTCGCGCAGACGCTGGGCGTGCGTTGTCCCTCCGGCTGGCCCCTCAAGCCCTTCGCCATGCTGCACGCGCCCTTTCGCGAAGTCCTTTTCCTCGATGCGGACAACGTGCCGCTCGTCGATCCCGAGTTCCTCTTCGAGACGCCCGCCTATCGCGAGACCGGTGCCATTTTCTGGCCCGACTTCGACGGCCACGAAATGGACCCCCGCATTCTCGATCTCTGCGGCGTGCCCCGCGCCGAGGCCCGCGCGCTGGAAAGCGGCCAGATCGTCATCGACAAGGAGCGTTGCTGGCGCGAGCTGAACCTGGCCGGCTGGTGCAACGAGCATTCCGGGTTCTTTTACAAATTCATGTACGGCGACAAGGAGACCTTTGGCCTCGCCTTTCGCAAACTCCGCCGCCCGTACGCGATGCCCACGAAGCCCTTGCATCATCTGCGGGACACCATGTGCCAGCACGATTTCGAGGGCCGCCGCATTTTTCAGCATCGCAATACCGACAAGTGGGACCTTTTCGGCAGCAACCGTCCCGATCCCGGCTTCGAGCGCGAAGAGGAATGTTTCGAATTGCTGCGCGAACTCCGCGAAACCTGGGACGGCCGGGCCGGCGAAATCCGCACCTGGCGCAATCCCGGCTGGCTCCACGCGGTGTCTCCGTCTCCGGCGCGCACACCCACCTTTCAGGCGGCCATGATCACCTGCCCCGAGCGCCAGGCGATGGTGCAGGAAACCCTCGCCCGCCTCCGGCGTTCGGATTGGGGCGAGCGCCCCGTGCATGTCCAACTCGATGAAGGGCAGTCGAGCGACCGCGTCGCCCGCATTTCCGCCGTGGCCCGCCTCGCCCTCTCGTGGCTCGCCGAGCAAAACGCCGACTACGCGCTGCTTTTTGAGGATGACGTCGATTTCAACCGCCACTTTCTCGAAAACCTCCTCGCCTGGGCCCCGTTGCAACACGATGAAGTGACGCTCGCCAGCCTCTGCAACTTCGGCATCCCTCCGCTCGCCGGCGATCCCCGGCGGCATTTCATCGTGGCCGATCCGCTTTCCATGCACGGCAGCCAGGGCTATCTCATTTCCCGCGAAGCGCTCCGCTTCATTCTCGACCATTGGAACGAAGCGCCCGTGCCGCTCGATCTCAAGGTGCTCGAACTCGCCGGCCGCTTCGGCCCGCCGTTGCTCTATCACAGCCCGTCGCTCGTCCAGCACATCGGCCGCGAGAGCATCTGGGGCGGCGACTGGCGCGACTCGCCCGATTTCGATCCCCTCTGGCGCGCGAGCTCCCATCCCCTCGGGCGCATCTGAAGACTGCCCCCGTTCGGAGTTCCGCGTTTACGCGATTCGGGGTCCGGAAAAACTCCCGGACCGCGTAAACGCGAACTCCAAACCATCGGCCGGCGCCGCTCGGGGCAATGCCGAGATGCGTCTCATCCCCTTCGATAATCATTGCCGGCCCCGCGCCCGGATACTAGACTCGCCATCGTTCGACGCTCCGTAGTGGCTGGAGCAATCACAGTATGGCCCAGGGCGCACATCGGGATTCGCATGCCACCGTGTCCGACCCCCAGGCCGGGCCGGCTGGCAGCGTCCCTCCCATTCCCGATCACGAGCTGGTCCGCTTCATCGCGCGCGGCGGCTTCGGCAGCGTCTGGCTCGCCCGCAATATCATGCGCAACTGGCGCGCCGTGAAGTTCGTCTTCCGCCATACCTTCAAGACCGATCACGATTACGAGCGCGAATTCAACGGCATCCAGAAGTTCGATCCGATCTCCCGCACCCACGGAGCGTTCATCGACCTCCTCCAGGTCGGCCGCAACGACGCCGAAGGCTACTTCTACTACGTCATGGAAGTCGCCGACGACGTCCTGACCGGGCAGGAGATCGATCCTGAGTCCTACGAACCCCGGACGCTCGATCGCGAACTCGAGCAGTGCGGCCGCCTGCCGTTCGAGCAATGCCTCCAGATCGGCCTCGCCGTGGCAGACGGCCTCCGCCACCTCCATGCGCGGGGCCTCATCCACCGCGACATCAAGCCCGGCAACATCATCTACGTGAACGGCCAGCCGAAGATCGCCGATATCGGGCTCATCACCGACATGAGCGCGGCCAACTCCTACCCCGGCACCCCCGGCTACATGGCGCCCGAACGCCCCTGGGACGGCCGGGCCGATATTTTCGGCCTCGGCAAAGTTCTGTACGAAATCGGGTTCGGCAAAGACCGCAAATCCTTCCCGTCCCTCCCCACCGGGTGGGACAACACCGAGGATCGCGAGCAATTGCTCGAACTCAACGAGATCATCAACAAGGCGAGCGACAACAACCCCGACCGCCGCTACCAGAACGCCGGCGACGTCCATGCCGATCTCCTCATCCTGCAGGGCGGCAAGTCCATCCGCCGCCTCCGCTTTCTCGAGCACCGCCTCGCCCAGGTCCGCCGCGTCGGCTGGGCCGCGGCCCTCGCAGTGCTCATCCTCGTCGGGCTCTTCTGGCAGGCCCGCCGTTCCACCGAAGCCGCCCGCCGCCGCCTCGCCGATTCCTACGTCACCGTCGGCGCGCGCGCCATGGAGCAGGGCGATCTCATCGGCTCGCTCCCCTGGTTCACCGATGCCCTGAGCCTGGATGAAGACAACCATGACCGCGACCGCATCCGCCACAATCGCGTCCGGATCGCGTCCGTCCTGCGCCAGTCGCCCAAGGTGGACAAGATGTGGTTCCCCAGCCACCCGGCGCAGTGTGTCGATGTCACCGCGGACGGCGCATGGGTCGTCACCGGCGAATCGGACGGCACCCTCTCCCTCTGGCCGATGGAAGGCCCGGCCACCGAGCCCATCTACCTCCCGGGCCACGCCGGCCCGATCGCCAGCCTCTCCTGCAGCCCCGATGGCCGCTGGATCGCCACCGGCGGAGCGGACGGCACCGTCCGCCTCTGGGACGCCCGCCGCCACGTCCTCACCCACCTCATCCCGCAAGATCATCCCATCGAAAGCGTCCGCTTCAGCCCCGATTCCCGCCGTCTCGTCGTTTCCGATAAGGCCGGCCTCACTCGGATTCTCGATTCCGAGACGGCCCAGCCGGTGGCCAAGTTCGAACAAAAGGGAGCCCGCTTCGCCCTCTTCGATCCCTCCAGCCAGCGCCTCGCCATCACCAGCCAGTACGGTGGCCATGCCCAGCTCTGGAACATCGAGACCGGCGCCCCCCTCGGCCAGCCCTTCTCCAGATCCCACTACGCCGGCGGCGCCAGCGAAGAGGATGATTTCCTGTACCAGGCCGCCTTCAGCGCCGATGGCCTCCGCCTCGCCACCGCCAGCTATTACAAGGAAGCCCGCATTTGGGAAATTCAGACCGGCCGGCTGTTGCACCGGCTGCCCCACACCCAGGCCGTCCGCAGCATTCGCTACAGCCCCGACGGCAGCAAGGTCTTGACCGCCTGCGACGATCTCACCATCCGGCTCTGGAACGCCCAGACGGGCGAAGAAGCCAGCCCGCCCATGCGCCACAGCAGCTACATCCGCGAAGCCTGCTTCGCGCCCGATGGCCGCCGCATCGTGGCCGTCACCACCCACGGCGGCGTCTTCGTCTGGAATCTCTCCGCCATCAATTGGCTCCCTCCCGAAGTGCGCGAATTCTACAGCGGCGATGGCCTCGCTTCTCTCCGGCTGGACGGCCCCGCTGCGGTCTTCGAAATCTTCGGCTCCTGCCAGCCGCCCCGCTCCTGGACCTGGCCGGCCGATTATCGGGTCGATGAAGTCCTGCTCGACGAGCGGGGTTCGACCATGCTGGCCATTGGCGATCCCGCTTCCGGAGACGAGACGCCCGCCCTGCGCGTCGGCCAGCTTTGGGATTCAGGCTCCGGCCAGCCCGCTGCGCCTGCCTATCGACTCCCCGCCGCTCGCTTTCGCAACAGCCACCTCGCGCCCGACGGCCGTCGCTTCGCCGCGTTTGAAGAGAACACGCTCTACCTCACCGACGCCTCCTCCGGCCGGCCCATCGGCCTCCCGCTCGACCATCCCGGCCCCATCGATCGCTTCCGCTGGAGCCCCGACTCCCTCCACCTCGCGGTCGTCGTCCGCGGTTCTAACACCGTCTGGCTCTGGAAGGCCGAGGCCGAACCCCGGCACCAACTCCTGCCCCATCCCGGCGCCGTGCGTTCCGTGGAATTCGATCTCCGCGGACGCTTTCTCGCCACCAGTTGCTCCGATCTCGAACTCTCCGCCCAATCCGCCTTCGTCTGGCGGCTCGATACCGCCCAGATCATCGGCGGCCCCCTTCACCATAGCGACGGCGTCCTCCACGCCGCCTTCAGCCCCGATAGCCGCAAGCTCGTCACCTCCAGCGAGTTTAAAACCGCGCAAATCTGGGACTGGGCCGCGGGCGTTCGCGAGCAATCCTTCCCCCAGTTCGATGAAGCCTTTGCCAGCAGTTTCAGCTTTGATCAGCAATGGATCGCCACCACCTGCCGCGATGGCACCGCCCAGATTTGGGAAGCCACCCACGCCAGCCCCATCACCCCCCGCATCCGCCTCCCCTGGGATAGCGCCGAGAACGTCGTCCGCTTCGTCCGCCAGGGCCAAGCCGCGCTCCTCCACCGGCCCGCCGCCCGCCAATGGGCCCGCGCCGACCTCGCCGAAGACCCGCGCGCTGTCCGCCTCCTCGCCCTCGAGGCCCGCCTCCTCTCCAGCCATCGCAGCGATGCCAGCGGCAGCGCCCTCGAACTCTCCATCGCCGAGCTCAAGCAAGCCTGGGCCGACTACCAACTCGCCCCACCCCCCCCCCCCCCCCACCACCCCGCCCCCCCCCCCCCCCCACACCCCCGCCCCCCCCCCCCAACCCCCCCCCCCCAATCACACCCGCTCCACCCACGCCGAAGCCCTCGCCTGGCACCAGCGCGAAGCCACCCTCGCCCGCTCCGCCCAGGACCTCCACGCCCTCAAATTCCACCTCCAACACCTCCAGCGCCTCCAGCCCGCCCCCGGAACTTCCCCAACCCGCTGAGCCCGTGCGCCGCAACCGGCGCCGTTCCATCTGGTAGGATAACAACTTGAGGTGCTTCGAATTGACGGACGGTGCATTGTTTGCCCAATTCCCTGTCCGTCAATTCGAAGCAACCTCACAGGGTACGATCGGAAACGGCGGTCGTCGTCCCTTCGCCCTGGCCGCGCTTGTTTCGGGCAGGGCAGCCGTCTCGCCGCCGCCAGCACCCGCCCGTTCACAACGCCCCGGCCGACGGTTTGGTCTTGATTATGCTCTAAATCACCACAGTTCGACGCCGACTTGCGTGACCACGACTCTCCGAATCATAATAATGTGTAAATGCGATAGTTCACTCCCCCTCGAAGTTCAGAGTTTCTCGCATTTCTCTGCGAACTTCCACATCAAAACCAGTGGAGAACCATTCAGTGAGTGCCAGCCGTTATGAGTTGCGCTCGATAAGCATATTGTGTAAATACCGTAGCTGAATGGAATTCGCAGATATAACAATGGATGTCTCATATGCCAGAATCTAACAAAACCGATTCCGAATCCAAGAACGTCAGACCTAGCATCGAAGATCATGTTGGCTTTGTTGCTTGCTTGATTGAAGCTGCTAAATTCCTTACCAAGGCATTAGCCATGTCAGCCAAGCGACGTCCGCTCGCTTGGCTGATATTCGCGGCGATTGGGGTCATTGGGATTCTTTTAATCTATTTGATAAGCGCCCACTGGATATCTGGAAGCAGCCTTATCTGGTTTCTCTTCACATACCTCGGATTTGCTATCACATGGCTGGTATTGCGCTTTATGGAACGCGTGGACGCGGAGCGTCACGGGTCGATAACCACCTCCCCAGAACAGCCGACCATCCGTGATATCGGGAATCGCCTCATGAACGCCGCCGAGTCACAAAAGAAGGTTGCAAATTTTACTCTTGCGGCTGCTTTGGCATCCGGGGCCTTCGGGATGATAGCCTTGGGAGACAAAGTATTTGAACGGCGACCTGATCGGACGTTTCTCAGCCTCCCGCAGAGCGCGTCAGAGGCAATGTCAGGCACTACGAACACCGTAAATTCCCCCTTATCCACGTCGTCGGGAGTGGCTGATCGGATTGAGTCGTCCTCTAAATGGTTTGTAGACCTCGTCCCTCGACTCGCTTTTGTGATTTCAAGTGAACTCTTCGCATTCTTTTTTCTGCAACTGCATCGAAAGAGCCTTGATGAGATCAAGTACTATCGCGACGAACTAACGACGATCCAAGTGAGGGCCTTCGCTGTTCAACAGGCAAAAGAGGACAAAGTTCTCCAACGAGAATTGCTGCTGGATCTTGGGAGGTTTGACCGAAATCGTGGGCCTGCAAACCGACAAGTGGAGAATGGCAAGGAATCTCAGCTAAAAGAGACTGCGGCAATAATCGAGCAATTAAAAGTGTTGGTGGAGGAGTTTCGAAAAATCATTAAGTAGAGCGGATTCCACGCCTTGTATGCTTGATTTATCCGAGTCGAGTTGCGCGATTCATGAATCGCGCTGCGGCCGGCCCGCGGAAAGCAGAGAATCACGCCGACTCCTGGGCGAGACGCTATATGAAATCTTCCAAAATGTGATGAAGGCAGTTCTACTTAACCCTCCTGCGCCACGCTATTGATCGTCAGAACTTGCCGCAGCGTTCGGATCACCGGAAAGATTTCGTGGTTCCAATCGGCGCCCTGGGCATCGAAGGCCGTTTGCTCCAGTTCGCAAATGTCCCGGTCTTCCTGAAAAATGTGATTGGTGAACCAGATAATCCCTGGCCAGAAAAGTTCCAGCAGCCCGGGGATCGATGGCCGCCGAATCATCATCAAACCATAGGTGTGATTCGTCCGCTGCTCCTTGTCCCGCGGCACGTAGGCGATCCACAAATCCAGCGCCGGATGCTCGCTCCCTCCGGTTTGGAATCGCAGCGTCTGGTAAGGATAGCCCGTGCGAACCGTCATCAAGTCGGGCTTCTTCTTCACCCCCTGCTCGCTTTTTCCAATGATGAAACGTTCGCCGATCGGCTGCTTGCCGGACACGCGCGAGAAGGTGTAGTCCGCTTCCACCCAGTTCTCTCCGTGGCGCAGATCCAGCAGCGTCGTTTTGATCCCCCCCATGAAGCGCCGGTGCAAAAACTGATGATTCATGTCCATGAGATTTTCATGCATGAACGTGAAATGGCAGCGCACCAGCCGGTCGAGATATCGGGTCTTGTAGTGCGGATCGGACGCCGAGGGGATGTGCGGGAATTCAACCGAGTCGAGCTTCGCAACGTCTCCAGGGTAAACAAACACCAATCCGGCAGCCTCCCGGCAGGGGTACGAGCGAACGTTGTTCGGGCGCAGGCTGCACTTGTCCAGGTACGGCACGCCCACGCATTTTCCCGTCCGGTCGAATCTCCATCCGTGATAGGCGCACTTGATGCAATCCTTCTCCACGACTCCCAAGTGGAGCGGGATCTGCCGGTGCGCGCATCGGTCCTCCAGCGCGTACACCTCGCCCTGTTCGGTCCGGACGAGCACGATCGGTTCCCCGGAAAAGGTGACGCCGTGCGTCTTTCCCGCCTTCACCTCCGTGGAGCGGGCCACCGGATACCAAAAATCGGGATGGATTTTTGTTTTCCGGATATCCGTCCATTCCGGCTCTTCGTCCCGAGCCGAGACTTTAAACGCTTCGTCCCACTCCATAGCCAGTCCTTATCCTCTCGCATCCTCCCAGCATTTCGGATGCCACACACCGCAACGGCCATACCATCCGTGGACGGCCCTGAGTAAAGCAAGTTCCAAATCCGCCATTTCAACCCCCGTTGACGGCATGCTCACCTTGAGGCGCCGGTCAACCCGGTTTTGGTCTCAGGCCGTTCTGGGCAGGCCGGGCGTCCTGTTTGTCTCGTTCGGGTGTCTCGCCCGAACGTTCGCTCCGAAACGGAGGGCCTTTCCGAGGATTTTGATACGCTGGCCTGGGCGGTCTGGCGCTTGCGGGCATGGCAGGGATGGGTTATGGGTTCGGCATGAAATCGCCATGGATGGCTCTCGGATGTGCGGGTGGATTGTGCGTGCTGGTGTTCACGGGATGCTCGAATCCCGCGGACAAGGTGCCCGCCGCGGAGGTCAGCGCGGCCAGCACCAACGAACCGGCTGCCACGGCGCCCACGCCAGCGCCCGGCGCCGCAGCCACCACGACTCCGGCCGCGCCTGCGGCGGCCGCCACCCATTACGCCGCGACCGGCGAGGGAGGGACGATCGAGTTCACCGGCTCGAAAGTGACCGGCAGCCACAGCGGCGGGTTCAAGGCGTTCGTGGCGGAGTTCGCGGTGCAAAACGGCAAGCTGGCCGATCAGGGGAATCGAGTGGTGATCGACATGACCACGACCTGGAGCGACAATGACCGGCTGACGGGCCACCTCAAGAACGCCGACTTTTTCGACGTGGAGAAGTTCCCGAATGCGATCTTCGAAACGCTTTCGATCAAGGACGCGCCGTCGGGATCGACCGTGACGGGCAATCTCACGCTGCATGGCGTGACGAAGAAGATCGTCTTCCCGGCGAAGATCGCAGTCGCGCCCGAGGCGGTAACGGTCAACGCCGAGTTCGCGATCAACCGCATGGATTTCGACATCAAGTATCCGGGCCGGGCCGATGATCTGATCCGCGAAGAAGTGGTCTTGCGCCTCAAGCTGAAGGCGACCCCGGGCCGGGCCGACTTCAAGACGGTCGAGAAAATGCCGGTGCCTGCGCCTCCGGCCGCCTGATCGATCGATTCCGCTGGCGGCGGCTCTTTTCGACAAACGCGGCCGCACTCTCCGCTTGGCTTGGCGCAGCGCCTGGCCTAGAACTCCGCGATGCAGTCCCTTGGAATGGGAATCAGCCACTGGCGGCTTTTCCTTGGCCGCCTCTGGCGGCTGGAAGCCCGCCTGCGGGGAGCCGAAATTCACCCGACCGTGCGCCTGCAGGGCCGTCCCGTCCTGACGGTAGCGCCCGGCTCGCGATTGGTCCTCGAACGCGGAGTGGGCCTGAACAGTGCGTTGCGCTCGAATCCCCTGGGCTGTTTCCAACCCTGCGTTCTGCGCACGCTCGCCCCGGGCGCGGAACTGGTCCTGGAAGAAGGAGCCGGCTTGAGTGCCGCGGTGGTGTGTGCCGGCCGGAGCGTCCGGATCGGCGCGGGCACCATTGCGGGAGCCGGAGCGATGATTTTCGACAACGACTTCCACCGGCTGGACCCGGTGGAAGGCTGGCTCAATGAGCATGTCGCCAACGCCGCGCCGGTCCGCATCGGGCGGCAGGTCTTTATCGGGGCGCGAGCCATCGTCTTGAAAGGCGTAACCATCGGAGACCGGGCGATCGTCGGGGCCGGAGCGGTGGTGACGAATGATGTGCCGGAAGGCCACCTCGCGGCCGGCAATCCGGCGGTGGCGCGGCCAAGAAAGGATTTGTGAGCGGGGCTGGCGAAAGCGGAACGAACGGAAAGGCCGGGCAGGTGAAGAACATCGTTTACTTCGATCTCGAAACGCAGAAGTCCGCCGACGAAGTGGGCGGATGGGACAAGATCCGCGATATGCGGATGAGTGTGGGCGTGACCTACAGCACCGCGCGGGGCGGCTACCAAATTTACGGCGAAAAGCAGGTCGACGAATTAATCAAGGAACTGCTCCGGGCGGATCTGGTGGTGGGCTTCAATAATCTCCGGTTCGATTACGAGGTGCTCCACGGCTACACGGTGCTGGACCTCCGCCAGGCGCCGACGCTCGACATGCTGGTGGAGCTGCAAAAAGCGGTGAACCATCGGGTTTCGCTGGATTCCATCGCGACGACGACGCTCGGGGTCGAGAAAACGGCCGAGGGGCTCCAGGCGATCCGGTGGTTTCGGGAAGGGCGGATGATCGAGATCGCCGAATACTGCTGCTACGACGTGAAGATCACGCGCTGCGTGCATGAGTTCGGCTGCCGGAACAAGCAACTCTTTTACAAAAACCGGTTCGGTGGGAAGGTCGCCGTCCCGGTGAGTTGGTGAGCACGGCGATCAGCGACCGGTCAGCCGGAGGGATTCGTTGGTTTTGCGGAGGCGGCGGGAAAGTTCGAGGCCGATGTTCCGCATCACCACCATGCCGAGATGCGGCTCGCGCTGGACGAGTTCGTAAAACGCCTGCCGCTGCACCACCAGGAGAATGCTGGGTTGGCGGGGCAGCGCCAGCGCGGTGCGGGGGCTGCCGTCGAGAAACGCGAGTTCGCCGAGAATGCCGCCGGCCCCCACGCTGGCGATGGGTGGCGTGTCGGGCTCGAGGATGATATCGATCTGCCCGCGCATCACCACGTAGGCTTCGCTGCTGGCATCGCCTTTGTAGAACACCGGCTCGCCGGGGCGGTAAAGCTTTTGCGTGAAAAGCCGGGCGATCTTGCGCAGCTCGCCATCGCCGAGGCCCACGAAGAACGGCAGCGCCCGGAGGAGATTGATGATGGCAATCCCCATCTTGAAATCCTGAAAACTGGCGTCGACGAGATCGACAACCGCCTGGGCGCCCGTCGTGAGGGGAAGTTCCGGACGGGAATAGGCGGCGTTCAGCTTGATCAGCTTGACGACATCGGAACACTGGCCCGCCTTGGTGAACGTGGCGGGAAGATAAGCGACCGGGATAAACCCCGCCTGCTCGGCCGCTTTGAGCAGCCGCGGCGCGCTGGCGAGGACATCCATTTCGACGTACACCGCCATGAGATTCTCCTGGGCGAGGCGGATCAACTCCTGCAGGACGCACCCCATCGAGATCTGGTCGTTCGAAAAGGAGTCGACCAGCCGGACCGAACGGTCCAACGAATCGTGCAGGTACAGGATGCCCGCGACGACGCGCCCTTCGCGGAGGGCAAAAAGGGCAGCGGGAACTTCAAGCTGATCGATCCGCATCCAGCCGGAGCCGCGGTTGAACGTGCCGGAGATTTCGATGGGCGGATTCGCCGCGCGGGCTTGCAACTGCCACAGTTCGAAATCTTCGGCGGTGCCGTCGCGGAAGGCGACCTCCCCATCGAGCGGGTAGCCGGTGGCTCCATCCCGCAGCATAGGAACAGCCGCGCCGAAACTGCGCAACACATGCGCCGCTAGTTCGTAAACCTGGGGCAGGGAATCGGAAATGGGCAGCCGCGTGGCGAGGCGGTCGTCTCCAGCCCAGCAATAGAAGAGGATATCCTCGCGGACTTCGAGCGCATGTTTGGAAGGCTGGAAGCCAACGCAGCGGAAACCGGCGGCCTCGTGGAGCTGTTGCTCGGCCTGGTTGGAGGCGCGAACCCGTGAGATGACGATCTGGCCGCGCTGGTGGGCGAGCTGGCGGGCGTGTTCGAGAAGTTCAGAGGAGGCGCCGCTGGCCAGGGCTTCGGCGGTGTTCAGATGGCGGCCGAGGCTGGCCACGGGATTCTCATTAACCGGGCCGGGGTCGAGCACGGAGATGCTGGCGGCGAGGCGCCCGCCGTCTTCCGCCACCCAGGTCTCGCTGCCGCCGCCCAACTGAAGCTGACTGGCCACCCAGGCGGGGTCTTGATGGCACGAACGGCGGCTGGCGGGTTCGCTGCCGCAAATGGATTGACTCAGCGCCAGCCACGCCGGCGCGTCCTGAACCGTGGCTTTTCGAAGTAAAACCGGCATCGTGATGGCAGGCGGCGGGCGCACACAACGGCGTTCCGCTGCCAACGTCCGAAATCGGCGATCCGGCGAAAAACTTGACCGGAAACCGTCAGGGGCGGCGGCGGACCAGGCGTTCAGGAACCACGAAACCAGCCGGTGAGACGCTGCCAAACAGTGCGGTTCGACTCCGCGGGTTTGGAAACTTGAGGGAGATCCACGTCGATGCCCTGAGCCTTCAGCAGCTCCTTCAGAAATAATCGATCGGGGATGTCCTTGGCGCGGACGGTCTGCTTCATGCGCCAGAGGGTCTTCGGCGAAGCGAAGGGGATGGGGACGCCGTCAAAGTGTTTTACGACCGCATCGTGTTTCGCCTCTGCGTAATCGATGCCGCATCCGCTCTTCATGAGATCCACCAGGATTTCATCGGCGACTCGGACGACTCCAAAGCGATCAACTTCGCCAGGGGCGATCTCTTTAATTGCCTGATCCGGCAAGGACATCATGCCTTGAATGACGCGAGCTTCGTTTTCGAGTCCAACCTCGATCAGCAAATCGATGTCCAGCGTGGTGCGGGTGTAACCAGCGGCGCGAACTGCAAACCCACCGACGACGATGTAGCGAGCGCCCGCCTGGTTAAGCGCCCGGCAGAGGTTGACGAGATCCTGAACGGTCGGTTCACGACACTCGTCGGAATTTAAAGCCGCGGCCGGGTTAATATCTGCCATAGCCATCGGTCCGCTTCTTCGTGCGTGCGAAACCGGTAGACACCTCGTGGAATTCGAACTCCGCCAAGAAACCGCTGCCAAGCCTTCGAATTATCGACCGTCTGCGCGGCAGTGGCAGAGCAACCCTCACGAGGAGGCGAGCGCCGGCCAACGATCTTGCCGGGCACTTCTTCCAGATTGACGATCGGCTTCATTCGGCTGTGCGCGCTGCGGCGGACAGTCCTTCACCCTACTTCGTCGATGGCCGTTTCGCAATGAAGGCTGAAGGTTCAACGTGGGAGGGGCGGCTGGCTCAGGGCCGGCGGAGGGCGAGGAGGGCTTGCTGGAAGTCGTCGGGCCAGGGAGCCGTGGCGGTGAGGCGGGTGCCGGTGCGGGGATGGGTAAAGGTGAGGGAATAGGCGTGGAGCATCTGGCGGGCCGGGACGCAGCCGGCCAGGGTTTTGAGGCGGGCATTGTCCTTGCCGGCGTAGATTTTGTCGCCGGCCAGTCCGAAACCGAGATGCTGGAAATGGACGCGGATTTGATGGGTGCGGCCGGTGTGGAGGACGACCTGAACGAGCGTAGCGCCGCGCAGGCGCTCGAGGACGCGGTAGCTGGTGCTGGCCTCGCGGCCGCGGCCGGCGGGGAGGACGGTCATGGAGCGGCGCTTGGTGGGGTGCCGGCCGATGGCGGTGTGGATCTCGCCGGAAGCGCGGGGGAGTTCGCCGCAAAGGATGGCGTGGTAAATCTTTTCAAGGGCGCGGGAGCGGAATTGCTCGCTCAGGCCGAGATGGGCGGTGTCGTTCTTGGCGATCACGAGGCAGCCGCTGGTGTCCTTATCGAGTCGGTGGACGATGCCGGGGCGGGCGTAACCGGCAATGCCGCTGAGCTGGCCGCGGCAATGGTGCAACAGCGCGTTGACGAGCGTGTGCTCGTAATTGCCCGCGCCGGGATGGACGACCAGGCCCGGAGGTTTGTTGAGCACCAGCAGGTCGCCATCCTCGAACAGCACATCGAGCGGGATCGATTCGGGGGCGAGATCGAGCTGCTTCGGCTCGGGCCAGCGGATGGCGATCACGTCGCCGGCGCGGGGCGAGTAGGTCGGTTTGACCGGATGGTCATTGACCCGGATGTCGCCGGTATCGATGAGCTTCTGGAGCGTGCCGCGGGAGACGGAATTAAAGCGGGCGCGGAGAAAGACATCGAGCCGTTCGCCGGGCTGGGAAGTCTCGACGGTGAGGGTATCGGTGCGGCCGGTCATGGCTGGGCGGTGCGGGGAGCGGCGGCGCGAGCGCGGCCGAGAATGAACCACAGGGCGAGGCCGGCGGCGAAAATGGCCGCGCCGACCCATTGGCCGGGCGTGGCGCCACCGGCGAGGAGCGCGGCGGGGTAATCGCCCCGAAACATTTCGACGAAAGCGCGGACCACGGCGTAGCCGATCAGGTAGGCGGCGAAGACCTGGCCATCGAACCGGCGGCGGCGGAAAAGGAGAGCGAGACCGGCGAAGAGCGCGAGGTTGAGGCCGGCTTCGTAAAATTGGGTGGGGTGAACCCCGGAGCCGTGCGTGGCGTGGCCCTTCGGGAAGTGGACGGCCCACGGCAGATCGGTCGGTTTGCCGTAACAGCAGCCGGTCATGAAACAGCCGACGCGCCCGAACAGGTGGCCGAGCGGCACGCTCGGGGCGAGGACATCGGCCATTCTCCAGAGGAAGAGGCGATGAACCCGGCAGAAGAGGATCGTGCCGAGCGCCGCGCCGGTGAGGCCGCCGTAAAAGACGAGGCCGGAACGCATGTTGAGGATTTGCCAGAGGGAACCGCCGGCGAATTCCTCCTGCCAGAACATGACGACATAGAAGGCGCGGGCGCCCAGCACGACGCTGATGATAATCCAGGGAGCCAGCGCGTAGACATCGTCGGCGGTGAGGCCGGCCCTGGGAGCGCGGCGGGCGGCGGTCCAAAAGCCGCCCACGAAGCCGAGGGCCGTCAGGATGCCATACCAATAGATGGAAAGGCCATAGACCTGGAATGCAATACTATCCACTGGCCTGAACCTAGCAGCCCGGAGAAAAAGTCCAACCGTCCAGTTCGGCCCAAAATTGGGTGCGCGACCAAGAACTTTGGAGCGAGTGTGTCAGGTGGAAAGTCATTTGAGGGGTATTTCGAGTTTCAAGTAATTGATGGTAAACATCTTACATCCATATCCAGCTCGATTTTCCGTGTGTCAAAGTCGTGTCATTTCGTGTCATTCGTGTGTCAAAACGTGTTATTCTCGTGTCAGAACGTGTCAAAATTCGTGTCACTGGCGTGTCAGGACGTGTCACGGCCTTGGAGGCGCGGCTGGGGTAGAGGAGATCGAGATCAGGGCTCTTTGCCCGACTGCTTTTCGGTGCGGAGTTTTTCGATGGCGGCGCGGACATCGGCTTCCCAAGGGGAGGGTTAGGTGTTTTTGGTGAGTCCGTAACGGCTTACGCAGGTCTCGCTATTGGCCCAAGTCTGCCAGCGGGTAGTTTGGCGAGTCGTTGACGGCCCGCAGGGAAGGTGATTGATTGGCGTGACACCACTATGAACCGATTCATTTCTGCCCTCGGCGTCTTGCTTATCGTGTTGGCCGCGAATTTGCACGGAGAGGAATTTGAGGTCGTTTATCCGGAGGTCGCGTATAAGGGCAAAACTTACAAGAATGTTCGGGTGGTCTCGGACAATCCGGTGGATTTGTTCGTGGCGTTCCAAGGGGGGATGACCCGGATTCCCAGATCGGAGGCTCCGGAGGTTTTAAGCAAGCACTACCCGTACGACGCTGGAAAGGCCGAGGCTCATGCGAAGGAACGGCAGGCGAAAGGGGCGCAGAGCGCCGCGCAGCACCAGCAGGAAATGAAGACCGAGGTGAATCGGAAGGTGGCTGCGCTGGCTCGTGCGGAGCAGCAAGCCCAAGCCCAGTTAAAGGGCCTGCAAGAGGTGCTGGAAGTTCAGAATCGGACGGCACGCGGTAAACGAAAGTCGCCGGCCCGGGCCGAAGCCGATCGCTTGCGGGAGCAGAAGAAGGGGTTGCTGGTGCAATTGCAGCGCATCCAGAGCGACCTGGCTTTTTATCGCTCGGTTCAGACCAGTCAGCAGTAACGGCGCATCGCGCGGCACCTCAGAGCAGGAATAGGCGCATCTCGGCCTGGCTCCCGAGCGAAGACAACGCATCGTTTGGAGATGGCATGAGGAGTTGGCAGGCGAGCCCCGAGGGGCTACACCCGCCAACGACATGAATAACAAACATCATTCCATTACCTCCGAAATTCGCGCGGAGCAAGCCGCGAAGCCAGCGCCGCAAACGATCAAGCTCGGGCTGGACGTCCATGCCGATTCGATTGTCGTGGTCCGCCTCCTCGACCACAGCGCGCCGCAGCCGGCGCAGAAGTTCACGCCCGCCAAATTCCTCGAGTGGGTTCAACACCAGCTTCGGTCGAGCGCGGCGGTGCATAGCTGCTACGAAGCCGGGCCGTTCGGCTACGGGCTGCACCGGGCGCTCGTCGCGCTGGGGGTGCGGAATATCGTCGTCCAGCCGGTCTGCCTGGACGAGCGCCACACCGGGGTCAACCACGACAAGAGCGACGCCCGGGAACTGGCCCTGCGGCTGGATCGCTACGTCGAGGGCAACCCGCGCGCCCTGGCCACCGTGCGCGTGCCCACGCCCGAAGAGGAACAACGGCGCGCCGAAAGCCGCCAGCGCGAGCAGCTCAAGCGAGACGTCCAGCGGGTAGCCGCCCAAGGCCGGGGCCTGCTGCTGACGCAAGGCCAGCGCGAGAAGAAAAGCTGGTGGACGGCGCGGCGCTGGACGGCGTTGCGCCCCCTCCTGCCGGCCTGGCTGGTCGAACGGCTGGAAGTCTTCCGCCGGGTGCTGGCCACGTTGCAGCACGAGCTGGCGGCCGTGACGGCAGCCCTGGAAGAAGCCGCCCCGGCGGTGCGGCCCAAGGGCCTGGGCGGGCTGACCTGCGAAACGGTGGATCGGGAAATCGGCGACTGGCACCGCTTCCAGAACCGGCGGCAGGTGGGCAGTTTCACCGGCCTGTGCGGCGGGGTCAGCGCCAGCGGCGGCCACTGCGCGCTGCTGGCGATCACCAAGCATGGCAATGCCCGCCTGCGCACCGCCCTGGTCGAGCTGGCCTGGCGGCTGGTCGTCTGGCAGCGCGACTGCCAACTGGTCAAAAAGTGGTGGCCCGTCCTGAGCCGCCCGACCGCGACGCGGGCGGCGCGCAAAAAAGCCATCGTGGCCATCGCCCGGCACATGGCGGTGGATCTCTGGCGCTGGCGCACCGGGCGGTGCATCCCGGAAGACTTCGGCTGGATCATGGTTAGCGGCTAAGCGCGTGGCCCCGCCCGGGGCTGCGGGCAGAGACCTGAACCCATGAACGCAGCAGATCGAGAGAGTGTGAAACGGCGCGCGCCCGAAGCGGAACTGGGGCTGGAAACAGCCCGATTCGGAGATGGGGCGCGCTCGTTTCCTGGCCGTGACCGGATGAGTCAAAAGGTGCCGTCCCCGCAGGGCCAGGCACGGATAGCAGGATGAGCAACGGCTTCGCCCTTGCCCCCAGCCAGGAAAACGTTTGACCGCTCGAACCCGCTCGGAAAGGAACCCGCAGAAAGAGCTTTGAAGAAAAGAAAAAGGGGAAAGGCCCCCGGCACGCTTGACACTCCTCATAGCAGTTCGGCGTTTACGCGGCTTGATGCGGAAAAACTCCCGAACCGCTGCACTCCAAACGGGGTTGGGTCAAGTTGCGCCCACGAGGAATGCTCAGGTGTAGCATTCGTTGACCTCGCGGCGGAAAGAGGGCGGTGAGTTTGTCGCGAAAGAGGCGGGCGGCTTCGGTCTCGGGGTCCTGGTTTTCGGCGAGGGCAAGGGCGAAGAGGGCTCGCGGGGTATTGAGGATGCGGACGGCGGCACTTTGTTCGAGCGCTTTGAGGGCGAACAGATTGTCGCCACAGATGGCCGGTTATCGAACAGGTCATTCTCCGTGACCCGGTGCCTGGCGTGGTACGAGCGGGCCGAAACTTCCAGCAAGAAGCGCGGCATGCCCACCCACCCCATGCCAACTTCACGCCATGATTGCGACCCATTGTTCGTGGTCATCCGGATCGTCTCCGAACAGCAGTCCCGGCCCGCCGCCGAGCCTCCCGTTCCGACCCGTCCTTGGATGCCCCCTCGATCTTGATCCAACAGGGAACTTCCCTGCCCTGCCCTCCCGCGCACGGCGCTGCGGCGGGCGCAGGCTCAGCCGGCCCGCGATGGCGTTGACCTCGGGCTTCAAAACTTTTTCTTTGGCTTCGCCGTCGGGGCCGGTTTCGCCTGCTTCTCCAAGGCTTTCAGCGTGGCGGCGAGTTCCTCCACCGCCCGGGCGTCTTCCACCTTCCGTTGCTGTTCCTGGAATTTCTCGTACTCGCGCTCGGCCTTCTCCTTCGCCAGTTGCGCGGATACCTTCCCGAAGCCTTGGAGGATTTCCCGGTCGTTCACCCGGAGGAAATCGTCCAGCTTCCGCACCCAGTCGCGCATATACATCACCTTGCGGGTCCGGGCCTGAAATTCCGCGAAGTCCAGGTATTGCGTAACGATCAGGTTGAGCAGGCCCGCTTCCTCCTCATTGAGATAATTCTTCGCGACGTGGACATCCTGTTTGCGGACCTTGCTGCCGCTCCATGCCGTCAGGCCCATGTTCGGCTTCGTCGCGTTGGCCCGCGCCGCGATCAACTCCGCCGCCGTGTGCCCGTGGATCGCCCAGTGCAGTTTGTTCTGTGCCATGGCGAAGAAGTCCTGGGTGATCTCCGCGCGCTCGTCGTAATCCGCGGCCGTCGCGTAGATGTCCCGGATCTTCTGGTAGAAATTCTTTTCCGAGGCCCGGATGTCCCGGATGCGCGCCAGCAGCTCCTCGAAATAAGCGCCGCCGCCCTGCTTCAACCGCTCGTCATCCAGCGTGAAACCCTTCACGATGTATTCGCGCAGCCGCTGCGTGGCCCAGATGCGGAACTGCGTGCCGGCCAGCGACTTCACCCGGTAGCCGACGGAAATAATGACGTCTAGATTGAAAAACTCGATCTCCCGCGCGACGTCGCGTTCCCCCTCCTTTTGAACTGTTGCAAATTTTGCCATAGTTGGCCCCGGCGGCAATTCCCCCTCCTCGAAGACGTTCTTGATGTGTTTGGAGATAACCGATTTATCGCGCTGGAAAAGGTCGGCCATCTGGTTCAGCGAAAGCCAGACTGACTCGTTGACCAGCCGGACTTCCAGCCGCGTCCGGCCGTCCTCCGTCTGGTAGAAGATAAGCTCGGACGTGTGCTCGGGTTCTCTGGCCATGTCGCTGGGTCCTTTTCGGTCGTTAAAGCAATTCCAGTTGCCCCACCTTCGGTGCGCTGCCGGTGTTGTAAGGCGGGTCGATGTAGATGCACTTGATCTTGCCGGTGAACTCCTGTTCGAGCGCCTTTAGGGCGAGCAGATTGTCGCCAAAGATGAGCCGGTTATCGAACAGGTCGTTGTCTGTGACGCGCTGGTGGGCGTGATACGACTTCTCCGAGTCTTCGAGCAGGATGCGCGGCTCCAGCCGAGGCCGGTTCTCCTTCCCCATCCAAGTCGGTTCCAGTTTTTGCTTTTTCGTCACGCCCCTCCACTCGTAGCAAGCCTCGGCGAATTTAGCGAGATCAGCCCACTCCGGATGACCCTCCAATCCCTCTGCCCCACCCTGTCTACATTCCATAAATACTTCACGAACCCCACTTGCATGCCCACCCACCCCACCCCTTCCCCGCCCCAGCCACCCCTGCCCACCGACCTCCCAAACAATCGCACCAGTCACAAAAAAGAGTGCTTTTTATACATTTAACCTATGCCCGGCACCCGCCTTCCCCTGCTCTTTCTCAGCCTCTGAATCCCCCGTAAAGGCCCGTAATGCCCCTTCCTGCCCTCTAATTTTCTCATGGCTATCCGGCGCAAATCCGCGCACCATCGCTCTTTGAGTCTACAATAATACACCTCAAACCCGCACCTCCCGAACCATGAACCGCGCCGCCCGCCGTTGGCCCGCCCTGCTTCTCGCCGCCGTCGCCCTCGCCGGGCCCCCGGCCGCCCCCGCCGCCGAGCCCCGGCTCCGCGTCATCATCGAGACCGATGTCGGCGGCGATCCCGACGACGAACAATCCCTCGTCCGCTTCCTCCTCTACAGCAACGAATGGGACATCGAAGGCCTCATCGCCAACCGGCCCACCGCCCGCCCCAGCGAGAACCGGAACCGCGAGCGCACCGGCCTCGGCATCGTCCGCCAGCACCTCGCCGCCTATGGCGAAGTCTTCCCCCGCCTCCGCGAGCACGCCCCCGGCTTCCCCTCCCGGGAACAACTCTGGGCCCGCACCGTCCCCGGCTACGCCGCCACCGATGAAGCCGTCGCCCTTATCCTCGCCGCCGTCGACCGCGACGATCCCCGCCCCGTCTGGTTCCAAAATTGGGGCACCGACCACGGCAGCGACCCCAGCAACCTGAAGCGCGCCCTCGACCGCGTCCTCGCCGAACGCGGCCCGGACGGTTACGCCCGCTTTAAGAACAAGATTCTGCTCAGCTCCGACGACCAATTCGGCGACCACACCGGGAAGATCGAACCTCACTGGCGTTTCTGGCTCCAACACACCCGCCCGCGCCTGGAAGGCGCCTACTTCTACCACCGCTTCGGCCCCCTCACCGCCACCGCCGGCGGCTTCGATCTTCAGCGCGATGTCCTCACCGGCCACGGCCCCCTCGGCGCCCTTTACCCCACGAATACCAACATCCGGCAGAAGGAGGGGGACAGCCCCTACTTCATCCATCTGATCCCCACCGGCATGAACGAGCCCCTCGAACCGGGCTGGGGAAGCTGGGCCGGCCGCTTCGGCCCCCGCGATGAACCTCGCCAATCCCCGCCCGGATGGTTCTGGGCCAACCGCCGCGACGCCTGGCAAGGCTCCATCAACCGCGACAACACCCTCCTCCGCTGGGCCGCCGACCTCCAAAACGATTTCCGCGCCCGCCTCGACTGGTGCGTCAAACCGTTCGCCGAGGCCAACCATCCCCCGACCGCCATCCTCAATGGCGACCGGTCGAAACAGATTCTGCGTGTCTCCGCCCGTCCCGGCACCGCCGTCCCGCTCGATGCCAGCCCCTCTTCCGACCCCGATGGCCACGCCCTTTCCTTCGATTGGCAGGTCTACCCCGAAGCCGGCACCTACCCCCGCCCCGTCACCATCGCCGAGCCCCAGCGGCCGAAGGTGCAACTCCGCATCCCGGACGATGCGGCCGGCCAAACCCTGCATGTCATCCTCACCGTCCGCGACTCCGGCGATCCGCCCCTCGCCGCCTACCGCCGCGTGATCCTTCGCGCCGAACCGCCGCCCTGATAGTTCCTTGGATGGGCCACGGATTCCGCCATTTCGTCCGAACGGCCCGCTGGGGGCGATGTCCAAGGAGCGATGAACTGGCTGCCCGTGGTCGAGCGAGAGTTGCTGGTGACCGCCCGCCGCAAAGGAACGGCCTGGGAGCGGGTGGCCTTCGCCGGCGTGGCGTTGATCGTGTTTGCCTTCCTCCTCGCGTTCTCGAACCTGCCGCCCCGGCGGCTCGGGCAGGAACTCTTCACCATTCTGTCGCTCCTGCTTTTCATGAGTTGTGCGGTTGCCGGCGTTCGATACACCAGCGATTGCCTGAGCGAAGAGCGCCGCAACGGCACCCTCCCGCTCCTCTTCCTCACCAACCTGAGCGGCCTCGGCGTCGTCCTCGGCAAGATGGCTTCGCGCTCCCTCGCCCCGGTCTACAACCTCGTCGCCGCGCTGCCCGTCCTCTCGATGTGCCTCCTGCTCGGCGGCGTCACTGCCGGTCAGATCTGGGCGGTTTCCCTTGCCCTGGTCGGCACCACCTTCATTTCGCTGGCGGCCGGGCTCTGGGTTTCCAGCGGCGGCCTCGGGGAAAAGAACGTGCTGGCGACCACCGTTGTCCTGCTGCTCGTCATGACCCTCCTCCCGCCCGCGCTCTGGGAACTCTGGCGTGGCCTCGACCGGATCGGCCTAACCTACCCGCCACCCGCATGGATCCTCTGGCCCTCCCCGGCCTATCTTTCTTACGTCGCGAAACGAGGATTCACCCTGGAATTCCTGAACTCCGTCGGAGTGGTCAGCGTGCTCACACTTGTGTTGCTGACCAGCGCGGCTTGGCGCCTGCACCGAAACTTCGCCGACCCCGGCGAAAGCACCCGCCGGAAACGGGGCGAGGCGTCGAGCCTGAGCCTCCGCCCGCGCCGCTGGTTCAGGCACAACCACAACCCGATCCTCTGGCTGCTCACTCGCGGAGAACGCTGTCGCCCCGCCGCCCTGGCCCTCACGGCTGTCGCCTTGGTGCTCGGCATCCTCGGCCGGATCGTCTTCGAGCAGAATTTGAATCCCCACATGGCCTTGGTGATGTTCAGCTCCTACGGCCTGCACTCCTTGTATCGGTTGCTCCTGGCGGCGGAGGCTTGCCGGCAACTCAACGGCGACCGCCGCAGCGGCGCGCTCGAACTCCTCCTCACCACCCCGCTGCCGCCGATCCTCCTGGTGCAAGGCCAGCTCCAGGTTCTCCGGCATTTCTGGGGCCCGGCCATCGCCGGATTGGTCCTGCTCAATCTCGCCTGGATGTCCCACGGGACGTTCATGCGCGAAATGGCCATCCTGCTGCCGTGCAGCCTGGCCGTGTTGTTCCTGGACTCCTACGCCCTGGCCTGGCGGGGCATGGTTCATGCCCTCCAGGGCAGGAATTATCCGCAAACCGTCCTGCGCACCTGGGCCGAAGTGATGCTGCCGCCCCTCTGCTTCTTCGGCTTGAGCGTTCTCGCCATCATGACGCAAGGCGGGGGGGTGTCGGAACGCGAGATCAAGGCGTTGATCGTGGTCTGGACGATCCTCGCCTGCGGTTACGATCTCTTCCTGGTGGATCGCTCCCAATCCCTGTTGAAGAACTTGCGCGGTCTGGCGGCGTCGGAGCGACTCGGCGTTACATGACGCTCGGCGCACCCGGCTTCACGCCGAGGCCCCGGATGCCGCGAGTTTGGCGAGCAAGCGTTCGATCTCCTCGACGGTCGACTCCAATTTCGCGGCCGCCTCGATCCAATCCTGCGGCCGGACCGGATACCACGGCCAGCGGGACAGATCTCCCAGCCCGATGACATCGAACGGCGCAATCGCTCGCAGCACCTCGTCCCGCTCCAGATGCCCAGCCCGCGCGGCGGCGCACAGGCCGCTCAGGACGCGGCTAAACTCCGGTCGATCCGAGAGCAGGAATGAGCCCGCCAGATGCGGTTTGCCCAACCGCCAAACCGTCTCGGTGTAGCTCACCGCCGCGAAGTAAGCCAGCGTCAGGCTGTTGAACCGCTCTGGGTGGGCCATCGAAGCATACAGCGCCGCCACGAGTTCGGCTGCGGTGTCGAGTTCCCGGAAAGTCGCGCGCTCATACTCCGCCAGCACATCGCCATCCGCCTCATCGGGCGGTGTTTTCGCGAAAATACGACCGAGACGCAGGATTCCAAACAGCGTGAGGGCGAAACCAGTCGAAAGCAGGGGGTCGATAAAGCCGCTGGCGGAAGGGAGCAGCGCCCAGCCTAGCCCGACCGCCCGCGCGCGGCGGAAGGAGAGCCGGGGCGCATCGAAGAGCGGGGTGACCATTCGCGCAGGACGAAGCTGTTCGGCCAGCAACGGAATAAGCTGGAGCAATTGTTCCCAGACTTGCTCCTTGAATGCGCCTGCCAGACCACTATCGGGGGTGAATGCGACACCGGCGCTGGTAATCCCGTTATTGAAACGGAGCACCCACACCCAACCGCCGGGAAAAACGTGATGCAATGCCGCATCGTCCGGCGGATACGGAGTGCGATCGTGCCGAGACGCCGGATCGAGCGCATCGACTCGAGCCAGTCCCTCGAAGTGCGCGTAAACCCCACGGGTATTGGGAAAGCTCTTGAATCCGGGCGAATCCAGACCCAGCCACGACGCGAGCGGGCTTTGCCCGCCGGAGGCATCGATCAGAAACGTAGCCTGCGCTCGCACCGATTCCCCTTGGCGTCGCCCCTCGATGGTCCAAGGCCGGCCCTCCCCGATGCGATCCAACTGGAACTCATCCAGATACTCGGCGCCGCGGGCTTGGGCGGCTCGCACCATGAAGTGGTCGAAATCGGGGCGATACCAATGCGTGTCGGCCACCCGGTCGTTCGGACTGGCGGCGACCAAAAGCTGGCGCTTCGGATCGCTGAGGTCGAGTCGCCGGTGCGGCTCGTGATGGTAAAAGGTGAAGCCGCGCTTGAGCCCGGCCGCGATCTCGGGATGCGCCGCCTGCCACGATTCCCACTCGCAGAAGGGCCGCAATTCGGGCAGCCGAAACTCCTCCGAGATTCGCTCCAGCAACAGATTGCCGAAGGGGGTCGAAGACTCCCCGATCGCGAACCGCGGATGCCGGCCTTTCTCGACCATCAGCACGGAATAGCCCAGCTGCCGCAGCACCATGCTCGCGATGGAGCCGCCGAAACCCGCGCCGATCACTACGAAATCGAAATGGCCCACGTCACGCGCCATGACATTCCGAACATTCCAAACGAGGCAGGAGCTTCTGCTCGAGATTCATCCGCCGGACGCGCGCCACGCGGGCCTGGGCGCAAGTGGGACATCGGGCAAAACGGCTCAAATCCCAAGTATCGCCGAAGACCCGGCCCTGATTAAGGCCGATGCCGAAGGCCAGACCATCTTCGACATCGCGCAGCGCCGGGCCTTCGAACAAGCCCAGCGCGCGCAAATCCTCCATCGCCCCGTTGCCATTGCGGGTGGGAATCAGGCTCACGACGCTCGAGCCCGCGTCGAACGCGGTGCGAATCGACTGCTGCAGCCATCGCTTCTGCGCCGAAGCCTCGATGAACGGCGGATGCACCAGCAAGAACGTGCGCACGGAAATACCATTGACGCGCAGGAAGCCGGCGGCCACCTCGAACGATTGGACAGTGATGCGCTTATTGATCCGTTCGAGCGCTTCGGGATGCGCGGTCTCGAGGCCGAGCGCCACCTGCAACCGGCCGCGAAGCTGGCGCGCGAACTCGACCGTGCCCGGACCGACCAAGGCCGGATGGCACTCGACGATCACCTCCTGGAAACGCCCGCAGAGCATCGCGATGTCGGGCAGCTCCGCTTTCGGGATGGCGCGCGGATCGAAAAAACTGCCGCTATTATAGAGCTTCAGGACGGGCACATGCGGCAATTGCGCCAGGGCGTGTTTGATCTGCCGTACGATGGAGCCGGGCGGGCTCGCCACTTCCATGGTGTGCTGCCAGAGATCGCACATCACGCATTTCCAGGGGCACTCGCGATTCGTGAGGAAGATCGTGGCCACCTCGCGCACCACCCCATCCGCGCTCAACTCCGGCTCGACGAAAAACGCTCCAGGCCGCTCGGGGTCCAACTGGTCCCGCGCCGGGCGGCGCTCGACGATCCACTGATTCCGGTCCGCCACCCCCGCGGGATAAGGGGCAACGGTTCGGTTCACGCGTAGAGTCCCAGAAAAGCTTTCCGATACACGGCCTCGGCATCCGGCAGGCGTTCGCGCATGCGGGAGCGTTCGATCGCGCCATGCTGGAAGCGGCGCTTCGGAAACGCGGGCATGTTCATCCCCGTCAGCCAGCGAACCCCGCGCGAGACGATATCGCCCTTCATCCCGTAGAGCGTCGGCACGTCGTATTGCGTCATCTCGATGAACGGGATTCCTTCCGCTACTTGAATGACCGCCGGGCGGGTGAAAGGGCTGAAGCCATCGAATCCAAAATGCCGCGCCGGAGCATAAGTGCGGGTGTAGGATCGGCTGAAGCCGCCGGAGTAAGTCAGCGAATGCTTGATGCGGCCCACCCCCCACCCTTCTTGGTAGAGCATCAAATTGTGAACCACGCTGCGGATGGTCAGCTCCGGATTTTCCTCGATGGGGTAATCCTTCAAATTTTCGTCGCCGCCATCGCCATCGATCAGATAGCGCCAATCGGGATACCGCGCCCGGATGCCGCGGCAGAGCGCCAGCGCCATCGACGCGCTTTCGACATCGAGCGGCTTGTAATCCTCCACCACGCGGATCGTCTCGTTGAAATTGAGCGTCGACGCCTCCGCCTCGATCGGTTCCAGAAAGAGGCCGAGATCGAGCGCATCCAGAAAAGCGCGGGCCTGGGCGAGATCGGGACCATCGCCCAGCGAAAGCGTAAAGGCCTTCAGGCGGCTCGGGTTCATGCCCAATTTGCGCATGAGATGATACGTCGTCACGAAAACCGCGCCGCTATCGATCCCCCCGGAAAAACAGACACCGATCGGCTCGCCGGCTGGAATGCGGAGGAGCCATTTTTGGATTTCGTCCGCCAGCGCCCCGATGTACGCCTTGCCGATCTCCTCGCGATCCGCGGGCAACCGTTCCCGTTGCGGCGTGAAATATCGCGTGTAGGTGGGGTCCGGGTCCGGGCAGCCGATAAGCTGCAGCTCCATGACATAGTGCGCCGGAACCATGCGTGTGTAGCTCGGATGAAACTGGTTCTCGAAGCCCTTCGATTTCAGCCATTCCAGAATCCGGTCGATCCGGTCGCTCACCACCAGCGCCGGGCCCTCATGGCGCTTGGCCAGGAAGTATCGCATCGGGCGATCCAGCGACCGCGCCAGCCGGACGCGCTTGCCCTGCCGGGCCACCAGCGCGAACGAACCATCGATCTCCGCCACCTCCTCCGGCGTGCCATCCAACACCCGCCGCCGCGCCTCCTCCACCGAAAGATTCGCAATCGCGTTCGCACCCGGATCGAGCAGGTCGATCACATCTTCGACATATTGATGCATGCCGACCATGAGAACCCCGCCCCCAGAATCCGCAAGCCGAATGTGGTGAAGCACGATGGGCCGCGGGAACCGGGAACGTCGATCACCCAGAATGTCGACTGGCCAACGTGGCAAGACCGGTGGGGAGAGTGGGCAAATTGGGGGCAACAGGTGAACTGGATGGGGTGGGTGGGCCGGGTGGAGAGGAGTTCCGTGGCGGCGGCCGACAGAATCTCGCAGGGACTCGCATTGCGCGGGTTTTTGAGCGGTGTTGGTCGCACGGCGCACCGTGTGAAATGTGGAATAGGGGCGGGGCGGGTGTGGAATATGTGGAATTACGGGGGTTTTGGTGTGGAATTTCTGGAATTTGTGGAAGGCGGGGCATGGAATTCCGAGCGAGGGGGCGAAGCGGCTGAAGGAACAACCTGGGCGTGGAACCAACAAGTGCGGGCGCGCCCGGATCGGGGTAGGCAACGGTTTCTCGGCAAGGACGCAGTGGGCGAATAGATTGGCAAGCCCGGCAGGGCACGCCGGACAAAAGAGAGCGGAGGATTTGAGGATGGTGTTGGCCTGGGTGGTGTGGCGGGTTCGGCGGCTTCTCCCGAACGGGACGGACGAAGGCGGCCGCCCCGGAACCAGGCGACCGGTGGCGAAGAAAAGAGGGCCAACCCTACCGATTGCGCCTGGGTTTCCTTGACAGTAGTTTTCCCTTGATCGATTTATATCAAGGACCATGACGACAACCTTGACCGGGAAGAATCAAGTGACTGTGCCGGCGGAGATTAGCCAGAAACTGGGCCTGACCGCCGGGGCGCAGTTGGAGTGGGCGTTGGGCGATCAGCCAAACAAGATTGTGATCACGATCAAACCGACGCGCCGGCAGATGCTGGAGCGCATCCGGGCAATCGGGCGGAAATGGAAGAAGCCCGGCCAGGACCCGATCGGCCGGCTCGTTCGCGAGCGCGTCCAGGACGACATCGACGAAGGAGTATGACTCGAACGGGCTACGTTTTCGATACCTCGGCCCTTTTAGCCCATGCGCTTTCGGAGCCGGGCTGGGAAATCGTGGAGCGGTTGATCGAGGAGCATCCCCGCCACCTCTCCCTCAGCGCGATCACCTGGCTGGAATTCAATATTCACATCCCGGCCATCGTCTCGGACCCCGCCGAAGCGGAAGAGATTCTGCTGCTATATCGGGATCTCCTAGCGGAAGCCGTTCCCGCCACCCGGGAAACGGCCGAAGCCGCGCTGGCCCTGCGATTCATGGTCCCGCATCGCTTGCCCAACGCGGACGCCTTGATCGCCGCGACTGCCCAACTGCGGAGTGCCACGTTGGTGCATCGCGACCCGCACCTCGCCGCCATCCCGGCCACCCTCGTCAAACAAATCGTCCTGCCGGACAAAGCCACCGCCCAGCCGACTCGAACGCGTTGACCGGCTGCAAGGGCGCTAACTCTGGCCGTCTTCGTTGAGGGCGCTGAGGTGCTCCTCGGTCTGGGTGACGCGGAGGACTTCCTCGACGGTGGTCTGGCCGGCGCGGACTTTGTTCCAGCCGTCGGTGCGGAGGGTGCGCATGCCTTCCTCCATGGCGCGCTGGGCGATGGTGGAGGCGGCGGCGCGGCTGAGGATGAGGGGGCGGAGGGCTTCGTTGAGGAGGAGCAATTCGTAGATGCCCATGCGGCCCTTGTAACCGAGCTGGCGGCAGGATTCGCAGCCGGCGCCTTTCCAGAATTTGGCGGTGTCGATTTCGTCCGCGGGAAAGCCGATCTTCCTGAGGTAGCTCTTCTCGATCTTCTGCTCGATTTTGCAGTTGGAGCAGATGGTGCGGACGAGGCGCTGGGCGAGGACGGCCTCGACGGAGGAGGCGACGAGGAAGGGCTCGATGCCCATATCGATCAAGCGGGTGAAGGCGCTGGGGGCGTCGTTGGTGTGGAGGGTGCTGAAAACCAAGTGGCCGGTGAGGGAGGCGCGGATGGCGATTTCGGCGGTCTCGAGATCGCGGATTTCGCCGACCATGATGACGTCGGGGTCCTG
>CAYZKY010000014.1:0-56786 GCA_964478815.1 uncultured Verrucomicrobiota bacterium
GGCGAAGGGTTCGCGCCTGTTGTTCGGAATCGATCCGGGCGACCGCGAGTTTGGGGTCGCGATCATGGGGTAAGCATGCCGCCGGGGTGGTGGATGCGCAAGAGGAGGTTTGGGGTTTTGCAGGGCAAACGCATTTAGAATTCCCGGAAAACTTGCTCTTTCGAAGCGAGGATTCGGGCGAGGCGCCCGAATGAAACAGGCGAGGGCGCCTGTTCTACCCAAAAAACACAGAATACGGGACATTTAGATGCGTTTGCCCTGTGGGGTTTTGGCCGAGGATTTGGGAGAGGCCAGACGACCGTGAGAATTAGAGCGCTCTAATCACACCGCCCGGCCGGGTTTCCGGTTGGCGCGGCCGGAGCGGGGCGGTAATCTGCGGCATGTCCTTGTTTTGGCGTGTCCTACTGGCGTGCGGCTTGCTCGGTGCGAACCTGGTCGTCGCCGCTCCCCCGAATGTCGTCCTGATCCTGGCCGACGATCTTGGGATCAACGACCTCCATTGTTACGGCCGCCAGGATCACGTCACGCCGCACCTCGACCGGCTCGCGTCCCAGGGAGCCCGCTTCACCAGCGCCTATTGCGCGCAGCCGATCTGTACGCCATCCCGCGCCGCCTTGCTCAGTGGCCGGTCGCCCGCCCGCCTGCATCTCACCACCTACCTGCCGGGCCGCAACGACGCCACCTCGCAGAAATTGCTGCATCCGAAAATCCAGCCCGGGCTGCCGCTGGCCGAAATGACCCTCGCCGAACATCTCAAAGCCGCCGGCTACGCCACGGCCTGCATCGGCAAGTGGCATCTCGGCGGAACGAATGCCTCGCCGCTCGAACAAGGCTTCGACCTCCACCATCCCGGCGCGGCCAATACCCGCCCCAGCGAAACCGAAGGCGGCAAGGGCGAGTACGACCTGACGGCCCGCGCCGAAACCTTCATCGAGGCGAATCGCGCCCGGCCCTTCTTCCTCTACCTGCCGCATAATTCGCCTCACATCAATTACTCCGCCCGGACGAATCTCATCGAAAAGCACCGCGCCGCCTTCGAGCCCGTTTACGCCGCCTTGATCGAAACGCTGGACGATTCGGTCGGCCGGTTGCTTCGGAAAATCGACGACCTCGGCCTTGCCGCCAATACGATCGTTATTTTCACGTCCGACAATGGCGGTCTGCACGTCCCCGAAGCCGGCCATCGCAAAATTACTCACAACCGTCCCTTCCGCGCTGGCAAGGGCTTTCTCTACGAGGGTGGGCTGCGTGTTCCGCTGATCGTGCGCTGGCCGGGTCAAATTGCGCCGACCGTGATCGATGCGCCGGTCGTCAATACCGACTGGCTGCCGACCCTGCTCGATCTGGCCGGCTTGCCCCCAGCCGGGGAACTCGACGGGCAAAGTTTCGCGGCCCTCTTGCGTGGCCAGCCTGCGGCGGCTCGCCGCTTTTTCTGGCATTTCCCCCATTACACCAATCAAGGCGGCCGGCCGGGCGGCGCCGTGCGCGACGGCCCCTGGAAACTGATCGTGCATTACGAGGAGGACCGCCGCGAACTGTTCAATCTCGCCGAAGACCCCTCCGAAATCCGCGACCTCGCCGCCGCCCAGCCCGGCCGCGCCTCCGAACTGGCGAACGCGCTCGATGGCTGGCGGGTCGGCTCAGGAGCCCAATCGAACATTCCGAACCCGTCCTTCGATCCCGCCTGGCACCGCCAGGTGTATCTCGAGTACGACGCCTCCCGCTACGATCCCCCCGCCGCCTCGCCAGAAGAATTCGCCCGCGTCCTCGAATGGCGGAAGCGCACGGACGAAGCCGGCCGGCGCGGGAACATCCCCGGCCGCTGATCTTTCGTGAGGACGCATCAAAAGGAAACGGTCTTGCCGTGTGGTTGACTGGCCTCCGGTCGGCTGCATTGTGGAAATCCCCGGGATCAACTCGCAAGGCGAGACTCGCCGGGAACTGGTCGATAACTTGCGTTCGGCGCTCAAGGAAGGCCTCGAAATTCGCCGCGAGCTGTCGCTGGCCTCCGCTCCGGCCGGAGTCGAAGAGCAAACCGTGCTCGTGTGAAACGGCGCGATTTGCTCCGCCATACCCCGCCATACCGAGATCAAGCGCTTTACCGCGCGAAACATCTGCCGCGATCTGGACCTCCCTCTGCCGAACGAATTGTAACGCGGCTCTCCTGAACGGTTTCGAGGGCACACCTCTCCCGCTCTTTGAGAACCGTGCCGGCTTCTCCTTTCGCGCCCTGCGCGCATCCAACGGCGACAGCTTTTCCTCCGCGCGCCAGCACGCCGGGGAACGAATCATGCTTTTCCTCCATCGTTCGCATTCGTGCGACGACTGAAAACTTGTCTATGAAAAGAACTGCTCTGTTGTGCGCGCTCGCTGTCTGTGCGCTCAGTCCGCTCCTGCGAGCGGACGAGGACGACGACGCGCCGAAAGGTCCGCGCGTCTCCATTACCACTCCCGACCCCACGGCGTTTCACGGCCTCAGTTCCGGGGCGTTTGTCATATCTCGCGACGACGCCGAAGGCGAACTGGTCGTGAAACTTTCCATCGGCGGGACCGCCGCCAACGGCGTGGACTATGCCGAACTCCCGTCGAGCGTGAAGCTGCCGGCGGGCGTCCATTCGATGGGCCTGCTCGTGCAGCCCCTCGGCACCGGGCCGGGCGCTCTCGGCAAGTGGGTCACCCTCAGCTTGCCGGAGGACGAGGCTTACCGCGTGAAGCGGCCCGCCAAGGCCAGCGTGGTCATTCGGGCCAATACTTATGAGAACCAGGCCCCTGTCATCGAAATCACCAGCCCGGCCAACGAGGCTTCCATCATGGCCCGGACCGACCTGACCATTTCGGCCAACGCCAGCGACCCGAACGATTCGGTCAAGAGCGTCAGCTTCTTCGCCAACGACCGCCCGCTCGGTTCGGACGATACCGCTCCGTACTCGATCGTCTGGGAGAACGTGCCGCCCGGCGCGCACGCGCTCTTCGCCCGCGTCGAGGACAGCTTCGGCAAGTCGACCCTCTCGGCCACGGTTCAGATCATGGCGACGAATCCTCCCGCCGGCGGCGGCGTCAAGCTCGTCGCTCCGGCCTCCGGCGAATCCTTCAAGGCGCCGGCCGACATCACGTTGACCGCGGAACCTCTCCAGCCGGATGCGAAGGTGGAGTCGATCTCCTTCTACTCCGGCGAACGATTGCTCGGGACGGTCTCGGCTTCGCCCTTCTCGTTCCTGTGGCAAGCGGTGCCGCCGGGTGAATATCAGCTTCGCGCCAAAATGACCGAGGTCGGCGGCGGCGCCTCCACTTCGGAGCGCGTTCGCATCGCGGTGCGCAACGGGGAGCCGAAGGTGGCCATCACCGAGCCGGCCGCCAAGGCCGTGATCGCGCATCCGGCGGATGTGACGATCAAAGCCGACGCTTCCGATCCCAACGACTCGATCAAGAGCGTCCTGTTCTTCATCGACGGCCGCTACTTCGGCAAAGCGGAGACGGCGCCGTACAGCATTGTCTGGAGCAATGCCGCTCCCGGCAACCACTGGCTCACCGCCCGCGCCATCGATTCTTACGGCGAGTCCGCCTCTTCCGAAGGCGTGGCCATCACCGTTTCGAACACCGCTCCGGTCGTGAAGATCATCGCCCCGAAGGACGGCACCACGCTGCCTTCCCCCGCCAGCTTCGCGATCGAAGCCGAGGCGTCCGACGACGACGGCATTCGCGCCGTCAGCCTCTGGAGCGGCCGGCATTATCTCGGCACGAAGACCAGCCCCCCCTACACCTTCGACCTCCGGCGGCTCGGCCCGGGAGATTATCTCTTCCGTGCCAAAGCGACCGATAAGTTCGAGGTCAGCACCACTTCCGAGCCCATCCGGGTGACGGTCACTCGCAGCGCCAGGGACTAACCCGGGCCACCCCAACACGACGCGGCGGCAACCCTCCCGGTTGCCGCCGTTTTCGCGTACGGGTTTGATTGGGGGCTCCGCCTTCGTTGCGAGTGCCGGCGACCTCGCTGGTCTTCCTGAGTCTCCGGGCCGGTTCCTGGTGGGCGGCGACCTTGTTTAGGGCTTCAAGCTCAGCGGGAAGATGTGCGTCTTCGAGGCCAACTGAACACAGCGAGGAACCCACCCCTTACACACATTTACACACACATTTACACAGATTTACACACAATTTACACGCTATTTACACACAATTTACACGCTGTTTACACACCCTGTTTTTACGCAACCGCCTCTGATTCAATGACTTGCGTAAAAACCCATTCCCAGGGGGGCTCCCCCTCCCTTTTACACGATGAACCCCGACGCGGTCCGCCCATCCGGGACAAGCTCGCCGCTTCTGGCAAAAGGCTTGCCAGCCCAGACCCATCCCGTGCTAGGACTACCGAACAGATTATGAAGAAATATCGCGTCGGAATCATCGGTTACGGCTGGGTCGCGGGCGCGCACATCGCCGCCATCAATGCCACGGGCCGCGCCGAAGTCGTCGCCGTCTCCTCGTCTCGCCCGCTCAACGACGCCGAGCTTTCCACCCGCCACGGCGGAACCATTCGCTCTTTCCAAAGTGTCACCGACCTGCTCCGCGATGGCGGCGTGGACGTGGTCTCCGTTTGCAGCTTTCCGCAGGATCACGCGCAACAGGTCATCGAATGCGCCCGCGCGGGCAAGCATCTTATCATCGAGAAACCGTTGGCGCTGAACCTTGCCGACCTGCGCGCCATGGAAAAAGCCATCGCCGAAGCCGGTGTCAAAACCTGCGTTTGCTTCGAGTGCCGCTACTCCAGCCAGTTCCTCGCCACGAAGGCGGTCATAGACCAGGGTCTCCTCGGCAAAATCCATTACGGCGAGGTCGATTACTTCCACGGCATCGGCCCGTGGTATGGCCAGTTCCGCTGGAATACCCGCAAGGAGGCCGGCGGCAGCAGTCTCCTTTCCGCCGGCTGCCACGCGCTCGATGCCCTCCTCCTTTGCCTGGGCCGCGATGTCGAGAGCGTTGCCAGCTATTCCACCGGTTCCGCGAATGCCGATTTCGCCAAGTACGAATACCCCACCAGCAGCGTCACCATTCTGAAATTCGCCGATGGCCGGGTCGGCAAGGTCGCCTCCGTGATCGATTGCCTCCAGCCTTACTATTTCCACGTCCACCTCGTCGGCAGCGAGGGCAGCCTGCTCGATAACAAATTCCACTCCACCAAACTCGCCGGCCTGAACAAAGCCCATTGGAGCGCCCTCTCCATGAAGCTGCTCGATTCCGGCGACGTCTCCGATCACCCCTATCAAACCCAATTCCAGGCCTTCTTCGAAGCGCTCGACCGCCATCAGGACATGCCGCTCACCAGCTTCAAGGACGCCGCCCGTTCTCACGAAGTCATCTTCGCCGCCGACGAATCCGCCCGCACCGGCCAGCCTGTCCGTCTCTAGCCCATGCCGCGGCGCACCACGTCATCCGCGCCCCGGGCGATGGCCGTCGCCGCCCACCCGGACGATATCGAGTTCGTCATGGCCGGCACGCTGCTGCTCCTCGGCCAGCGCGGCTTCGAGCTGCACTACATGAACCTCTCCAGCGGCAATTGCGGCAGCGCCACCATGAGCCCCGCCGAAACCCGCCGCGTGCGCCGCCGCGAATCCATCGCCGCCGCCAAGCTCCTCGGCGCGACCCATCACCCGAGCATCGCGGACGATCTCGAAATCCTCTACGATCTCAAGCTCCTCCGCCGCCTGGCCGCCGTCATTCGCGAGGTCAATCCCTCCATTCTGCTTGTGCCCTCGCCCGAGGACTACATGGAGGATCACACCAATGCCTGCCGCCTCGCCGTCACCGCGGCCTTCGCCAAAGGCATGCCCAATTTCCGCACCATCCCCAAGCGCCCCGCCGCCGTCGGGGATATCGCCCTCTACCACGCCATGCCCCACGGCCTCCGCGATGGCCTCCGTCGCCCCGTCATTCCCGACTTCATCGTCGATACCACTCAAGTCCACGCCCAAAAACGCGCCGCCCTCGCCGCCCATCGCAGCCAAAAAGAATGGCTCGACACCTCCCAAGGCATGGATTCCTACCTCCTCGTCTGCGACGAAATGTCCACCCAGGTCGCCCGCCTCGCCCTGCCCGCCCGAGCTTCCACTCCCATCCATCACGCCGAAGGCTGGCGCCGCCACTCCCACCTCGGCTTCTCCCAAACCGATCAGGACCCCCTTTCCGAGCTTCTCCGGCCGCTCTGTCGGCCAGTTCCGAAAACCTGATCGTCGGGAAACCCTTCACCCTCGCCGGTTGAATATTCAATCACCCCGCTGGATGCGTTAGCATCAGATGCATGAGAACCACGCTCGATCTGGATGACGATATTCTGCAAGCCGCCCGCGAAATCGCCGCTCGCGAACGAAGCACCACCGGCAAAGTGGTCTCCCGCCTCGCCCGCGCTGGCCTGCACCCGGCAACTTCTCCCGCCGCTCTCCCCGTCGCCCGGCCCGGTGTTCCCGTCTTTCCCGCGCGGCCCGGCGAAGTGGTGACCATCGATCACGTCCGAAAGCTCATGCAGGAGGAAGCCATCTGAAACCTTTCCCGGAGCCCGGGCCTAAGACCTCTTCTACTTGACACCGGGTTACTCACAAGAAGAAGATTGAAGAATGATCTCCGTCGGCGCTAAGAAGATACCCCCTGTGTTTCGAACCATTTGCCTGCGGTTCGCTCTGGCGCGCCTGTGGGTAGTCCTGTTATTCGCTCCGGTGGCCCAATCCGCAGACGAAACGGCTTTCCAGTACCGGGGTGAGCTGACGTTCCGGGGCGCGCCCGCCAGCGGATTTTTCGATGTCCGTTTCGGCCTGCATGCGGCGGAAAGCGCCACTCCAGGCGATGAAATCGAGGTGTTGGAAATTCTTGGCATCGATGTGCGCGATGGATCGTTCGCCGCCACGCTCAATTTTCGGCAAGGTGCCTTCGCGTGGAATGCCCGCTGGCTGGAAATCGCCGTCCGGCCTTCCAATCCGGCTGCGCCGGGCGCTTACACCACACTAACGCCCCGGCAGCGAATTCATGCCGTGCCGATCGCTCTGCAGGCCCGGCAAGCGGATCGAGTGAATCCCTTCTCGATAACTGCGAACTCTGTCGCGCCCGGCGAATTGGTGAAAAGTGTCAACGGATTGAAGGATGAAATCGAAGTGGTGGCTGGGGATGGGATTCGTGTAACGAAGTCCGAGCAAAAGATCACGGTCTCGGCGACCGGCACGGCCGGGCCGCTAGACCCGATCCACTGGAGCGGATTGACGGGCATTCCCGCCGGTTTTGCCGATGGGATCGATAACGAAGGGGTCTATGAAGCCGGGGCCGGGCTCATCCTGACGGGCAACCAGTTCGCCCTCGCCTTCCCGGAAACCGGCGCGGCCGACACTGTCGCGCGGGCCAATCACGGCCACTTCGGGGCGCGGTGGGCCGGGAGTGCGCCACACGGCCTGACGGTGGTAAACGAATCCCTTGTCGGGGCGCTCAGCGCCATCACCGGCGAACTCTCGAACCTGGAGGCCGAATCCCGAACGAATGATCCCAGCGCCGTGCTCGGATTAGTCAATTCAACCGGGAGTGCGGGAACGGGTGTCACCGGAAATCACCTGGGCGGGGGCGCGGGCGTAGCGGGAAAATCGGTCGAGGGTGTTGGAGTTCGGGCGCACAGCACCAAAGGGGTTGCACTGCGCGCCGAAGGATCCGGCATCATTCAAAGCACGGCGGCAAGCTCGTTCTTCGTTCCGGCAACCCAACTTTTTTTAGCCCAAACGAGCGATGGCGCCGATTACAAACTCTCCTATCAGGACTACGAAACGGGGGGGATTACTCTTAGGCCGAATCCTCTCTACCCCGAATTTCGGGTGGCTTCTTTCGCACTGCCGATTACCGTCCCCGGGCTTTTGTACGGTCAGCCCGTCAAACTGGCGGCCGTGAGGTATTACTTCCGAACCTTGGGCGACTCGGACATTATATTAACCCGATTGACCCAAACGCTTTTAGATCAGCCGGATTTGGCTTTGCAGAATCGGTTGTTGATTTATGAAAACATCTCGGTTCGCTCGACGCCGGAGAACACCACCGGCCAATGGTCCGTGCGCGAGACGCAGCCGGCTGGGGGGCCAGCGACGCTGGGGGCGAACGGATTCCTTCACTATAAGATGACCATTCGGTTCGATGCCGCCACCTCGACCATCAACCTGTTAGGCATCCGCGTGGACCTTCTTCACGAATAGGGATTATGCTGCGGAATAAGACGTCCATGATGGCAACAAGCCCCGGTCCCCGTTGCGGGCGATGCGCCGGGGAGCCGAAGCGCAGCGGCAGGAGGCAGCCTGCGGGAGGGAACCGGCGCGTTCATGTCTTGGGGTGTCCGCTCTGGTTCGCTATCGCAGCGCTTTTCGGAAGTTTGCTTTTCAAAACTCCAGGGCAAACGTCCGCAGGCGGGGATTTCCGAATGCGCGTCGAAGAAAAAGCGCTTGTCCCGCCCGTAAGTGAAGGCGAAGGAGTTTCCGTCGCGAGCGATCCGGCTGGCGCGGGGGGCCTGGCACTCTTGACCGGGGGTGATTTCAGTTTGCATGGCCGCGTCGCGGTCGCCAACTACATGAACAGCGAACAACGGCCCCGGCTGAGCATGTCGGCGCAGGCCGGACGGATTCGCCTGTTCTGGTCGGAAACGGGTTCCGGGCCCCAGCAACTCGAATACTCGGATGACCTCGGTGGTCGGGTTTGGAATTCCGTGGAAATCACGCCGGAACTGGCTGGGCCATTCCGAATCGTCACCGTCGAGGCGGCCAGCGAGGCCCGATTCTTCCGCCTTCGCAGACTGCGAACATAGTATTGCCATCGTTTAGTCCTATGCTACCCCGGTCTTGCAAACTGGCTTCTGTACGCTCTGGGCACTGGAGCAATCCTGATACCTCGGAAACTAACCGCTCCCGCTGAATTCTTCCGCTTGCGCTTTCACAACCCAGAGCGGCCTCGATTCTTTATTCCGCATGGCGTAGCCAGATCGTTCCAGTTCTCAATTTGATTCAACTGGTTGGATCGACACGCGCGCTGCTCGACGCAGGCGCAGGGTGAAGATGCTGGCGATCAGGAGGAGCAGGAGGCTGAATCCGGCCACGATCTGGACGATGCGCGTGAAGGCGGCGATCGGCTCCACCGCGCCCGCCGATCGCACGTAGAGATACAGCGCCACGCCGTCGGCCAGAGCGACGAGGCCGAGCCACGGAGCTACGCTGTAAACGCGCTGCGCGATCAGGTTGGCGATCAGGACGTTCGCCACGGTGATCGGCGCGAAGCCCCACATGAACCACGGCAGCAGCGGAGCCGCCGCGAGCATTTCCGGCTTTTGCACGAACATGATGCGCAGCGGCAGCTCGGGCCAGAAGGTGCAGAGCAGCGCCCCCGCTCCCGCGAGCGCCGCCGCGCCGATGAGCGCGATGCCGAGGGAATCCGAGGCGCGCGCCTGGGCAAAGCTGCGCACCAGCTTGGGAAACATGACGGCCGCGAGCGGCGCGGTGAAGGTCACCAAGCCGACGCCGATCACGCCGGCGGCGGCATAGAGCTTCGCGCTGTCGGCCGGGAAGTGGGTTTGCACAAAGAGCAGATCGGCGTTCATCAGGAACAGCGGCGAGCCGAAGGCGAGGGTCAGCGGCAGCGCGCGCTTGAACCAGAACGCCCATTCGAACCGCCCGGCCGCCGTTCGAAAAATATCGCGCGCGCCGATCATCCCGGCCAGCACCGCGGCGCCCAGCCCGATCAAGGCGCCCACCAGCGCCGCCGTCGCCTGTCCGCGGAGCAGGACGACGCAAATGAAGATCGCCACAAATCGTCCCACGCCGTTCCCGATGCTCGAGAGCCCGAGCCACCCGAAACGTTGCAGTCCCTGCAACAGCCCTTGCATGGCGGGCAGCAGCAGCGCCGCCAGGACGAGCAGCACGGCCAGCCACGGTTGCGCCGGGTGGGTCAATTGCAGCGCGGCCACCATCGGCTCCTGGAACAGCGCGCAGAGCAGGGCCAGGCCGAGCCACGCCACGAAGATCCCTTTCAGCACCGAGCGCACGGTGCGGCCGAGCTGCGCCCGCTGCGCGTCGGTCACGGCGCTCGCGGCGTCTTGCGACATGACCACCTGCAAGCCCACCACGGGAATCGAGAGGATGGCGAAGAAGCGGAGGATCGAGGCGTAAATGCCGATCTCGGTTCCCGACAGCCACGGCGAAACCAGCGCGTAGACCGCCATGAGAAACACGCCGGCGAGCGTGTTCGCCAGCGCCAGCCAGCCGCTCTGCCGGAAAAAGGCTTTCTTCGAGTCGTCCATTAGCAGGCGGCCGTGCGGGCGCGGGTTTCGGTGAAGTCGACGGCCCGGCGGCAGAGCGCGCGCCAATCCAGCTCGCGTTGCACCCGTTCGCTGGCCGCGCGCGCCGGCGCGATCCGGGCGGCCGGAGCTTCGCGAAGCGTTTCGAGAATGGCCTCCGCGAAGCGCGCGCCGTCGAATCCGGCGAAACGCACCGTGGGTTCGTTGCGGAAGTAGCGGTAGGCGCTATTGACGGAGGTGCTCACGACGGGCAGCCCGACGCCGAGGTACTCGACGATCTTGGCGACGAACGCGCAATGCGTGCCGGTGGATTCTTCATACGGCACGATTCCCAAATCCGCTTCGGCCAGATGCCCGGCCACCTGCGTGTACGGGACAAAGCCGGTCGATTCGAGCCTGGCGCCGGGTGCCGCGGCCTTGGCCCGGGCCAGGAACGACTGGAGCGCGCCGGTGGCGTGCCCGACAAAGCGGAAGATCACTTCCGGCCGCGCGGCCGACACCCGGCGCACCGCCTCCACCGCGATCGGGCCGAGATGATGATGATCCAGCGAGCCGTGCATCACCACCACCGGCGGCTGGCCCATCTCGGTGCGGTCGCCCCGGAATGGAAAGAGTTGCGCGTCGTAACCATAATAAATGGGCAGGATGCGTTCGCGGGGGAAGCGCCCGGCTCCGGCGAAGTAATCCGCCAGGGTATCGGACACGGTCAACACGGCATCCACCCCGTAGCGCCGGGGCAGCGACAGTTCGAAACGCTTCAACACCGCCAGCGCCGGAGGCGGCGCGAGCCACGGCGGCCACGTCTCCATGAACGCGGTGAGGTAATCCAGAAAGTTCATCACCGTCGGCACGCCCCACTTCCGCTTCAAGCGCCCAGCCGTGACGGCCGCGACGGCGTGTTGCGAGAAGAGGAGGTCGAAACGAAGTTCGCGCGCCGTCGCCTCCACCAGTCGTTGCAAAAATGCCGGATAGAGCAGGTACTTGAAGTTCCGCAGCGGCGTGTACCGCCCCATTTCCCAACGGGTAAATGGATGCACCTTCACCGAGAAGCGCCGCTCCACCTCCGCCTGATCTGCGATCTTCGGGCAAAAGAGATGAAGCTCGTGCCCGCGCCGCACCATCTCCTCGACGAGATACACCGCCTCCGCGGAGCCGCCGCCGCTCGGAGGGTAGAAAGGCTCGTGGCTCAGGAACGCGATGCGCATCAAGGAAGTTCGCGCAAAAATCCCGCCAGCAACCGCGTGGCCTCCTCGAGCGACGCCACGGCCACCCATTCGTCCCGCGTGTGCGCCTGCGCGATGTTGCCGGGGCCGAAGACCACACTCGGAATTCCACCTGCCGCCAGGATCGCCGCATCGCAAAAATAATCCACACCCAGCGGCCCGCGCTGACCCAGGCTTCGCATCAATTGGTTCACCAGCGGCCGATCCACGTCGGTCTCCAGCGGCGGACAGATCCCCGTCTTCGTGCTCTCCAGCTCCACCACGCATCCTTCGCGCCGGAGCCGCGCCACAATCTCCCGCCGCACCGCGGCATCCCGCTCGCCTGGGATCGTCCGCCGATCGATCACGATCTCGCAATGATCCGGCACGATGTTCGCCTGCACTCCGCCGCGAATCATCCCGACGCTGATCGTCGCCGGGCCGAGCAAGGGATGCGGCCGCGCGCGAAGTTCCTGCGCGTAAGCCCCTTCCAAAGTCGTCACGGCGCGGGCGGCCTTGGTCACGGCATTGTCTCCCAATTCGGGCTTGGCGCCGTGGGCGGCCCGGCCGCGCGTGTGCAGCTTCAACCACAAATCCCCTTTATGCGCCGTCACCAGCCGGTTCTCGGTCGGCTCCCCCACAATGGCGAGATCGGCCTTCACCTTGCGCCGGGCAAAGGCGCGGGACCCCGCCTGCGCGTTCTCCTCATCCACCAAACCCACGAAGAGCACTTCCGTCTGGCGCGGGCGCGCATCCGAGCGCGCGATCTCCAGCACGGCCGAGAACATGGCCGCCACACTCCCCTTCGTGTCGCACGCGCCACGTCCGTGCAGCCGGCCTTGCTTGAGGGCCGGCTTCAGTTGCTTCGCCGATTCCACGCCGACGGTGTCCAGGTGCGGGGCGAAAATCACCCGCCCACGGGCTCGATCTCTGGCCGGGAGCGTCACGATCAGATTTCGCCGCCCCGGCAACACCTCCTGCCACGCGCACGCCAATCCGGCTTTCTCCGCGTGAGCCTGCAAACAGTCCGCCACCCGCGCCTCGCCGGTCCATTCCGGCACGTCCGGCTGGAAAGCCAGATTCACGCTGGGCAGCGCGATCAACTCGCGCAGCAATTGGACGACGCTCGACATCGGTTCGAAGGCCGCAAGGTACCGAACCACCCCCACCCTGTCGAGGGCCGCGCTTCGGCCGAGCCGGGCCAGCGCATCCCGGCGGATTGACGGCGAGGCGCTACGTTCGCTTTTGCCAGCAGAGCACGATCAGATCCAATCCATCATCCCAGTCGGGACGGAGCTCACCTGTGGCAGGGGGAGGGAACCCACGACGAAATGATTGGGCCGGTTTCGATGGGAGCCGAGCCAATGATCCTGGAGCTTGCCCGAAAATCTCCGCCGGCGCTTACCGCGGAGCAAGGACTGGCGTAGCGCCACCCAGGCTGCCGAAGTGGCGGTGGAGCAACGCAAATCCCGGCGCGGTCGGATCGGGTGTCACGGCCTGGCCTGCGGCGTCCAGGTAAAGGCAGCCGATTTCTTCCGGGGGGAGTTGCAAGAACAGGGCGTGGGCGGCGGCGATCGCCCCGAGCCATTGGCGTTTGCACGCCACTAAATCGATGGGTTCCGCCAGGAGCAGTGTGTTCAAACGGATTTCGGGATAATGGGCGAGGCGCTGCGATTCCTCGAGCAAGAATTGCGGGGTGAAACCAGCGTCCTTGCCGCAGGCCGCCCAGGCCAGCGCGCCCAAACTGAGGACGTTCCGGTGGAGGAATAGAACGTCGAGATAGTCGCGGAGTTCGCCGCGCCCGGCCAGGGCCAGGACCTTGTTGGTGGCGCCATCGAGCGGATGCAGCGCGAAGCCGAATTCGGCGTCCGGCTGCACGGGAAAAAAGCGGAACGCGGAATCATAGGCCCAGTCCACCTTGGTCGCCCGGCCGGCCTTGGAAACAGTGGCTCGCCGCAAGGTTTCCTGGGTTTCGACCCATTCGAGCGCATAGCCGTGCTGTTGGAGTAGAACGGCATCGTGCGCCGCCGCCTGCTGCAGGCTGGAAACGGTGTCGTGAAATAGGTCGATGTCTTGCGACTGCCGCTGAGAATCGGCCCGGCGCAAAAAGATCGTCGCCCCGGCGACATAGCTCTCGGGATGGCGTTGGGCCGCGAGCAGCCGGAGAACCTCCGCCTCGAAAGCGCCTAGCGGCATAGTTCGGCGGCGATTTGGAACCCGCGCCGCCCGCCGTCCGCGCGCAACCGTTCGCAGAGATACGGCACTTCCTCCAGAACGATCTCGGCGTCGGGCCGCATGAACCAAAAGCAGCGAGCATGAAACTCCCGGAAGGCCCGTTGCGCCAAGGCCAGCTTCTCGGCCGCGCCCGGCGGCGGGGCTGGGGTGACCGGTTCGTTCATGCAGGAGTTAATAATTCAAGGCAACGCGCCCCGCAATCGAATCATGGCAAGCAGCCGTGCTGCCGGGTGAGATTCTGGCGAATAATTGTCTGGAGCCGCTCGGATCGAGCCCGTCATGGCCGGCCCAGATCGGTGATCGCCATGCTCTCGACCGTGCCGCGCACCCAACGGGCCGCTTCATCCGCAACTCCTGAATGAGAACCGTCTTCACCGCAGGCAATTTACCCGAGCACGATCCCGAACGAAACGGCTGTTTCCGCCGACCCCGAACCCGCCGTATCCAAGACGGCTCGATCAGCAGAAAGATCGGCAAAATCGAGCCCTCTATCGCGACTCAAAAAGCCAAATACGCAGGTTTAACAAGCCTTTACTTACGCTCAATAATCGGCAAATTGATCGGCAATTTGCGATGAGTAAACGCCTCTACGATCACCCCTCCGACATGGAGCCCCTCCTGCCCGAAGATCGGGACGGGCACCTGGTCCACTTGGGCCTGGAAATCATCCGCCGGGCCGAACGATTGCGCGGCGGGCTGCATCCCATCACCCGCCGGGGCATGGCCGAACTCGTCCGCTCGATGAACAGCTATTACTCGAACCTCATCGAGGGACATCGCACCCGGCCGGGCGACATCGACGCCGCCGCGCGCCAGGAGTTCTCCAGCGATGCCGCCCGCCGCAACCTCCAGCAACTCCATTGGGCGCACATCGAAACGCAGCGCTGGATGGAATCGACCTGCGCCGGCCTCAGCCCCGCGGATTTGTGCAGTTCGGAATTCCTCTGTGCCCTCCATCGGGAATTTTACCAGCGGCTGCCGGACGAAGCGCGCTGGGTGGAAGACGACAAGGGCCGCCGGCACGCCATCGCACCGGGCGAGCTTCGGGAGTCACCGGTCGTGGTCGGCATCCACTTGGCTCCGGCCCACGCCGAACTCGAACGGTTCCTCCGGCGGTTCGCGGAATTTTACGGCCCGCGGGTGCAGTCCACGCCCCCAGGCGTGGTGGCCGCCGCCGCCGCTCATCACCGCCTCGCCTGGATTCACCCCTTCCTCGACGGCAATGGCCGGGTCACCCGGCTGTTCACGCAAGCCTGGCTGCAGCGCGCCGGGGCCGCCGCCGACGGGCTCTGGACCCTCGCGCGCGGCTTTGCCCGCCGGCCCCAGGATTACAAAAGCATGCTGGCCCGCGCCGATGAACGCCGCCTCAACGATTTCGATGGCCGAGGCTATCTCTCGAACCGCCGTCTCGAGGAATTCTGCGAATTCGCGCTGTCGACGGCCGTCGATCAGCTCGACTTTATGCACGAATTGCTCGACCTGCCGGGAATGCAACGCCGCATCGTGGCCTTTGCCGAACGGGGCGAATCGGCGGCGGAATTGCCGAGGGGTGCGGGAACGGTGCTGCGCGAAGTGTTCCTCCGCGGCGAAATCGTCCGCGGCGACGTGGCGCGCCTCGTCGGCGTCTCGCCCCGCACCGGGCAAACCGTGACACGCCAGCTCCTCCACCGCGGCCTGCTCCTGTCCGACTCCCCCAAAGGCCCCCTGCGCCTCGGCTTCCCCGCCCCCGCCGCCGCCAGTTACTTCCCGAACCTCTTCCCCGCCGGCGCGGACTGAGGTGCCGGCCTCGAGCGCTTTGAACGTGTTGCACCGCGAGAAACAGGCTGGGGCTTCATCGGCCTGAAAATCACCAAGCCAGTGAATTCACGCTGTTTGTCGAACTGCAGCATCACCGGAAAATTCTTCAGAAACTTGCGCGGGAGTTCCCAGACGAAATGGCTGTAGGGCGGCATCTCGCCCCGTTTGTGTTTCCGCATCTCCACCGAGATCGAATGCGTGTCGAGGCGAACGTCCACGCCGCTCTCTTCCAACCGCACCATCCGGTCGGCGGCAATCGTCACATTGAACTTCCGAAACAAGCGCGAATTACAACGATGCGGATTCAAGACCTCCACATTGAGTTTCGCCCCGTGAAAATGAATCGTGTCATGGACCACCGCCGCCGCCTTGCGATTGGCAAATACCCGTTCCGAATCGGGCGTGGCCCGGCGGCCAATCGTCTTTTTGCCGTCGCGCGGCAGCGTCAGCCAGGGTTCTTTCACTCCGCGCACCAGTCCGCAAACCGTGCAAACCTGCTTTCCATCCCGCGGCTTCCGCCAGCCTTCACGATGCCGACAGCGTTGCGCCAATGCGTCCCAGGCCACTCCAAGCTGCTGATAAATCTCCGCAAACCGCGCCGCCTCCGGCCCCTCCCCCTTCAACGCCGGATGCCGCGACACAAAGTCCATGCTTCGAAAAAGCCGGCGCAGTTCGCTCTTCAGCCGCGCTGACCGTGAGTGCTTATCCATGCGGATGAGTTTACAGGATTCCTGCTAGATTGATCCATCTCGATCAAGGCATGCACTCCTGACCTGAAGGCGAATGCACGTCAGTCTGAGCCACTATTGCCACCATCCTGAGACCGTGTTGGTCGCATCTCAGTCGATACCGGTTTCAAATAACGAGCGAACTGACTGGCGATTTCCTCTCGAGAGGCTAACAATTCGTCCACGGAACTTCGCGGCATTGGAACAGATGGCCGCTAAATTACTACCGAGAAGGATGCGCTCAGGATGATTAACCACGATGCACTTTCATTCATACACTGACAACGACCCGGCCTTTGTTGGGGAATTTACAATCGATGATCTCACGCTGTTTTGTGAAACAGGAAAACTCGCAGACGTCGAACGGAAGTGGCGTGCGGTAATAAAATACGCACTCCTGGTTGATCGATCCCATGATGCCGCGTTGGCAGGGGTCAAATCTTTCTTGCAGGAAAGAGCCAACACCCAACCTTCAACTGAGGGCGAACTTGATGCAATTGTGATGGCGAACGTGGAATTCGACGCGCTGAGAGAGTCCGATGAAGTGATCGTTAAATCTCTGATCTTCCTATTGCTCGTCTCCTTCCGTGATTACGGACTGAAGCAAATTCAGATGATGATTGACCCTCAGAGTCCATTACCGGAACGGTCTTCTTACAACGCAACTTTGGACTGGCTTAAAAAGCGAAAACTTATGGAAAACCCTCCGGAAGACTATACCATTCATTTCAGCCGTTTCTACGATCCAGTAAGAAACAATTTGGCACACGGAGATTGGATGAAATTGGGCCAAGCTCTCTTTGAGCTTGACCTAACAAAGGCGTTTTTTTCCGTTGCAAATTACTTTGGGTTCATAAAAGCGAATTTAGCGGAACAGAATTACGATGTATAACGCTTGTTAGTATGTGTTCAAATGAATTTGTACGTAGTCTTGTTGTCCATCGAGTTTGGGCGATAGAGCGTCATGCCCCAGCGCGAGCGAGGTGCCAAGCGGCCTTGCGCGCAGCCAAGCGCTCGCTGACCTGCTCGGGATCGAGGAGTTCTCCAGACTTCGCTTGCTGCCAGCCCACCTCGATCTTTGCCCGAGCGTCCGCTTTCCACCCTTCCTGCTCCTCCAACAATCTCAACGCGGCGCACACCACCGCTCCAGGCGATTCGAATTCGCCCGAGACCACCTTTCGGCGAACCAGCTCTTCAAGTGAGGGAGGCAGAGCTACCGTCATCACCAAACGATGCGGAACGCCGCCCCCCTTGTCAAACGACGTCCAAAGGCGTTTCCTCAGCGGGCGCATCTCGACACTGCCCCCGAGCCTCGTCTGCCTATGGTTCGGAGTTCCGCGTTTACGCGGTCTGGTGCCGGAAAACTCTCGAACCGCGTAAACGCGGAACTCCCAACGGGGGTGCCAGGATGCGCCCTTCCTAAGCCGGCTCCGTCGCCATCGCCCCCGCCTTTTGCGCTTGGCGGTATTTGATCCAGCTCACCTGTTTTCGCAGGACACCGCCTTTCCCATCGCTCTTGATTTCCCAAACCCGGCCGGGAGTCGCGTCCCCACGCTGCACAGCGGCCATTTCCCGGTGAACCCGTTCCACGAGTCTCTTCGTCATAAATGCAATTCCCGGACCGCGGTTTCCAATTCGGTGATCGAAACCGGCGCAACCGCGTTTACGGTTTATCGGAAACTCCACCATCGCAAGCCCACTCCCAGATAGCTGCAAATTCCTCACCTCCCACCCTTGCGCTTGACCTCCTCCTGCACGATCTTCCCTGCATGACTGCGAGCCCATTTTCGCGGTCATCCGGCTTGTGTCCGAACAGCAGTCCCGGCCCGCCCGAGACTCCCGTTCCGATCCGTTCCCGGATGGCCCCGTCAATTTTTCCGTCACAGGGGGGAGCCCCTCCCTGCGCTCCCTCGTGCCCGCACGCCGCCAGGCTGCCCCGCGCCACCGCAACCCCCTCCCAGACCCTTTCCCCAGTCCGGCCGATCTGTCCGTGTCCCAGCTTCCGCCAATCCCTCCTCCAAAAACAGGGGGGGTGCCACGCCGCCCCATCTCCACCCCCTCAAGTCAACATTTCCCCGGCCTCGCTCCAAAAAAACAGGGGGGGGTGCCCTCGACACCAGACCCCGTTTCAAATCGTCTCGTCAAAAAACAGGGGGGGGGGTGCCCCAAAAATGTCGACTCCGCCTCCGGAGTCCCTCCCTCGCGGCTCCAGCGGCCATCTTCCGCCCCTTTCCTGCCCTCAAAAACCCCGAAAAAGCCCGAAATGCCCCTTCCTGCCCCCAAAAAATGGGGGGGGTGCCCCATCGTTCCGCCGCCCTCGCCGCGCGCCCATCGCTTGACCCGCCGTCGCGCCCGCCGTTACCCTCTCGGCATGAGGAAACTCGTCTCCAAATTGGTCCTGGCCGCGCTCCTGGCCGGGTCGCTCTCCACGCGCGCCGCCACCGTGCCCGAAGCCGAAGCATTCGTGGCGCAGGCCGAGAAGGAACTCGGCACGCTCGCCGTCCTCAATGCCCGCGCCAGTTGGGTGAATGTCACCTATCTGAACGAGGACACCGACGCCCTCGCCGCCGAATTCGGCGCACGCGCCACCGAGCTGAGCGTCCGCTTCGCCAAGGGCGCCGCGAAATTCGATGCCGTCTCCGGCCTCTCCCCCGCCGTCCGCCGCAAGCTCGATTTCCTGAAGCAAGGCATCATCCTGCCCGCTCCCGAAAAGCCGGGCGCCGCCGAGGAACTCAACGTCATCGCCACCCGCCTCCAATCCCAGTACGGCAAGGGCAAAGGCACGCTCGAAGGCCGCCCCATCAACGGCTCCGATATCGAAGCCGCGATGGGCACCGTGCGCGATCCGGCGAAGCTCAAGGAAATGTGGACGAGCTGGCACGACCAGGTCGGCGCGCCCATGAAGCAGGAGTACTCCCGCCTCGTCGAGATCGCCAACGAGGGCGCGCGCGAACTCGGTTACCGCGATGTCGGCGCCATGTGGCGCTCCGGCTACGACATGCCGGCCGACGACTTCGCCCGCGAGATGGACCGCCTCTGGTCCCAAGTCAAACCGCTCTACGACCAGTTGCACGCCTACGTCCGCGCCAAGCTCCACGCCCATTACGGCCCCTCGGTTCAGCCCGCCACCGGCCCCATCCGCGCCGACCTGCTCGGCAATATGTGGGCTCAGGAATGGGCCGATATTTACGAGCTGGTCGCGCCTCCCGGCGTCGGCGATGTCGGCTACGATCTGACCTCCCTCCTCGTCGCCCAGAATTACGACCCCATTAAGATGGTCAAGGTCGGCGAACGGTTTTACACCTCGCTCGGCCTGCCCGCGCTCCCGGCCACTTTCTGGGAACGCTCCCAATTCGTGAAGCCGCAGGACCGCGAAGTTGTCTGCCACGCCTCCGCCTGGGACATCGATAACAAGGACGACCTCCGCATCAAGATGTGCATCAAGGTCAATGCCAACGATTTCGTCGTCATCCACCACGAGCTGGGCCACAACTATTACCAGCGCGCCTATAACCAGCAGCCCTTCCTCTTTCTCAATGGCGCACACGACGGCTTCCACGAAGCCATCGGCGACTTTATCGCCCTGTCCACCACCCCGGAATACCTCGTCCAGATCGGATTGCTCGATCAGGCCAAAGTCCCCAGTGCCGACAAAGATATCGGCCTGCTCCTGCGCCGCGCTCTGGATAAGGTTGCCTTCCTCCCCTTCGGCCTGCTCATGGATAAATGGCGCTGGGGCGTCTTTAGCGGCGAGACTCCGCCCGCCGATTATCAGAAAGACTGGACCGCCCTCCGCCTTCGCTACCAAGGCATTGTCCCACCGGCTGAACGCTCCGCCGCCAGCTTCGATCCCGGCGCCAAGTACCACATCCCCGGCAACACGCCCTACGCCCGGTACTTCCTCGCCGCCATTCTCCAGTTCCAGCTCTATAAATCCGCGTCCGAGATGGTCGGCTGGCCGGGCCCTCTCCACCGCTGCTCTTTCTACGGGAACCGGACGGTCGGCACGCGCCTCAACGACATGCTGGCCCTCGGCTGCTCCCGCCCCTGGCCGGACGCCCTCGAGGCCTTCACCGGCACCCGCCAGATGGATGGCTCCGCCCTCATCGCCTACTTCAAGCCCCTCATGGAGTGGCTGCAAAAGGAAAACGCCGGCCGCCCCGTCGGCTGGTAATTCCGCCAAAGCCGAACCGCTGGGCATCTCATCAAGACCGGAGACACTCCCAAGCGCTACCAGCCCAGCCGACGCAATCCGGTCACTCGGTCGAAATGAGTGTCCCGGCTGACGACATCGAAGCCATGCTGGCGGGATAACGCGGCGATCCAAATATCGTGATAGGGGATGGGCGTCGCGGCCCGGTGCAGTTCATCTCGAATCGCCGCGTAGTGTCTGGCGGTGGCGGCATCGGGAGCAAGGATCGCGCAGAACGTTTCGATCTCTTCCAGCCAGGCTTCGAGCGTTTCGCGATATCTGGAAGAAATCACGCCGAAGCGGTATTCCCCGAGCGCGATGCTCGGAAGCTGCCATCCTTGATCGCCTCGCCAGAGCTTCAGGAGTTCTCGATCGTTTTTTGACCAGGCGGAGATCGCGTTGGTGTCCAGAATCATGGCCGGCCATCAAGACGGGAAAACTCCTGCTCAATTACCCGGTCGATTCGGTTCAACTCCTCGAGAGGAACATTGGGCGGTGGAACCGGCCAATCGGCCAGCGGACGTTGATCGGATATCCTCCGCAGACTGGCCGAGAGGCGCTCTAACAACTGCTCCCGCGTTGCGCGGGGCATTTTGGCGACGATCGCTTCGACTTCGGCCAGTTCGCTCATGCCATCTCAACCTACCAGCCAGCCGCCGGGAATCAATCGTGACCCGTCTCGGCCCGATTCTCCCTTCCATTCCGGCCGCCACCAGCCAAGCTGGCCGGGTGCCGCTCGTCCGAATTCTGGTGGATGGTTACAGCCTCCTGCATGCGTGGCCTGCCTTGGCGCCGGGCCAGGCCCGGCATTCCGCGGCGGCCCGGGATGAACTGATCCGCGTCCTCCGGCGGTACGATAATGGGCAAGGGACACCCCTCACCGTGGTCTTCGATGGCATGGGTTCCAGGGGGCGGCACGCATCGGACACACTTTCCACCCCCGAATGCGAAATTCTCTATTCAAAGAACGGGCAGACTGCCGATGACATTATAGAACGTGTGGCGACCCGCCTCACTGCTTACGGGGAGGTGCTGGTCGTCACGAACGATCGAGCCGAACGCGATACGATTATGGCCGCCGGGGCCCAAAGCATTGGTTGCGAGCACTTTATACACATGCTCCGCGCCGCGGCGGCCGACCTTAACACGGAAGTGGGTCGGCATAATCGCACCGAACGGCAGAACTATCGCCGCCAAAAATGAAGACCTTGCTTTCACTGTTCACGGCCGCCCTGCTGCTGGCGGCTCCATCCGCCTCGGCTCAGGAGACGTCGCCCACCCGGTTCCTCCTGATCGTCGACACCTCCTTTTCCATGAATGCCAAGCGCCCCACCACGGCCGCCTGGATTCGCACGGTCGTCGGCGCCAGCTTTCAAAACCAGATCCGCGCCGGCGAACAATTCGAAGTCTGGACCTTTAACGAACGCGCCGACACCACCACCTTCCCCATCCTCGCCTGGAACCCCGCCGAAAGCGGCCGTTTTGCCGAACTCGCCGCCCGCCGCGTCCTCGCCGCCAAACACGAAAAGCGCACCCTCTACACTCCCATCATCTCCGCCCTGCAAGAATTAGAGGGCAACAGCCTCGTCGTGCTCATCACCGATGGCGACGAGAAGTTCACCGGCACCCCCTTCGACGCCGCGATCAACGAGCGCTTCGCCGCCGATGGCGTACGGCTCCGCCAGGCCAAGCAACCCTTCATGGTCACTTTCCAAATTGAAAGCGGCCGCTGGCGCGACCTGTCGATTCTCACCGAAGGCCAGGTACTGCAGCTCCCCGAAGTCTCCCGGCCCATTCTTCCCGCACCCGCTCCCGCCGAACCCGAGCCCGCGCCAATCGCCGCAACCGCCGCCGCCGAGTTCGTCCCCGCGCCTCCCGCCGTGGTGATCGATCTCCCCCCAGGCGCGCGCATTGTCGCCGCTCCTTCGGTCGATTTCGATCCCGCGCCCCTCGCTGTTCCCACTTTCTCGTCCGTTCCTGTCGAATCTGAACCCATCGTCACTGCCGCGACCGCGCCCACTCCGGCATCGCCTGCGCCGAACGCGTCTGCCAGCCAGGCCATCGCCGCTGCCCCAACCACACCAACCACTCCCGCCGCTGCGCCACCCGTGGTCGCCGCGGCCACCGTCGAACAACCGAAGCCTGCGCCAGCCCCATCTCAGCCCGTTAACGTCGCCGCCACCACTGCTGCTGCCACGACCGCCGCCGCCGCCCCATCCGACACGGTGCCAGCCGCCGTGGTTCCCCCGACCGCCGCCAAAGCCCCTGCCCACAGCGCCACTGCTTCACCGGCATTTCCCGTTCCCGCCGCCGCCCAGACGATCCCCGCTCAGAAATCAGCCTCGGCCTCCGCCAATACAGCGGCCAACCCGCCTGCGCTCGCGCCCAAAGCCGCGCCCGCACTAATTCTTCCGGAATTGCCTCGCACTTCGAAATTACTGCCCGCCGCCATGCTCCTTAGCGGCATCGGCCTGCTCGGAGTCGCCGGAGCCTGCGTGCGCGCCGCGCTCCGTTCCCGCTCCTCCCCCGCCAGCCTCATCTCCCGCTCGATCGCCCCGCGCTAGAGCGTGGTTATTGCGGCTCTATCCATTGGCGGGATGGAATAAACAACACATTGGTGTGGCCGCTGACGGTTAGGCGTACGCACCAAACCTTGGCCTTATGCGATAGCCTTATTTTGGGGTAAATTGGGCACGCCACCCCGTGGCTGCGAAAACCGGTTATTTCCAGAGACCCGTCGTACAGAGGCCCGTCATACATTTGCTCGAAGTAAACGACAACGTTCGTCCCGATCGTCTGGTCCGCCTTATGCACCGTATCGACCTTAAACACGGTTCGCCCCAATGCACCGACTTCCAACTCCCGAACGAACTCCCTTGAAATGAAGCGGCCAGTGAGGATGGCGGCGCTCACTTTGGTTCGGTGCTCATCCGGCACTAGGATTTCTAAGGCCAATGCCGAGCAGAAGCCCAAGATGACGAGCACGCCGATGCAGACCGCGAAGCGGCGCGAGACGGGGTGGGCTAGCGGATCGGTCATTTCAAGGTCGGGGCACAAAATGGCAGCTTGACGCTATTGCATAGACAGCAAGGCAGACGTCTTTGCTCAAAGTGTGTGAACCGCGGGTAGCGGTTTGCGACCAGCGCGTAGGCCGATGCGCTTGGAGAGATCAGTCCTCGTCGAACTTCCGCATGATCAGCGCTTCGATCTCCGCCAGCGCCGCGTCCGCGTCCGCCCCGGCCGCCCGCACCTGCAAGTGGCTGCCCGGCCCCGCGGCCAGCATCATCAGCCCCATGATGCTCTTGCCGTTCACCGTTTCCCCATCCTTCTCCACCATGATCTCCGACTCGAACCGGTTCGCCACCTTCACGAACATCGCCGCCGGGCGCGCATGCACGCCCAGCTTGTTCGTGATGATGATCTCACGAACCTGCTCGCGCGACTTTTCCTGGATTTTGCGTGCGCTCATGCGGCCCGATACCGTCTGGACAGGTGCTTGTGGCGGCAAAATACCCCTTGGGTCAACGAAAAACGAATATTTGCTCAGGAAATCAGTTGCCTCTTCCCGACATCCCGCCCCTGCCGCCACCTCCGCCGTCTCCTCCATCCACCCCCTCCTCATCCATCACGCGTTCTCCCGAGTTTGACAGATCCGGCCCCCGAGTGTTAGAAGAACGCCTTGCAGCCTAAATCCCGCTGCTGCGGCGGGATGCGGGGGAACCGATGTCCTGGAGACGGGACCGGGGCGAATGGCCGAAAGGCCTAGACCACTTTCAAGGTCGAGCCCGTCAGCTAACCTCGCCGGCGTGTGAAAGGGCGGCCTCGCGCTTCCCCGTTCGCCAACATCTTCCGGCGCGCCTCGTGCGCACCGGGCCGTTGCTATTGAAACGCTATGACATGTGAGAGTCGCGATTCCCGGATTCGAGCCGGCCTGGTCCTCTGCGCCCTGGGCGTCGTCTATGGCGATATCGGCACCAGCCCCCTCTACGCCATTCGCGAGTGCTTCCACGGCGCGCACGCCGTCCCCCCCACTCCGGCCAACATCCTCGGCGTCCTTTCCCTCGTCTTCTGGAGCCTCAACCTTGTCGTCTCCCTCCAGTACGTCACTTTCGTCCTGCGCGCCGATAACCGCGGCGAAGGCGGCATCCTGTCTCTTCTCTCCATCGCCGTCCCGGATTGGAAAACCGCCACCACCCGCGGCAAGGCCGCCCTCGTCACCCTCGGCGTCATCGGGGCCGCCCTCCTGTTCGGGGACGGCATGCTGACCCCTTCCGTCACCGTTCTCAGCGCCCTCGAAGGGCTCGAAGTCGCCACCCCCATTCTCAAGCCCTACGTCGTCCCCGCCACGATCGTTGTCCTCATTATCCTCTTCGCCTTTCAACGCTTCGGCACCGGCCGGGTCGGAACCGCCTTCGGGCCCATCACTTTCACCTGGTTCATCGCCCTCGCCGTCCTCGGCCTCTCCGGGATCATCCAGCATCCCACCGTCCTGCAGGCCCTCAACCCATGGTACGGCATCGACTTCTTCTGGCGGAACGGCGCCCAGGGCTTCGTCGTCCTCGGCTCCGTCTTCCTGTGCATCACCGGAGCCGAAGCCCTCTATGCCGACATGGGCCACTTCGGCCGCCGCCCCATCCGCCTCGCCTGGTTCGGCCTCGTCCTCCCCGCCCTCCTGCTCAATTATTTCGGACAGGGAGCCCTCCTGCTCGAAGACCCCGCCGCCGCCGAAAACCCCTTCTATCGCCTCTGCCCCCGCTGGGCCCTTTTTCCCATGGTCGGCCTGGCGATGGCCGCCAGCGCCATCGCTTCCCAGGCCCTTATCACCGGCGCCTTCTCCCTCACCATGACCGCCATCCAGCTCGGCTACATCCCCCGCCTCGAGATCGATCACACCTCCGCCGACCAGCGCGGCCAGATCTACCTCCCCCGCATCAACTGGCTCCTCATGTGTGCCTGCATCGGCCTCGTCCTCGGTTTCGGCTCCTCCAGCGCCCTCGCCGGAGCTTATGGCATCGCCGTTACCCTCACCATGGTCGTCACCACCATCCTGTTCTACTTTGCCGCCCGCAATCTCTGGCATTGGTCTCGCCTGCGCGCCGGCCTCGTCTGCGGCCCCTTGCTCCTCCTCCACTTCGCCTTTGCCGGCTCCAATCTCCTCAAAATCGCCGATGGCGGATGGTTCCCCCTCGTCGCGGCCGCCCTCTTCTTCACCCTCATGGCCACCTGGAAAAAAGGCCGCGTCCTCCTCGGCCAGCGCATGCGCTCCGGCACCCTCCCCCTCACCACTTTTCTTGAGGATGTCGGCACCGCCCAGCCCCACCGCGTCAAAGGCACCGCCATCTTCCTCTCCAGCAACCCCGACGGCACCCCCATGGCCCTCGTCCACAACCTCAAGCACAACCAGGTCCTCCACGAGCAAGTCGTCATTCTTACCATCCTCACTGCCGATTCTCCGCACGTCCCTGCCCAGGAACGCGTCGAAGTCTCCGAGCGCAAACACGGCTTCTTCCGCGTCATCGGCCGCTTCGGTTTCATGGAAGAACCGGATGTCCCCCTCGTCCTCGAACTCGCCCGCCAGAAAGGCCTCGTCTTTAACCCCTCCCGCAGCACCTTCTTCCTCAGCCGCGAGACCATCATCGCCAGCGACCGCCCCGGCATGTTCCGCTGGCGCGAGCGCCTCTTCTCCTACATGGCCCGCAATTCCCAAAGCGCCACCGCCTACTTCCGCCTCCCTCCCAACCGCGTCGTCGAACTCGGCATGCAAGTCGAAATCTGACCCGCCCTCCCGTCCCCGCCAGTTAGTATCGCCTCCCCCGCCGAGCCCACCCGCCCGGCGCCGCCCCATCCCTTGCATTCGGAACCCGAACCTGCGGCTCGTTTAACCTGAAACCTTCCAACGGGAACCGTTCAGTAAGGGTTGAACAGGATTGTTAGCAACCCGCAACCAACCGTTGGAAGACACGCAATGCGCGGCAAGGATTTCCGCAAAGACAAGGCAAGGATGGCTCCGTTTCGACCCAATCGCAGGTGCCGATCTCCCGTTTTTGCTCCGAAATTACCGCGAAGCGTAGCTGTCCGCCGTCCGGCTGCGGATTAATACCGATCAAATTAAGTTATGAAAAGATTAGTCATTCGTTCTGCGTGGTTCTGGGGCAAACCTTTCCACTCGCTCCCACCGCAAGGCCTCAAAAGCCTTGTTCCCGCTTTGCTGCTGGCCTGTGCGTTAGGCCTCGCCAACTCCTTGGGTGCCACCATCGGCGGAGCAGCCCTGCCAGTCGCCGATTCCTCGACCTACCAGAACGGGGTCGGGCCGCATGCCGTATCCCTTGTCGCTGGCCCAGGCTTCAGTTTCAATCAGGACGCTGCCGGCACGGACCCCAGGTACAAAACCACGGACTATGCGTACGATGCTGCCACTGGGCAGCTTTGGATCGAAAACCAGCGCTCTGAACGCAACGTCAAGCATGTTTCGTTGCACATCAATTACTCCACTGGACTACAAGTTCCGCAACTGCCAAACGAGATTTTTGATCCCGCGTTCGGCTGGCCGAGTATTTTGGGTCCATCGAGCAAATCCGTGTTGGAGGCGGCGGCCGTGGTGATAGGGTCCGGTTCGTATGACCTCTATCTCAATTGGAGGCTTGTTCCGCAACCCGAGCTTGAAATCATCGACCTCGGCACGTTTTTTGCCGATCGGACTGCAATCAAACAGATCCATGTCAACACCATCTGCACCCCGGATGGCTCCACCGGCACCCTCTCCCTCCTGGCTCTGGCCGTGGGCTGCCTGGGCGCCAAAGCTCGCCGACTGCGCGGCAACGCATTGACCGCACTGTCCTAACGAATTGCCTGCAACACAAGGGGGCCGGGTTTAAACCATCCGGCCCGCCTTCCTTTCCCCCTCCGTGATTTCTGGGCCCAGTTACGCCGCGTGCTGGCAGACCAGGTCGCGGGCGGGATCGATCTGCCAGCGGCGGCCCACTTCGAGCAGCTCGGGGCGGAGGCTCCAGCGGTCCGCCTCCGGTTCGCCGGAATGTTCGGGATTCCCGCCTTTGAGGTGCATGCAGCCCTTGTTGTTCCCGATGTTCGCCAGCAGGCCGCACTCCTCGCGGCTGAGCCGCAGCGTGGCCAGACGTTCGTCGGTGCTGAGCGCCGCGAGTTCGGCCAGTTTGGTTTCGATCGGTTTCGTGGCGGCGCCGGCTTCCTGAATCAAGGTCGGCACCACGCTCTGCACCGCCGGCTGGGCGAGATTCCACAGGCAGGAGAGTTGCAGCATGGTGACTCCATGCCGCTCGGCCACGGCGCGCATCCGTTCCATCTTTTCGCGGCCGGCATCCACCCACCCCGCGGGGCGGAAGACCCGGTGGTCATTCGGCCGGAAGGCGTGCCCCGGCTTCACGTCGTCATGGAACAGCCCGCCGTAATCCACCACCCGCGTCAGAATCTTGATCTCGTGCTTCTCGGCCGCCGGGAGGCACAAGTGGCCCGGCCAGGGTTCGAGGGGATTGAGAATGATCATGGCCCAATCCAGCATGGCCCCGAATTTTTCGAAGCAATGGATCAGGTCGAGCGTGAATCCGTTGGCCGGCCCCGGCGCGACGCCGAGGCGTTCCGTCAACCCGGCGTCCTTGAGCTGCTGCATCCCCTGCCAAACGGCTTCGCTCGAATATCCGATGGAATCCGGATTATGGAGCATCAAGAGATCGAACGTGCGCGTGCGGCAGCGTTCGAGTGCTTTCTCGGTGGCCATGCGCAAGTAGCCGGCATAGGCGTCCGGCCCGCGCAAACCGGGGTTCGTGAACCGCGGATAGCCTTTGGCTCCTTCCCGTTTTCCGGTGTAGAAATCGTGGCCGATGGTTCCGACGAGGCAATAGCTGTCGCGGGGCAGCCCTTCGAGCGCCCGTCCGAGCATTTCGTCGGCCTGGCCGTTGCCGTAGACATCGGCAGTGACAAATGTCCGGACGCCCCTCTCCCAGGCCAGGCGGATCATCCGGATGAACTGGTCGTCCGAGAGGGGTTCTCCGAAATGCATGAAGCGCCCGCCGCTCCATGTTCCATACGCCGTGCGTGTTAAGTCCATGACCCGACTTTAGCCGAACCCCGGCGGCCCTGCCAACCCTTCGCAAAATTCGCCTAAACTTCGCCAGAAAAGACCCATGAAAATCCAGGGCCGACGCAGCTCGATTCGCCGGAGTTTACCGCGGTTGGGGTGGAACAGGCGCGACCGTCACCGGGAATGGGGGCTTTCGCGCAGAGCCGTAAAAACGAGGAACGTTCGAACTGGTGCACCCGGATGGAGTTGAACCATCAACCTTCTGATCCGTAGTCAGATGCTCTATCCAATTGAGCTACGGGTGCAGCGCCGAAGCAGCGAATACCTTCGCACAATTCCTCCAGCCTGCAAGGCGATTCCACCCGGACGGGATCGGAAACTGGCGGCCGGGGGTGCCAGGCGCGACAGCGGGCAAGGGTGCTTGAGCTACCCCATACCCAGAGTTGCGGCCGAGGCCCGGGAGGCACAGCCCTTCCGCGCGCTTCACTGGCGAGGGCATCCGGGCTAGCGGCCCATTGAAGACAGTGTTGCTTTTAAAACTTTTAGACTCTCTCGAATTTTCGCGGCGACAGGGAATTTGGTCGCAGGAAGTCCTATTTACGGGCCTACGGAAGGGGTGTTGGCAAACTTTGGCGAAGGCTAGAGGATTAAAACAGAGCACATATATTGTATTATTACCCAGAACCTGGACGCGACGGCAGGCTAGTCTTGGCGCAGGTGCCAGCGGGCAGTCCGTGTTCCGTATCGAGTTCATAATTAACGATCTACATCGATGGAACTATCGCCTCATCCTCATCGAAAAGCAAACGCCGGAAGAGCAACATGTAGACTATTACTCATAAGTTGCTTGTTATAAACCACATGCCGATGCAGCGATTTGGAAAACGGGCGGCAAAAGCCCACCCGTGGTGCCGGGGCAGCGCGGCGTCCGAGACCAAGGCTTGGCCGGGAACGGCCGGGCTGTAAGGCCAGAGTCTGGGCGGGGCGTCCAGGGCGCGCGCGGGCTTCCATGCCGACCGTTTGGAGGAACTGGCACGAGCAGGGTCTTGAAGGGTCCTGGGAGGAAGGGAGCGGCGAGTAATGTCGCGAAGATTCAGGCGGGGTGGGGGGCGGCTTTGGCGGGGGCGCGGAGGACGAGGCGGCGGAGGAAATCGAACATGCCGACGGGGGTGGTGCCGGAGTAACCGAGGACGACGCCGGCGGCGGTGACGAGGAAGGCGAGCTCGATGTGGCGCTGGCTCATGATTTCGGCGCGGCCGAGGCCGACGGCTTCGGCGAGACCGGTGCCGGCGATGATGCGGATGCAGGCGAGAAGGGCCGCGAGGCAAAGGCCATTCAAGAGCCCGAGGCCGAGGAGGCCCCACATGTCCTGGCTGTGACCGTTGCCGTTCTCGCCGTTTTGCGGGGCGCGCCACAGGGCGCCGATGCTGCTGGCGCAGGCGCCGATCCAGACGAGGTTGGGCCACATCCAGGCGAAGAGGATGGTGCAGAGGACGCGCAGGCCTTCGTTGAGGCCGAGCTGGCCGAGGGCGGGGGCGGGTTGGACGGGGACGGGCGTGGCGTTGGTGATGATGATGGAGTTGGTGTAATTGAGGGTGGACGGTTGAGCGGGACTGCGGGCGGCCAGCCGTATTTCCATGTCGAGCGGGACGGATTGAGAAGCGGCGGCTTCCGTGGCCGCAGCCTCGCCGCGGTACCCGAGGGTCGAGGCGAGGACCCGGCGGGCCGGCTTGGAATCGATTTCGCTGCCCATGAAGAGCATGATCACCCAGAGCATGATCAGCACGATCCCGACGATCCATTTTACTCGCTTCGTTGTCATACGCCGGCCTCCGTTTCCAAACTTGTCAGCCTAAGCGCACGCTGCGCCCCGGCTAAGCCGTTGCTGAATATGAATACGCCATCACCGGGGCCAATCTTTCAAACAATCGGCTGCCGTCGCGATCCGGGGCGGGATTTCCCGAACTTGCGGGCGGGCTTCGCGACAATTCGGAACATTCCGACCGCAGCGGACTGACTTGGTTTGTTGCGGATGGAGGCGTGGGGTAATTTGCCGCCATAACGCGCGAAGAGATTATTCGGGACATTCATGCGCTGGAAATGGAAATCGCAGGGCTGGAGGAGCGGTACGGTTTGAGGTCGCCGGATTTCTAACATTGTTACCGCACGGGGGAGCTGGAGCAATCGCGGGATTTCATTCGCTGGGCGGCTTTTCATGAGGCGAAGCTGGAGCGGGAACGACAATATCGCGACCTGGCCTACGAGCACCTGCGAAGTTTGCGGCAACGTTCAGGACTGGGCGCACTCACGTTGGCCCCAGCGCAAGCATGAGCGAAGAGCTGCGCGAACTGTTCCAATTGGCGGGTGCTTTCGCGGCCGCTAACCCTCCTGATCTTGCTGACTGGGCGGCGGTCGAGGAAGACTTGGGATTCGGGCTGCAAACGGATTACAAGGAACTCGTGAGCGCGTTTGGTGACGGGATATTTGGCAAACTTGTGTTGCGCAACCCGGTTTCCTTGCACGAGTCCCGGCGTCTGAACCTGGTTCAACAACTGGCCGTCGACGACACGCTCCGCAAAAGGATACACACCACCGGCGCGGCACTCTACCCAGCCCAACCTGGCTACCTTTGCGTGAGCGGCAATGGTCATGCCGTAACCTTGCTTATGCGACCAATTCATAAGGAAACCGGGCACCGTGAGCTGTTATGGTGCGATTTCGACGACTGCGTCGCGCGTCCCATCACAACTAACCTGGCACGTTTTCTGACTGATTTGTATTTGAGACGAAGCCAGCAGGCATGGATGCTCCGGCTCCGGGACATCATGTGGGAGCCGAATCAACGGTTGTTTATTCCCTTTCCAACCGAGCCACCGGACTGGTAGTGGCAGCATAACGCCCGAGGTTCAAGATTTTGATCGTGAGCTGTCATCTTAAATAGTCTCTTTCTCGAATGACGGACGATTTGCGCGAACTTTTGAGATTGGCTGGCAGCTTCACCGTCCAAAACGCTCCTAGTCCAAACAACTGGGAAGTGGCAGAAGCTGCATTGGGACTAAAGCTGCACCCTGACTTCAAGGAACTGGTGAGCGCATTTGGCGATGGCATCTTTGGGGAGTTGTACTTGCGCAATCCCGTTTCCTGGTATGCCTCAGTACGAATGAACAAGGTTTGCATGCTATCGTGCTGTGACTGCATCAGGACATGGACTCGCTCAATTGGAGTCCCTCTGTACCCGGTGCCAAATGGCTACCTGTCGGTGGGATCCAATAGCCACGGAATGAGTTTGTTCATGCGACCCGTCCAAGAGGAAGCAAGCCGTTGCGATCTGTTATGGCACGATTTGGATGAGAATTGTGTGCGTCCGATCAAGACCAGTTTGGCGCGATTCCTCGCCGATGTGTACTTAAGGCGGAGCCGGCGGAAATGGATGATCGAGCTCCGGGAAATAATGTGGGAACCAGACCAACCGCTTTTCGTTCATTTTCCTGGCCGTGCCGGCGGATAAAGAATCGAGTGGCACCCCATTCCGGAATCATCGGCTCCGGAGATCACGATAGTTCGAACTCCGCGCGCGGCACACGCGGCCTGCGGGGCGGCTTTGGCTGGGGTGCGCAGGACGAGGCGGCGGAGGAAATCGAACATGCTGACGGGGGTGGTGCCGGAGTAACCGAGGACGACGCCGGCAGCGGTGACGAGGAAGGCGAGCTCGATGTGGCGCTGGCTCATGATTTCGGCGCGGCCCAGGCCGACGGCTTCGGCAAGGCCGGTGCCGGCTATGATGCGGATGCAGGCGAGAAGGGCAACGAGGCAAAGTCCGTTCAAAAGCCCGAGGCCGAGGAGACCCCGCATGTCTTGGCTGTGACCGTTACCGTTGCCGCTCTCGCAGTTTTGAGGGGCGCGCGACGGGCTGGCAGATTTTCGTTTTCGGGTTCTGATACCAGTCGTGCTTCCCGCCGTGGCGGATGAACACCGCACCTTGTTGCTCGATCCTTTTGATCAAGTCGCGCCGTTTCACGCCACTTCGAGCTTTGCGTGGCGCCGGGCCGCGGGAATCAGGCCGCTGGAAAGGCCGCGATGCAGGTCGAGGAGGTGTTCCTTGAGGTCGTCGAAACTGGTGCCCTGAGTGAGGTAGTCGGGGAATTCGTCCGAATGGCCAAGCCAGAATGCGCCGTCCTGCCAGTAGGTGAATCCCACCGTTTGCATGGTGCGACGATAGCGGAGGGCTGAAACAGGGTCAATGGACAGGCGGTCAATATCCGGGTGAGTCTTGGCCCCGAGGCTCGGCTGCATATGGTTCGACGTCGACGCGGCCGGGGGCCGGAACGCTCCCGCACCGGCTGAAGCCGGAACTCCGAACGGGGGCAGCGTCCGATCACTGATCGCGTGGGGTATGACCAGCCATCAAGCAACTGGGGCTTGCGGCAGTGGAGCCGGCGTTATCGACGTAGTTGCCGCCATCGAAGCAGACGAAAGTTTCGACGCGAATGCAGGTCTTGATATCGTCGAACACGAAGCGGACATCGGAAGGCATCTTGTAGCCGGCCGCCGATCACTGAATGGGATGTCCCCAGTTTCTGTCGACGTGACCTGCCATAACGCAATAGGGAAGATATCCGCCGCTGTCGGTATAGTTTCCTCCCTCCGAACAGACGAAAGTATCCACTCGGACATAACTTCCAAGCTCGTCCAGCGCAATGGGTGTGTCGAGGGGCCGTTTGTGGTCGGCGTCCCGTCGTTCTCGTGCAAAGCGGAGTTGCTCCAAATACATGATGCAGACTGGATTGGGAGAATGATAGACTTGCGCGCTGATGAAATAACTTTTGGCCCATTTCGAGGGCCAGAGCGACCAGCGAGTCGGAAAGGCACCGGGCCGATATGCGCCAGCACTTCGATCATTCCCGGCTAGATCCCTTCCCGAGATCACGACGTAACTTCTGCCTTCCTCTCCAGTGACATCGAGCACCAGGCTAGATGGATCCAGGGGATCGGGTCGAATGGAGAGCGTTGGCGCGAGGGCCACGGCACTGAGGTTCAATCTCGCCACGGCGGTCGTTTTGGTGAGGGTGCTGCCATCCAGAAGCTGAGCGGTCACGATGGCGCGATATTCGCCGACGTACTGAGTGGTCGCATTGGTGAAGCTTAAGACGGGGAGGGTTTCGCCGGGGAGATCGACCCCATTGAATTGCCATTGGATGGTGTTCGTGGCGGCGGAGCTGACGGCAGCAGCCACGGCGAAAAAGGCGGCTTCGCCGGGAAAGATGGTTTGAGTGACCGGCTGTTCCAGGAGGATGGGGAGCGAATCGGCACGGAGGCTGATGCGGAAGGGCGCGTGATCATTGCGAAAGGCCGAGGCGTGGAAGTGATATTCCGTGCCCGCGACGGCGTAAAAGGTGGCGTAGCGCTTCCAGCCGAAGGGGGTATCGGTGACGAGCGTCAGCGCGTGCTCGTCGGGGCCGATGAAGACCCGAAGGCGATCCCCCCAGCCGAACTGGACTTGCATGACGACGTGCGTGGAGACCGGCGCGGTCCAGGCCCACCAATGGCCGCAAGCTGCCGAGGATGGATTGGCGAAGCTGCCGGAAAGTGTCGCCGGAAGGCTCTCGAGCCGGAGACGGCTGGCGAATTGCGAATTGGGGGTACAACTCGCGCGGACAGTGGCGATGCCAGCGAGGAGCAGACAAGCCGCGAGAAGGATGCCGCCCGCGCCAAATTTTCGGCTGGCCGGCATCAAAACGCTACACACCCTTGCTACGATTGTGGATTTTGCCGAACTAACTTGCGCGCACATAAGATCGATCCAAGCGAATCTATCGGCAGGTGGCGGGCGGTAGTTGAGAAGAAACACGCAGCACGAACCGCCGGATGAAAATTCCGATTGGCTTAGGTGCCCCAAGCATGGAGCCATTCGAGCCGATTTCGCATTTCGCCCGGGCTCAAAGCGTGGTTCAGCCGGGCGAGGCGGCGGACCGTTTCACCGATGGAGAATTGCCGTTGCGCAAACAGAACGATTCCCGCATGCGCCGCCGCCGATTCGAGGAGCCACCGGGTATGGAGGGGGACGAAATCGCGAATGTTATTACTGATCAACACCCGTTCGTGACGGGCGGCCTCGCGAAGCTGGATTTCGTCACTGGCACCGGCCAACCCAGCGGCATTCGTGGAAATGGCATCGAAGCCGCGCTGCCGCAGGGCGTGGAGAAGGGCACCGGCCTGGCAATCTTCATCCAATTGGAACCGCAGGCTCACCCGGCCAGCGCGGTCGGAGTGGCACGGCTCTCCACTTCGAGACGGTCCTCGATCTCGATTTCCGCCGCGATTTCGTCACGGTGAGTAAGAGCGTAGCTGATGGCGGCGTAGACTTCGGCCAGGGCCAGCCCCTCGTAATGGCCGAGGATATCCTCGGGAGAGAGGCCGACGGCGAAATGGCGGTAGATGGAGCTGACGGGAATACGCCGACCCGCGATGCGCGCGCGACCGCCGCAGGTGCCGGGCGTCTTGACGATCATTGACGCGGGTTCCATGTCCATAGTTTGCCATTGCTCCTTGGCGGAATCAACTCAGGGACCTCGCCGATCCAGTTCCCGGACGACGCGGGACATTTCGAGGGCGGTGCGGGCGGCTTCGAGGCCGCGGTTGTGGTCGGGGGAGCCGAGGCAGCGTTGGCGGGCCTGGTCGTGGTTCTCGAAGAGGAGGACGCCGTGGATGATGGGGACGCCGGTCTGGATCTGGAGGCTGGCGAGGGCGGTGCTGACGGCGTCGGCGATGTGATCGGCGTGGGTGGTGGCGCCGCGGAGGATGGCGCCGAAGCAGATGATGACGTCGAACTTTTTGGAGCGGGCGAGGCGGGCGGCGATGGCGGGGATTTCGAAGGAGCCGGGGACGCGGATGATTTCGATGTGTTTCGCGCCGGCGGCGGCGAGTTCGCGCTGGGCGGAGTCGGTGAGGGCGTCGGTGTATTCGGGATTGTAGCGGGCGGCGACGATGGCGAAGCGGCCGACGGTGGCGGCGGGTTTTTTGCGGGTGGCGATTTGGCGGAGCATGCGGGTGGTCGTTGACTGGGGATTCGGCAACTCTGCGCGGAAGAGTCCCGGCCGGAGGGGATGATTTATCCCGTGGTGGCGCTCGGACCGATCACGGTGTCATCACTCGATAAAACCTGGCGCCCGTGGGAGTGAGCGCATCCCGCACGAGGACCAGTTCGCTGCCGCTGTCGACGGCGCGGAGTGTTGTCCAGGTGCGGAGGTCGTTGCTTATCTGGAGTCGGGAAGGGCCGCCCCGGGTCCCCACGATCTCGAACTCGAAGGAGCCCTCAGCGGTCAGGCGGGCACCTTGAATGCGCAAGTCCATCGGCGTTGGGATACTGAGTTCGACCAGGCTGTCTCCGGACCTGGTCTGAGCCCGGAGTGGTTGTCCACCAGCCGCCGATGCTCGCCGCCGGGCCAGGAGGCGGGCCGGGCCGTCCGGGCCGGCGACCAATTCCATATCGCCGTGCGCGAGGGGCGAATCAGTGGTCAGCAGGGCCGGAGGCTGGCGCAACTGCCGCGCGGCGTCGAGCCACGCGTAGTAAGCGGCTGCGGGCGATCCCGCCGTCCAAGCGAGGAGAAGCTGTTCGGCCGCGCCGCTGCCGTGACGCAGGAACCGCAATTCGGTCGGCGTGACGTTTGGCAGCACCACCCCGGCGGGAATCCAAGCGCCTCCGGCGAGCCGGGCGAGCGCGACCTGCTTCGCGGTATTGCGCCAAACCACCTCGATGGGGCCGGAACTGGGAACGGCGAGATCGAACGTTTTGACGGCGTCGGTGGCGATGGTCCGGCTGGCGGCCGCGTCGAAGGCTGGCCCGGCCACGGAACGGAGCAGGCCATCCTCAAGGAGCCACGCGAGTTCGAACTCGGGCGTGGCCGCGTCCTCCCGGCCGGCGAGATCGAAGGCGCGAACCGGCGCGTCCGGGAGAAGCGCCGCGGGAGAACTCCACGCGCGGCCATTCCAGACCGCCGTTTTCAAGGTGAATTGGGTGGCCTTGGGCCCGCCGTCTGTTTCCAGAAAGGCCAGCGCGGCGTAAAGACCGCTCGCGTGGAGGCGCAGCTCCGCCGCGACGCCCGCCAAGCTGGCCAGGATGGCCGGCGGGGACCAGGACAGGCCCTCGGCGCTCTGGCTGTACTTCAGGGTGCTCGTCGGAAAGGGACTGCTCGCCTCCTCCGCCGGCAACTCCGTCCAAAGCACCAACCATTCGCCCGCCGTTTGGGCCAATGCAACATCCACCACCCCCGCCGCGCTGGCGATCGAGATCGGCGGAAGCCAAGCCCCGCCGGCATCCCGCCGGGCGGCTTTCAGGAGCATCTGGCCGGTGCCAGGGTCGACATCCGAGAACGCGAGGAGGTCGCCCGGCCCGGAGACCGAGAATTCGCCGACGGGATAGAAATCCGAGAGCCGAGTACTGCCGGAAGGATGGAAGGTGGCGGCGGCCGAATTGGCGGGTTCGATCAGGCGGGCGAAGCTCCCGACGGGAATCAGTTGGAAGACTGGTTCGGTGGTGAACTCGCGATTGATCTTGAGGAGCGGAATCGTGAAGCGTTTGCCGAATTCTCGCACCCATAGGTTCAACTTAAACTCCGCGAAAACGTCCAGTTCCGCGTGGAGGCTGAGCAGCGGAGGCCAGTCGAACTCCGGGTTGACGGCGAATTGCACGGAGGGCTGGCCCCCGGTGCAGGTGGTGCCTTGCACCGCCAGGCCGATGGTCGCGGCAAGGAGGTTGGCCGGTGAGCTGACGTCGATATTGGCTTCGCCGTAGAAGCAGAGATTCAATCTCCTGGTCAATTCGTCCGTTCCGCCCAGCAGATGGCGGCGATACACCTGGTCGAGTCCTCCGCTGGCGGACCCCGCAGGACGCGGGCTTGGAAACTCGGTCTTCCAGGTCTTCTCGGAACCAATCTCTGTGGCCCCACGCAGTGTGGCCTCCGCACCGCCCAGGCCGAGGCGCTTGGCCCGCCCGCCGATGAAGGAAAAGTACTTTTCCAGATCGAAGTCGATTTGCGCGGTCACGCCGTACTCGAGCCGGGCGCTGAGCTCATCGGTGACTTCCAGTTCGAAGGCCTCCGGGACAGGAACGAACTTTTTCGAGCCTTGGAACGCGGCGTCGACCGAGACGCGGGCGATGGGAATGACCGGGAGGGGGATATACTCGAACAGTGGTTCGCTGTCGAAGAATACGTCATGGCGCTCGCTTTGGATGTACGCCTCGCCCGCCTCGCCGTGCAATCCGAAGTGCATGGCGGTTTGGAATTCCACTCCGATAAACCCGAGCAGGAAATCGAGCAGCTCGCCCCCGGGATTGTCCATGCCTTCGCGCCAGTCCAAATCAAGGCGGTATGCGTAATCGAGAAACCCAGTGGCGTTGTTGGTGATACTGGCCGTGAACGCGTTCTTTGGGAGAAACCGGCCTTGGGGCGCAATCTCCAGCGGGCGATTCGGATTGTCCAGGAAGGCAGACATCGACGCCAGGACGTCGGTGTTATAGGAGAGCCAGGGAGGCATCCGCACGCCGCGCAATCGACGGGCCTCGTCGGCAGACGGCGGATTCGTTCTCACTCCCACGGCCCCACGCTGGGATACGGCCAAGAAAATCGGATTGAATTCTCCTTCGGGCAGCTTCCACAAGTGAATCGAATTCGTCGTGCCTACCGTGTTCGTCTTAGCCACCGGCAGGCCGATGCGCTGATAAAAGACATTGCTGATCGTTCCGTTCGCGATCCGGCGCAGCCAGGGGAGCCAGGATCCCGGCTCGGCGGGCAGCAAAAGCGGGGCGGGCGATCCTTGGAGAGCTCGGTTCGTGAACGAGCGCGGATCGATCAACCAAAATTCGGTGATATAATCATCATGAGGCGGCAACGGCGCGCCGGGCTGGCCGGCAGGCGTGTCGAAGGCGGGCAACTCCGTGGGAAGCGGCGGGGCCGCTTCGGCCGACCCGGTCCAGGTGAGCGTCAAAGCCGCCACCGCGTTCGACGGCGAGTAGCGCGCAATATCGCCCACGCGATTAAGGCCAGGCAAGAAAAGCCCGGCCCGATCAAACGTGAGACCTGTGATCGTCGGCGTGGGCAGAGGCTCCAACGCGATCTCCGCCACCAGCAAGGAATCGTCCGCATCGATCGGGACGGCATCCGCGGCCGTGAAACGCTTCCGCCAGGGCAAGTATCCGGGCGTGTCCACGTCGAGGTAGATCGGCGCGCTGCTCAATTCCTGCGCAAAGTTGAAAGTTCCGTCTGTGGCGGTCGTCGCCTCGGCCTGAATCCCCCCGAAACGCGTCCGGCCAAGCACTCGCACTCCGGCCAAGGGGGCTCCGGCGATGCCGCTCGCTCTCACGGTGCCGCGAATCGCGGTGCCGCGCCGCAGCCGGATTTCCGTCAAATACTCCCGGGTCTGCCGGCGGACCTCGCGCGTGCGCACCGAATCCACCACCCAGTTGGCATTCCGCACGGACAGGAAACGCAGCTCCCCCTCGTACCCCGATTCGATGTGTTCGCCCCGGATGGTTCGTTCGACGGCTGTGGGAGAGGTGTCCAGGGTGACCGTAGTATTGACATTGCTGAGGACTATCCCGGTGTCCTGGGCGTTGACCACGCGTATTGTCCAATGCGCCGGCAAGTTCGGCGGTCCGGGCTGCCGGTACTCCGCGACGGGAGTATCGTTCGGACCGGATCCCCAATAGATCGAGTGTGTGTTGGTCGTCCCTTCGCCGATGCGGCCTCGAATCATGAACCGGGGAACGTTAGCCGAGTTAGCCACCGTGCTGACCCAATACTCGAACGATCCGTACGGAAGGTTCCGCACAGCGCCTTCGTAGGAATTCCATCCATCCGGGCGCGTGACGATCCGGTGCCCCGTGACTTCGAAACCGTCCCCATACCCCCCGAGGCTCGGCTCGTATCGATAAGTGATGACCTTGATGCCCGTGGTTGGTTGAATGTACGTGGCGGCGACGTGCCCCAAGTCCACTCGATCAAATGGACGTGGCGAGTCGTCCTCGATTGGATCGGTCGCCGGCACCATTCCCGGGGCGGGCCGCCGCGGAATCATCACCGTGCGCGTGCTGGTTCCGCCTCCGGCATAGGCCGTTTCATAGTGCGGCGCCGCGAACGTCACGCGATACGTGCCCGGTGGCACGTCCTTGAAATGGTACAGGGCCGTGCCCTGAATCGGCTCGGTCAAAGGCATGGAAACGACCGGCCCGGTCTCGGGTTGCAGTGTCGCCATCCCGGTAAAGACACTGTCTTTGCCGTTGCCGGACACTTGATCGACTTCACCGATCAGACTGACCACCTGCTTCAACACAAACAGCTCCATCTGGTAATCCTGCCCGGAGCGAATCAGGACGGGATGGCCAGCCTCTCCGGTCAGATTCGAAGGCGGTGAACCCGCAAACGGCCAACGGTCCGCATAAGGCCAGCCCCGATACACCGATTTCTCCGAATTCACCGTGGTCGTGAGATTGCGCAACCGAATGGAGTGGCCCCAGTGATCGGACATTTCGGGAATTTTCACTCCATAACGACCCGGCGGAAGCTCCACCGCAAACTCGCCCTTGTCGTCCGTGGTGACGCTGTTGGTGCGCAAGCTCGCAATCAGGTAACTGTCGCCTTCGTACTCCACAATCTCGACGGGGATCTGTGTGCCTGCCTTGAAGACGGGCGCCTCTTGGGATACCAACAGGCCGCCGGACGAAAACAACTCCCCACCCATTTGATCGGCCACGAGGAGCTGTCCCCGCACACGGCCTGGTTCGACGGTGAGGGGCAGCTCCAGGTCGGTCCACACCCCTTCGATCGCGTCCACTTGCTCATCGGCGATAAAGTGCGGCACCGCATTGCCCGGCGGGCCTGAGAACGTGACGCCGTTCACTTTGACGCGATAATTGCCCGGCATGAGGTTGAAAAAAGCCCGCTGCCTCGGAAAACGGTTGTCGTAGGTGAGTTGGGCTCGCCTGATGCCTTCGCTGGGCGTCCCCGCCTTGCCTTCGATCTCCACGCGCAACCCCGCGACAAAGTTCGAATGCGTGTAGGGATGCCCCAATTCGATGAACAGATGAGTCGGCTTGAGTCTGGGATTTAACCGGGCAGGCGGCAGTGCCCCTGCCGCGTCAGGCTGCACCACCACCTCAGCCGGATCGTAACCGATCCGTTTCGCCACAACGCGGTACGCGATGGCCGGCAACCCGGTAAACACGGCCTGGCCGGCGCCATCGCTCATGCTTGTCTGCACGGGCATCACGGCATGGGCCGGATCAAGGGGATCCACGCCCGTCACCTCCACCACGAATTTCTCCAGCGGAGAATTGTTCTGGCTTAGCTGGGGGTCGAACCCGGTCACTTGGACGGTCAGGCTTTGCTTCTGGGGCACGAGTCGGACGTTCGCATGGTGCGGCTGGTTCAGAAACGCGTGCTGGCCGGACGCCAGACCGCTCAAGATCGGGTCCCATCTCGGGCGCGGTGCGGCGAACGAGGCATCGTTCACCCGAAAGCCGTACCATCCTCCCGACACGCCGCGAAACATGGCATTCCCTTGAAAGTCGGTGATCGCCCTTGATATTTCCACCGGCGCGGATGCCTCCGCCGTGACGAACCGTTCCAATTGGACCGGCACGCCACCTAGCTTCACGCCGCTGGTCACGCACGCCACGCTAAACGACAGGTCGAGGTGCGCCAGGCCGGACGGTGTCAGCCGGATGACGCGTGCTGCATTCGCGCCGGCCCCCATCGTGACCTCCTCCTGGTATGGCAGATACCCGCCCCGGCGCACTTCGAGGCGGTAGCTGCCGGCCCCAATGCCCGCCATCTCGAAGAATCCGAAAAGGTCTGATTCAGCCTCGTGTTCCAGATTCGCATCGGGCGGAACCTGGTCCAACGAAATCGTCGCGCCTTCAATGGGAAAGCCGGAGCTCAGGTCGAGCACCTGGCCGCGCCACGTCGCCAACGGCTGGCCTGTCGTGGAGATGGCACCCAGCAGCACGCACCAGTAGATCCAAGCGATCCGGATTTTCCTTTTCAAGCCAAAGGCACGCAGCAACAAGATTCTCGTCATAACGTTGTGGGTAACTTCGCACCACCATATCGCGCAGCGGTGGCCCGCACCAATCGAAATGCTCCCGCGAGGCCGATTTTGAATTGCTCAACGTCGTTCCACGCCCAGTACGGCCAAATCAAAGCGACCTTGCCGCAGGAGGTGTGGCCGCGTGAAATCATTTTCGTGCCGACGTTCAGTATCAGCCACAACGTGCCGAGCGATCCAGTTTACGAACGACCCGGTGCATTTCGAGGGCGGTGCGGGCGGCTTCGAGGCCGCGGTTGTGGTCGGGGGAGCCGAGGCAGCGTTGGCGGGCCTGGTCGTGGTTCTCGAAGAGGAGGACGCCGTGGATGATGGGGACGCCGGTCTGGATCTGGAGGCTGGCGAGGGCGGTGCTGACGGCGTCGGCGATGTGATCGGCGTGGGTGGTGGCGCCGCGGAGGATGGCGCCGAAGCAGATGATGACGTCGAACTTTTTGGAGCGGGCGAGGCGGGCGGCGATGGCGGGGATTTCGAAGGAGCCGGGGACGCGGATGATTTCGATGTGTTTCGCGCCGGCGGCGGCGAGTTCGCGCTGGGCGGAATGGGTGAGGGCGTCGGTGTATTCGGGGTTGTAGCGGGCGGCGATGATGGCGAAGCGGCCAGCGGTGGCGGCGGGTTTTTTGCGGGTGGCGATTTTGCGGAGCATGGGGTGGAGCGTGGTGGTGGAGTTCGATGTCTTTGGACGGAGGCCGTCGGGCGGGACGCCCGACGGGACAGGCGAGACGCCTGTGCTCCCCAACGATCAGATCATGTGGCCGAGTTTGTCGCGTTTGGTTTTGAGGTATTTGGCGTTGTGGGGGTTGGGCTTCACGCGGATGGGGACTTGCTCGACGATTTCGAGGCCGTAGCCTTCGAGGCCGACGAGTTTGCGGGGGTTGTTGGTGAGGAGGCGGATGGTTTTGAGGCCGAGATCGACGAGGATTTGTGCGCCGAGGCCGTACTCGCGGAGGTCCATGCCGAAGCCGAGCTTGAGGTTCGCCTGCACGGTATCGAGCCCTTTTTCCTGGAGCTTGTAGGCTTTGATCTTGGCGGGGAGGCCGATGCCGCGGCCTTCCTGGCGCATGTAGAGGATGACGCCCCGGCCCGCTTCGGCGATCTGGCGCATGGCCTGCTGCAATTGCGGCCCGCAATCGCAGCGGCGGGAGCCGAAGACGTCGCCGGTGAGGCATTCGCTATGGACGCGCACGAGGACGTCGGATTTGCCCGCGACATCGCCTTTGACGAGGGCGAGGTGGTGGCGGTCGTCGATCTTGGTGCGGTAGAGGTGGAGTTCGAAATCGCCGTAGTCGGTGGGCATTTGGACGACTTCGACCTGCTCGACGAGTTTTTCGCGGGTGCGGCGGTATTGGATGAGCGCTTCGATGCTGGCGAGCTTGAGGCCGTGCTTTTTGGCGAACCGGACCAATTCCGGCAAGCGAGCCATGGTGCCATCGTCGCTCATGATTTCGCAGATGACGGCGATGGGGCGGCCCCCGGCCAGCGTGACGAGGTCGACGGCGGCTTCGGTATGTCCGGCGCGCTGGAGCACGCCGCCGGGGCGCGCGCGCAGCGGGAAGACGTGGCCGGGCTGGACGAGGTCTTCGGGCAGGGCCGTGGGATCGGACATGACCTTGATGGTGCGGGCGCGATCGGCGGCGCTGATGCCGGTGGTGATGCCTTGCGCGGCATCGACGCTGACTTGAAAATCGGTTTTGAAGCTTTCGCGGTTTTGCCGAACCATCCGCTCGACGCCGAGCTGCTTGAGCCGGTCGGAAGTCGTGGGCACACAGATGAGACCGCGGCCGAAGCGCGCCATGAAATTGATGGCTTCAGGCGTGACGCGTTCCGCCGCCATGATCAGGTCGCCCTCGTTTTCCCGATCCGCGTCGTCGACGATGACCACCATTTTCCCCTTTTTCAAATCGGCCAGGACCGATTCGATGGAATCCACCGGTTTTCTCATATCCCGGGCGGAGCCTAATGGCGCGGGGGTGGGGCGCGCAAACCCGGAGGAAGGGCGGAGCCAAGAAAGAGTTGTGAAAGCGCCTCGTTCTGACAGGATCGAACGCATGAAAACCCCATCTCCGGAATGGTCCCGGCGGACTTTTTTGCGGCGCGGCGCGGCGGCTTCGGCCGGCCTGGCTTTCTATGGCGCGGCCGGGCGTTTCACCCGGGCGCAGGCGCCCAGCGAACGGATGCGCGTGGCGGTGATGGGGCTGGGGCGGGGCTTGGACCTGGTTCGCGGCGCGATGGCGCTGCCGAACACCGAGGTCGTTTACGTGTGCGATGTGGATGGCGACCGGTTGGCGCGCGGCAAGAAGGTCGTGGAGGAAAAGCAAACCACGCCGGTGAAGATGGAGCGGGATTTGCGGCGCGTGCTGGAGGCGAAGGATGTAGATGCCTTGTTCTGCGCCTCGCCGAACCATTGGCATGCGCCGGCGGGCATCATGGCGTGCGTGGCGGGCAAGCACGCGTACATCGAGAAGCCTTGCTCCCACAATGCCTGGGAGGGCGAACTGCTCGTGGCGGCCGCGCGCAAGTACAACCGCGTGGTGCAAATGGGCAACCAGCGCCGGAGCTGGCCCGCGTTGATGGAAGGGATCGAGAAGTTGAAGGGGGGCGCAATCGGGAAGGTTCGCGTGGCCCGGTGCTGGTACGTGGCGGCGCGCGGCTCCATCGGGCGGGGCAAGCCGGCGCCGATTCCCGAACGGCTCGATTACGATCTCTGGCAGGGCCCGGCCCCGCGGCGGCCCTATAAGGACAATCTCGTCCACTACAACTGGCATTGGCACTGGCACTGGGGGAATGGCGAATTGGGGAACAATGGTGTGCATGCGGTGGACTTCGCCCGATGGGGGCTCGGCGTAGGGCATCCCCGGCGGGTGAGCTGCAACGGCGGCCGGTACCACTTCGAGGACGACCAGGAAACGCCGGACGAGGCGATCGCCTCCTACGATTTCGGGAAAGCCGCCATCCATTGGGACGGATCGAGCTGCCATCCTCGCAAGCCGGACCGGGTCCCGTTCGTGACCTTTTACGGGGAGAACGGCTCCTGGGAGAACGAGGGCGGAAGCTACAAGATTTACGACATTAAAGGCAACCTGGTCGACCAGGGCTCCGGCGAAGGGGGCGACCGGGGCCATATCCAGAATTTTTTCGACGCCATCCGACATGGGAAGAAACTGAACGCGGAGATTGAGGAGGGGCATATCAGCACCTTGATGTGCCATCTCGGCAATATCGCCTATCGGGAGGGGAAGACCCTCGAGATCGATCCCGGCACAGGGCATATCCTGAACGATCGGGCCGCGATGGCTCATTGGAAGCGGGAATATGAGCCCGGCTGGGAGCCGCGCATTTAGCCCGCCGGAGACGGTGCGCCCCGGCACTTTCCGGTAACGCGTGCGGGGCTCGCCGGTCATGTTAAAGTGTGTGGATGGCGCCGGGTGTTATGGATAGCGAGGAGCTGGATGTCGCCGCCTGCCTGGAGGGAGTCCGGGCGGGCGACGAGGATTCCGCCCGTGCTCTCGTGCAGCACCTGTACCCGCTCGTGATGAAGCTGGTCCGGTCGCACCGCGCCCGCCGCGAGAGCGAGGAGGACCTGGCTCAGGCCGTTTTTGCCAAGATCTTTGCCAAGTTGGATCAGTATTCCGGCACGGTTCCCTTGTCGCACTGGGTCTCGCGGGTCACCATCAACACCTGCCTGAACCAGATCGCCCGGGAAAGGGTCAGGCCCGAGTTGCGTTATGCCGATTTAAGCGAGGAAGAGGAGCAGGTGATCACCGCTCTGGCGACGGATGCGGATGCCGAGGCGCCGGGGGATGCGTTCGCCTCGCGCGAACTGGTCGAGAAATTGCTCGGCCAGCTCCGGCCGGATGACCGGCTGGTGATTCAGATGCTGCATCTTGAGAATCGAAGCCTCGAGGAGACGGCGCAAACGACGGGGTGGAGCGTCGGGGTGCTGAAAGTGAGAGCATTCCGGGCTCGGGCCCGGATGAAAAAGCACCTCGAGTACCTGGTGAAGGAACGAGATTTATGAAGAGCGATAAAATGCTGGAAAAGCTGCTGCGCGACGCGGCCCGGGCGGAAACGCTCCCGCAGGACGAGGCGGTGCCTTTTGCCCTCGAACGGCGCATTTTGACGCAATGGCGCGATTCGGCCCGCCAGGCGCTCGAACCGTTCTCGTTCTTCCCGCTCTTCCGGGCGGCGCTCGCCTGCGCGGCGGCCATCGCGTTCCTGTGCGCCAGCCTGCATTTCCAGCAGGTGGCTTCGGCCGACGAGTATGAACTGCCGGCCAATTACAGCGTTAATCTGGCTCTTGCGCGATGACGTCCCTGACGAAGCAACAATTGATCCTGTACCTGGCGGGCATCTTCATCGCGGGCGGAGTGGCCGGCGGCTTCGTAGGCTACAACATGCACTGGCGGCGGAACTTCGGGCCGCCCGATCAAAAGGAAATCCTCCAGCGCGCGATGGAGCGGTTTCAAGACAATCTCAATCTGACCGGTGACCAGACTCCCCAGGTCGAAACGATGCTGAGCAACAGCATCGCCCGCATCTTCGGCATTCACAAGGAATCGCGCGGACGGATCGAGGAGGAAATGGACCGCTGCGACGGGGAGATTGGCACACTCCTCACCCCGGAACAACGGACCAAGCTCGAAGAAATGCAGCGCGAACGCCGGGAAAAAGGCCACCGGGGCGGCTCTCGCCGCTGACCTGCTTTCAAGCGCTCCGACGAGGCAGCGCTTACTGCTTCGCTTTCTCCGCCGGCGGCTCGGGCAGGAATTTTAACTGAACCGTCACGGCTTCCCCTGGCCCGGGCAGGTTCGCCGCGAGCGGTTGCCAGATGTCGTCCTGGTCGCGCCGCGAATCGGGACTTTCGATCAGCGCATCCGGGTCGGAACGAATCGCGACAATGGAACCATCGCGCTGGGCCAGAAAGGCCCCTTCGGCCACGCGCGACCCCAGATAGTTCCACGGCTTCGGCGAGAACGGACGATCATCGAGGATACAGCGGATCACGGCAGCGGCCTGATTCGTCTTCGCCCCATGAATTACCCTGATCTCCACCGGCGGGAGGTTTGTGGAACGATGCAGGAGCAAGGCGGCCGCATGGATCTGGCCGGGCTGGGCCTCCGTGGCCAGAATGCTTTCGTGGAGCTTTCCGTTCTGATGGACGACCAGGTACTCCATCGGCCCGGCAACCAAGTTCACGACGGCGGGAAAGGAAACGGTCCGCTGGCTCGGCGAGACCGAAACGAGGCCAAACTGGAGCACGCCGGAACTGGTGGCATTGGTGGCCGAAGCCGCGGGTTGGGGGTCTGCGGCCAACGTTGCGAGGGACAGGCACGCCAACATTGGCCAGAGGCGAATCGTTATCATGTTGGTTGCTCCATGCGTCATGGTTTCGGCTGCGTCAGCCCCAGTAGCTCACGATATACCTGGATGGTGCTCTCGACCATGCGCTCCAGCGTGAACTCGTCCGGAACGGTGGAGCGAATCAACTCCCGTGGAAGACTTAGCGCGTCTCCCAGGCGGCGGGCGAGCGCCGGCGGATCGCGCGTGGGAATGATGAAGCCATTGACGCCGTCGCGCACCAGGTTGTTGAGCCCCTTCTCCGTCGTCGCCAGCACCGGCGTGTTCATGGCCAGCCCTTCCGCGACCGTGCGGCCCACATTGCCCATCTTGAGCGAAACGTTCACGACCACATCGGCCAAGGCGTAAAGCTCCGGCATGCGGGTTTGGGACCCGGCGAAGACAATCTGATCGCCCAGACCTTGGGCCGCGGCTCGTTGGCGAAGCTCCTCGCCGTAATTCTCTTTCCCCGGCGCGGTTCCGCCGACGATCACTCCCACCAGGTTCGGATGGCTCCTTCGCGCCAATCCGATGGCATCGATAAAGCTCTCGTAGTCCTTCAGCCAGGTGATGCGTCCCACCGAAATGGCCACTTTGCGGCCTTCCAGTTTGTGCTGCGCGCGAAACTCGCGGATGAACTCGGCATCCACCTTGGCCGGATCGAACACGCGCCAATCCACCCCGCGTTGGATCACGCGAATCTTGTCGCTGGGCACCCGGTAATGTTCCTGAATATAGGCCGCCACCACTTCGCTCACGCAAATCACCCGGTCGCCGAAAGTCATCACCCGGCTGTAGCGGTTGGCGCTATTGAGCCCATGGACCGTCGTGACGAAAGGCCGGCGCGGATTCCGATTGGCCCACACCGCCAGCCAGGCCGGCACCCGGCTCCGCGCGTGGATGAGGGAGGGCTCAAGCCGGTCGAGGAGACGATGCAGCCGCCAGGCGCGCCAGGGAGCCGTGAGCGGGTTTTTCGATGCGATATCGAGCTGAAGATGGCGCCCGCCGTCCAACACCAGGCGCGGCACCTGCCGACCGCCTGCGCTGATGACGATGCTTTGCAGCCCGCGCGCGACGAACTCGCGGTTCAACTCCACCGCGCCACGCTCCACCCCGCCTTCATTCAACGCCGGCAGTAATTGGATGATGCGCATGGGAGTGTCCACAGCGGCGACTAGTTTGAGATGCTTCGGAGGTAACGCGCCGGGTTTCCGGCCACGACCGTATTTTCGGGAACGTCCTGCACCACGACGCTGCCCATCCCCACCAGGCTGCGCGCGCCGACCTTGACTCCGCCCCGGATCGAGGCATTGGCCCCGATGTAGGCCGACTCGCCGATGGCCACCCCGCCCGCCAGGCAGGAGCCTGGCGAAAAACAGCCGAACGGCCCCACCTCGCAATCGTGGCTGACGACCGCATTTTGCAGCAGGATGGTTTGTTCGCCCACGGACGCTTCCGCGCCGATGGAAGTTCCAGCGAGCACAACGGAGCCAGCGCCCAGCCGTGCATATCTTGACACGCAGGCCAGGGGATGCACGAGTGTTTCGAAACGCTCCACCTGAAGGCCGATCTTCGCGAGGATCGATCTCCGCTTCCAGAAATTGCCCGGCGAACCGATGGCAAAAACGAATTGGCAATCGCGCATCTGCGAAGCCAGCGCGAGTGGCCCCAAGACTTTCAACTCGTATATTTCTTCGCCATGCAACGCCGCGTTATCGTCGAGCAGCCCCGCGCACCGGTAGATTTCCGCGCCAGCGCGTTCGTTCAGCGCCAGCATCGTCTCGTAAATGTCGAGGCAGATGCCGCCCGCGCCCAGGATGACGATCTTCTTCACGCGTTCATTAGCCGGCCAAGGCCGCGCGCATTGCATTCGAGACGCGCGCGATGTCGGCGCGAGTCATTTGCGGGCTCAAGGGCAACGCCAGCCCGCATGTGGCGAGTCGCGTTGACACGGGGCACTGATCGACCGGCGCGACAAATCGACCTCCCCAAACGGCCCCGCGATGTCCGGCCACCGAGCCGGGGCCGCACTCAACGCCGAGCGCATGGCAGCGGGCCTGAACGTGAGCCCGGATGGCTTCCGATTCGAGCACGACCATGAAGGTTTGCCATGTATGCTCCGGATCGTTCGGCGGAAGGGCCAATCCGGCCACCCCGGCCAATTCCTCGAAGTAGGCCGCCACCAACGTCCGTTTGCGCTGCAGAATCTCCGCGAACCGACCCAGTTGCACCCGGCCCACCGCCGCCTGCAATTCGGTCAGTCGGTAATTGAACCCCGCCGAGGTGAACTCGCGCCGGCCATCCCGCACTTCCTGGCCATGATTCCGCAGCCCCCGAATCGCATCGGCGATCTGACCATCCGCTGTCACCACCATCCCGCCCTCGCCGGTGCTGATCGATTTGCGCGGATGAAAACTAAAGATGGCCGCGCGCCCGAAATGCCCGAGAGGTTTGCCCGCCTGGCGCGCGCCCAACGCGCAGGCCGCATCCTCGATCACCACCAAGCCCTGCTCGCGCGCCACCGGCAGGATTTCCGCCATGGGCGCGGGCAACCCGAATTCGTGAATGACGACCAGCGCTTTCGGTTTGGGCAGACCGGCTTGCCGGGCTCGCTCCAACCCTTCACGCAGCGTTACGCTGCTCAGGTTGGCTGTGCGAGCCTCGACATCAATGAAGAACGGGATGGCTCCCGCGCGCGCGGCCATGTTCGCCGCCGAGGGCCACGCGAAGCTGGGGATCAGAATCACGTCGCCCGGCCCGAGCCCCAGCGCCAGAAAGGCCAGATGCAGCCCGGCGGTCGCGGACGACACCGCCACCGCGTGCGGCAGCTCGTGCATCGCCGCCACCATCTGCTCGAAGGCCTGCACTTCCGGGCCTTGCACGACCCAGCCGCTCGCCAGGACGCGGCGCACCGCGTCCACTTCCTCCTCGCCAAACCACGGCCGTGCCAGGGGAATGCGGTCGCCCGTGCTCATGGGATCGAGCGGAAATACTCGGCCGTTCGCTGAATGCCTTCTTCCAGATCGATCCTGGCTTTGAAGCCCAGGTGCTCCTCGATCTTCCGCACGCTTGGAATCCGCAGGGCGATATCCGCCGATAAGGCCGGCCGGTAGACAATCTTCGATTTCGAGTTCAGGACGCGGCAGATCGTCTGCGCCAGCCCCAGCACCGTAATCACCGCCCGCGCATTGCCGATGTTGTACGATTGTCCGATGGCTTTCGGCATGCTCAAGCAGGCCAGGAGGCACTCGACGAAATCGTCCACATAGCACCACGCGCGGATCTGGGTGCCGTCGCCGTAAATGAAGATGTCCTCATCGCGCAGCGCCCGCTTGATGAAAATCTGCATGGCGCCTTCGCCCGTCTGGCCGGGGCCGTAGACGTTGAAGGGCCGCACCGTCACCGTGGGAAGGCCATGTTTTTGGTGGTACGCGTTCGCGAGGTGCTCGCCCGCCAGCTTGCTCACGGCATACACCCACCGCGCCTCGCCTGCCGAGCCGGAGACAGTCATGTCTTCCTCGCTCGAATTGTAAGCCATCGAGCCGAAGACTTCCGAGGTCGAGATGTCCAGAATCCGATCTTTCACCCCATTCCGGTGCGCGGCGCGCAACACGTTGGCCGTGCCGATCAGGTTCACCTCCCAGGTCTTCACCGGATCGCGGATGACCGAATCGATCCCCGCAATCGCCGCCGCATGGATCACCAGATCGAAACCCCGCAGCGATTGCTCCAGCTTCGCCGCGTCCAGGACGTCTCCTTGAATCACCTTGAGCCGCGGATGATCGCGGAAACCGCTCCCGGTCAGCGTGTCCCGGGTAAAATTATCGTAAATCGTGATCTCGTTCGCCTCGACCAATCGGCGAATGATCGTGTTGCCGATAAAGCCGGCGCCCCCGGTGATGAAAATCTTTTTGTTCTGGATGCTCATGTCGCGTCCACCCGACCGCGGTTCGAAAAATGCAGGCCGTTCGAAAACAGCCCGTGCTACTTTCCCAAGGCGAGGCGATCCGCCAGGCGCTGGGGCAGCCCCGCCGCCACGATTTTCTGCTGCGTCGTCGCCATATCGTAGTCGAGACGGCGCAACTCGATGGTCCCCTCCTCGAGATCGTAGACCACGTAGGCCGACTTGGGATTGCCGTCGCGCGGCTGGCCCACGCTGCCGACGTTCACAAAATACTTCTTGCCCGGCTCAAGCTTGAACTTCGAGTAGGTGCCGCCCCGCACCATGCTGTCCTTCATGAAGGCCACCGGCACATGGGTGTGCCCGAAAAAGCACACGCTGGTGTTCTGATAGGTGAAGCTGGCGGCGGCGGCCAATTTATCGAAGACGTAGCCCCAGCGCTGCGGCCCGTCGAGCGTGGCATGCACGATGGAAAAGCTCGCCACCAGCCGGATGTACCGCAAATCGCGCAGCCACTTCCGGTCGTCGAGGGTGAGTTGGTCCCGCGTCCAGTTGATGGCCTCGGCCGCGTGCGGGTTGAAGCCCTCGAGATCGGTCTCGCTCGAGCAATACTCGTCATGGTTGCCCTTCACGCAGGGCATGCCCATCTCGCGCACCACGTCGAGGCATTCCTTCGGGTTGGCATTGTAGCCCACCACATCTCCCAAACAGGCATAATGGGTGCATTGCATGGCCTTAGCATCTGCCAGGACCGCCTGGAAAGCCTCCCAATTGCCGTGAATATCCGCTATGATCGCGTAACGCATTCCGCTCGCAACAATCCGCGCAACTTAACCGGTAATTTCGAAACCGCGAAATTTTCCTTCGGGTTCGCCCCAGGCCAGTTGTTCATGCTTGATCAATGGCCCCACTCCCGAATCGCGGATGCCTTCCAAAAACGCTTCGAGTTCGGCGCGCTCGCCTTCCGCCGTCAATTCCACCCGGCCATCGGGCAGGTTGCGGACGGCTCCGCTGACTTCGTAACCCGCCGCCACGGTCCTGGCCGTGTATCGGAACCCGACTCCCTGCACTCTCCCTGAAAAATAAACATGCATTCTGCTTCGCTTCACAAGCGGGGAACAATCCATGTGAACGGCCCGGCGTGGAAATGACCGGCCCACCTCGTCCACGGCTCAGATCAAGCCATAATCGTGCCAGCTCGCGCAAGAAATTGTTGCGATCCGCCCGCCGAGGGGCGAATCCGCGCCCGTCCCACGCCCCGATTTTTTGGGCCAGCCGCCCATTGCCCCCCTGGCGGCAAAAAAAGGGTGCTTTATCCCAATCGCCGCCGAGTCCATATTCGCATGCCAAGCCAAATTGATCCGGTCGGGAATCGACCGGGAACTATCTAATCCATCCGCCTATGAAAGCCAAATCTGCCAAGCGAGGGGCTGCCAAGAAAGCGGCCAAACGCGCCGCGCCGTCTCCCCTGGCCCTCAAATCCATCCTGGTGCCGCTCGACTTCTCCGAACCTTCCCGGCGCGCGCTCGACTACGCGCTTTCCCTCGCCGACAAGTTCGGAGCCAAACTCACGCTCCTCCATGTCGTGGAGCCCATTGCCACTCCCGATTTCGGCGGGGCTCTGCCGTTGGCGCTGGAGGACGACCGCCTGATGGACACCGCTCGCGAAGAGTTGAGCCTGCTGGTCGAGTCTTCCGGCATCCCTCCCGCCAAAATCGAGAAGACCCTCGTCCGCTTCGGCCGGTCCTTTCATGAAATCGCCGACGCCGCCCGCACCCGGAAGGTCGATCTGATCGTCCTGGCCACGCACGGCCGCACGGGACTGAGCCGGGCGCTCCTCGGCAGCACCGCCGAATGCGTGGTGCGGCACGCGCCTTGTCCCGTGTTGGTGGTTCGAGAGGATTGATCGAACTGGCCCCTTAAACCCAAGCCCGAAAGGAACCAAAAGACCATGAAAGCCAAGCCCAGTCGCAAACCCGGAGAAGTGACCTTGAAGCTCGGACGCCGCGATGAACCCTTGATGGCCGCGGCCAGCGAAGGCCCGCGCGGCCTCGGTTTCCGCGTGAGACACATCCTGGTGCCCATCGACTTCTCGGAATGTTCGAAACAAGCCCTGCGCTATGCCCTTCCCATGGCGAAGGAACGCGGGGCCTCGCTGACCCTGCTCTACGTCGTGGCTCCCGTTTACGGCGTGGGCGAATACGGGGCGATCGATTCCACCGCCCTCGAAGCCCGCATGCGTGCCGCCGGTGAACAAGAATTGGCCAAACTGGTGGCGGAGGAAGTCCGTGGAGAGGTCGCCGCCAAGAGCCTGGTCCGGGTGGGTGCTCCGGCCATGGAGATTGTCGAAGCCGCGCTCGAACTCCGAGCCGATCTGGTGGTTCTCGCCACGCACGGACGAACCGGCCTCAAGCATGTCCTCATCGGCAGCGTCGCCGAACATGTCGTCCGCCGCGCCCCCTGCCCGGTGCTGGTCGTCCGCGAACCTGCGCATGCCGCCGCCGATTGATCATCCTGCTTCGCGCGCGCCCGCTGCCGGCGGCATGGCTTACGGATGTGCGCGCGATTTTCTCGATAATCGCCATGTCTACGCGGTGATTTCCTCCCGCGCGCGCGGGCTCTCGGTCGGCGTCGACCTCTGCCCCGCCAAAAACTGCAACTTCGGCTGCCGCTATTGCGAGGTCAACCTCGACGAGCCGGCCCGCGCCTCCACGCTCGATATTCCCACCATGATCGACGAACTGGAGCGCACGATCCGCCTCGTCCGTTCCGGAGGACTTGCGGCCCGCCCCGGCTTTCGCAACGCACCTCCCGAGCTGCTCGCATTGCGCCATGTCACGCTCAGCGGCGATGGCGAACCGACGCTCTGTCCGAACTTCGTCGAAGCCATCGAAGCGATTATCCATCTCCGGGCCGGCGGGCGCCTCGATTTCTTCAAGCTGGTGCTCGTCACCAATGCGTCGATGCTGGATCGCCCTGGCGTGGCGGAGGGGCTGAGCCTGCTCTCTCCCCGCGACGAAATCTGGGCGAAGCTTGAAGCCGGGACCCAGGAATACATGGACCGCGTGAACCGGCCGGACTGCACCCTCGAACGGGTCATGGCCAACATCCTGCGGGTGGCCCAGCAGCGGCCGGTGATCATCCAAAGCCTGTTTCCCTCCATCGATGGCACCGCCCCTTCCGCCTCCGAGATCGAAGAGTACGTTCGCCGGCTCCAAACGCTCAAGTCGGCCGGGGCGCAAATTCCGCTCGTCCAAATTTATTCCGCTACGCGCCCCACCCCCCATGCCGAATGCGGCCACCTGCCGCTCCGGACTTTGACCCAGATCTCCCGCCGGGTGCGGCAAGCCTCCGGCCTCCGCGCCGAGGTATTTTAGAACGAGCGATCCGCGCGGAAGAATTCCGCCCGCTCAAGTCACGGAGGGTGCGGCTTTTGTGCCGACACCCCGCCGCCTCGAAAAAATCGTGTCCTGCGGCGATCTTCGATCTTGATTCATCCCATTCCATGTCGCATAATAACATTATGACGACTCAATCTGAGGCGTCATTGCGAAACGGGGCCGTTCCGACTCGAACCGCTCCGTTTCCCGATGACCCGCCGACCGCGGTAAATGTTCACGCCCTCCGCATCTCCGCGCCTTTCTCCGACTTGCGCTCGTCCCTCAGCGCTTCAACTGCCCGACCCCTGACACCCACCTCCCGCCCGGAGGATTTACACACCGAGGCGGCGCATTTACACACCTTTACACAGTCATTGACACAGATTTACACAGATTTACACAGATTTACACACTCATTTACACACGATTTACACACCCTCTATTTCTCGCAACCACCTCTGGCTCAATTGTTTACGGAAAAACCCTACCCGTGAGCCTTTCCCCCTCCCCCCTCCCCCCAAATTTACACACTCAATCCCAGCCCTAACCGCCGGAAAAGTCGCTCCCAGTCGCGGGTTCGGGGAGTTGCCAGAGGCGGACGGAAACCACGCGGCCGGCTTCCCACGTCGTTTCGGGAGGGATGTCCACGAGCCCGTTGGCTCCGGCCAGCGCCCCCAGCCGGTGGGAGGCCTGAGGCCCGGCGGTGTGTACTTTTCCTTCCATGTCGAGGGTAACGCGGACGAAATGCCGGCGATCGCCCCGATTCGCGATGCGATTTTGCAGGGTTCCCGGCAAGGTGGGCAGATGACAATTTCGGGCGCCGAGCATCCTCAGAATGGCGGGTCGAACGAGCAGGAGAAAGGTAACGAAGGCGGAGACGGGATTGCCGGGCAGGCCGAAGACGGGCACCCCGCGCACGTCGCCGAACATGAACGGCTTGCCGGGTTTGAGGGCCACCCGCCAGAGCGCGACCTCTCCCCCCAAAGCCCCGATGGCCGAGCGGACGTGATCGTGCTCGCCCACGGAAACTCCGCCGCTCGTGATCAACAAATCCGCGGATTGGATCGCACCGGACAATGCTTCCGCGGTGGCGGCCAGCGTATCGATGGCATTGCGATGCGTCGTCACGACCGCGCCCGCCGCGCGCGCGAGGGCGCCCAGCATGAAGGTGTTGCTCTCGTGGATTTGTCCAGCCTCCAACGGAGTGCCCGGAGGACGCAGCTCGCTCCCGGTCGCGACGATGGCCACGCGCGGCGCGCGATGCACCGGCAAAGCACCGCAACCGCACGAGGCGGCCAGCGCGAGGGCCGTCGCCGGCAAGGCCGCGCCCTCGCCCAGGATCGGCGCGCCCGCCGCCACGTCCTCGCCGCGCAGGCGCACGTTTTCCCACGGCGGAATCGGTTCGCGAAACTCCGCTTGGTTTCCCGTTCGGGTGACGTCCTCCTGCATGACCACCGCATCCGCTCCGGCGGGCAAGGGCGACCCGGTGAACAACCGGATGCAGGCGCCGGGACGCACGGGAACGGCGGCGGCTTGTCCCGCCGGTACTTCGCCAGCACACTCCAGCAGGACGGGAGCCATCGCCGAGGCGGCCTTCAAGTCCTCGGCGCGGACGGCATAGCCATCCATCGCCGAGTTATCGAAGGCGGGGACCGCATGAGGCGCCGTGATCGGGCGGGCGGCAAAACGGCCCGCGAGGGCGGCCAGTTCGGAGAAGGCCAGCTCCTCGATGGTGAGCGGATGGATGCGGGCCAGGATGGCGGCTTGGGCTGCTTCGAGCGCGAGCATGCCCGCATTTAACTAGTGGGCCTGCGTCAGCACCAGCACTTGTTCGAGCGTCGAAATCCCTTCGCGAACCTTGTCGAGGGCGACTTGCCGCAGCGTTTTCATCCCTTGCGCGATGGCCATTTTGCCGATCTCCATGGCGCTCCGCCGCTCGATGATCATTTTGCGGATTTCGTCGCTCACCGTCATCACCTCGATGATGGCGGCGCGCCCGGCATAACCGGTATTCTTGCAGCGCTCGCAGCCGCGCCCGCGATGCAGCGTCGCCCCTTCGAAGAACGCCGGATCGATCCCCAGATCGGCATACATCTTGTCGGGATAGGTCACCGGTTCCTTGCACATCGGGCAGATCCGGCGCATCAGACGCTGCGCGCACGCGAGAATGACCGAGGAAGAGATCAGGAACGGCGCGATGCTCATGTCGTCCAGGCGCGCGATGGCGCCGGGGGCGTCGTTGCAGTGCATCGTGCTCAGCACCTGGTGGCCGGTCAGGGCCGCCTCGACGGCGATTTCCGCCGTCTCCGAATCGCGAATCTCGCCGATCATGCAGATGTCCGGATCCTGGCGGAGAATCGAGCGGAGCGCGGAAGCGAACGTGAGCCCGATCTCCTTGTTGACCGGCACCTGATTGATGCCCGGAATCTGGAACTCGACCGGGTCCTCGACCGTCACGATATTGTAGTCGGGGTTGTTCAGTTCGTTCAGCGCCGAATAGAGCGTGGTGGTCTTGCCCGAGCCGGTGGGGCCGGTGACGAGAATCAACCCATGCGGCGCATCGACCGCG
>CAYZKY010000015.1:0-55403 GCA_964478815.1 uncultured Verrucomicrobiota bacterium
TTGTCCATGGCTGGCAGAATGGTGCGGCATTGGCCGCTGCCGGTTTGAAGAGCAATACCTTGTTCTTCAAAAACAGATACTGATGATAGGATCGATATCCTCCGGCGCTTGAATTAATGCATCGGTATCCTTTCTCCCGGACAAGGCGGTCGACCTCATGGATGAAGCCGCCTCCCGCCTCCGCATGGAGCTCGATTCCATGCCCACCGAGATCGACCAGCTCGAGCGCCGCATCATGCAGCTCGAGATCGAGCGCACCGCTCTCAAGAAGGAGAAGGACGCCGCTTCCAAGGAACGCCTCGCGAAACTGGAACAGGAACTCGCCGGGCTGAAGGAACAATCCACCGGCCTCAAAGCTCAGTGGCAGAACGAGAAAGCCGCCATCAACGCCGACAGCATTCTTAATTCCCAGATCGAGCAGGCCAAGCTCGACGCCGAAAAGGCCAAACGCGCCGGCGATCTGAACACCGCCGCCCAGATCGAGTACGGCCGCCTCCCGGAACTCCAGAGCAAGCTCCTCGCCGCCCAAAAAGCCGGGCAATCCGAACAGGACGGCGGCAAACGCCTCCTCAAGCAGGAAGTTACCGAAGAGGATATCGCCGAGGTGGTCTCCTCCTGGACGGGCGTGCCGGTCACCAAAATGCTCGAAGGGGAACGCCAGAAACTTCTCAAGATGGAAGAACGTCTCGGCCAGCGCATCGTCGGCCAGGAGGAAGCCGTCCAGGCCGTCTCGAACGCCGTTCGCCGCGCCCGCAGCGGCCTGCAGGATCCGAACCGCCCCGTCGGTTCCTTCATCTTCCTGGGCCCGACCGGTGTCGGCAAAACCGAGCTGGCCCGCGCCCTCGCCGAATTCCTCTTCGATGACGACAACGCCATGGTCCGCATCGACATGAGCGAATACATGGAGAAGCACGCCGTCGCCCGCCTCATCGGCGCGCCTCCCGGCTACGTCGGCTACGAGGAAGGCGGCCAGCTCAGCGAAGCCGTCCGCCGCCGGCCCTACACCGTCGTCCTCTTCGACGAAATCGAAAAGGCCCACCACGACGCCTTCAACGTCCTGTTGCAAGTCCTCGACGACGGCCGCCTCACCGACGGCCAGGGCCGCACCGTCGACTTCAAAAACACCATCATCATCATGACGAGCAACATCGGCTCGCCGATCATCCAGGAATTCTTCGAGCGCGGCCAGCTCACCGCCGCCGATCGCGCCGAGATGGAGAAGCTCGTCAAAACCGAACTCCGCGGCCATTTCCGCCCCGAGTTTCTCAACCGCGTGGACGACATCATCCTCTTCCACCGCCTCGACCAGAAGGAGATCGCCCACATCGTCGAGATCCAGCTCGAGCGCGTCTCCCGCCGCCTCGCCCAGCAGCACTACACCTTGTCGGTGGATGCCGCCGCCAAAAAGCTCCTCGCCCAGCAGGGCTACGATCCCCAATTCGGCGCCCGCCCCCTCAAGCGCGCCATCCAGGAACTCCTCCTCGACCCCCTCGCCCGCCAGATTCTCGCCGGCGAGTTCAAGCCCGGCGAAACCATCCACACCACCGCCCAATCCGACGAAATCATCTTCGGAAAATAAAAGCGAGGAAGCCTGATTTGGATTCGAAGTCGAGATCCAGGTTCAGTCCCGTTCACCGCGACAGAAAATCAGTCCTTTTTCGAGCCGTCGAGTTTCCGGATTTCCCGATGCGAGGACTTGAGCTTTTTGTGAACGGATTTGATATCCTCGGCAGGCGGTAAATCTTCGGGGCGCTTTCCGCTGATCTTGATCATCGTGTTGCGCACCTCCCGTCCGACATCTTCCGCAGCATTCTCCAAGGGCTTCTGCCCTCGAATGCGCTGTGCCCGGATTTTTTCCTCGGTTTGCGTAACCCGGAACAAGTTGGCGGCAAGTTCTGTCTTTCCCATGAAATCGAGCGGCGACCGTTTTTCCGGGATGCCCTTCAGGCGGCGAAGCTCCCAAAGGTCCTTATTGTAGAGACCACGATATCCAGCGTTCTGGAAGAGGCCGTAACGTTCGACACCGGCCATCTTGGCTGCCCCCGCCAGGGAACGTTCGTGCTCAGATATTTCGCCCCGGATCGCGACTCGCTCGACGCCATCCGATTCCTCAAGATACATCCGGCACGCGTCCGCCCACGAAATAAAATACGCTTGCGCCTGGGCCACTTCCGGCTTTTTGGGATCGCCATTCATCGTGGCCAGATAGCAGGCGAAGCGGGAAAGTTTGTAGTCGGTAACTGTCTTGCCATCCAGTTTCCGCGTTTCGTGAAGGATGTTCTCGACGATCGGGATATTCAGGCTTGTCAGCGCGATCATCGTCCGCTCTACGGCTTTCCGGAAACCATGCAGGCTCTCATACCCGAGCAACGTGGCGAGCTGCGACGCCCACCAGAACCGGAAACCGTTCGATTGCGAGAGATCCTCGAAGCCCGGCTTGTCGGGCTGCAAATGAAATGGGCTGGCATCCGAATCTTCCGCACTCACCCTTCGACATTAACACTCCACTGCCCCGGGGCAACCCGATTTCGGACGACGAAACGAACGGCGCGCTTCGACCCATGAGACGAAATAGGCTTGGGCTTGGGCCACTTCCGGCTTTTTGGGATCGTCGGCGGTGCAGCGGTAAACTCGCCGGGCTCGCGGCGGGGCGGGGGATGTGCTAGCGTGCCGCAGATCGATATGCGCCCGACAACAATTCTCTCACTGGTGCTCATTCTGGGAGCCGCCGCCGCCGCGGGTGTGGGCTGGCGGAAAGCCGGCATGCTGGCCCAAGAAAATGCCCGCCTGCGCCAGCAATTAGCGGCGATGGAGGCTGATGTGGCGGCGGCGAAATCGGCCACCGAAGCGGGGAGGACGGAAGCGCAGCAGGCGCAGCAGCAGGTCTCGGAACTGATGAAGCTGCGGAACGAGGCGACGCGGTTGCGCAACGCCGGCCAGGAGCTGGAGACCTTGCGCGCCGATAACGCGCGGCTGCGCGGGGAGAATCAACAATTGCGCTCCGGCGCGGGCGCCGGGGCCGCCTCGCCGGTCCCGCAGGCGATCTTCCCGAAGGAATCGTGGTCCTTCGCCGGGTATACCAGCCCCGAATCCGCGCTGCTCTCGGCGATCTGGGCGATGAAGAATGGCGATCCGAAGATTTACCTGGATAGCCTGACGCCGGTCGAGCAGGAGCGCATGGCGCAGCTCTGGCGCGTGAAGAGCGAGCAGGAGGTCGCGGCCAAGCATCAGCAGGATGTGGCCCCCATCGCCGGGCTGCGCGTGCTGAACAAGCACCAGGTGAGCCCGACCGAAATCCTGATGGACGTTTACGTGGACGGGCCGAACCGCAACGAAAAGGTCCGGATGCAACAGGTGGGCGCCGACTGGAAATTCGGCGGATTCATCCGCGAGCCGAACGCACCGTAGGGCTGCCGGCCTGGACCGTCGGTTGCGTCTTGCGATTGCCGAGAATCCAGGCGGTGGTTAGGGTGTCGCTTATGAAGCTCATCGCCGGGCCCGAGGGATCTGGATCCGCGCGCCGCCGCCGGAAGCTGGTTCGCGAGGAAACGCCGGACGGACCCTACGAGTACTATGTGCTCGGACGGCATGTGGTGGTGGCACCCGGCGTGTGTGGCGGCCGGCCCACTTTCCGGGGGACGCGCATCGAAGTTCGGACGATTTTCGACTGGCTGGGCGCGGGACGAACGATACCAGAGATTCTGGAGGGATATCCTTCGCTCTCGAAAGGCGCCGTCGAGGAGGCCATGAAGCTCGCGGCGAAGGCGCTCGCCGGTCCGTATTCGGCGCAAGCGGCGTGATCGTCCTCGACGAGCAACTGGATCATCACCTCGTGCTGAAGCCGCTGATGAAGCGCACCAAGGGACGTGTCCTCTCCATTTGCGAGCTGAGACCAGGAACGGTCGTCAAGGATGAGGCCATCCCGGCGCTTCTGCGGCAGCTTCGAAATGTCATGTTCGTCACAACGAACGTCAGCGATTTCTGGCGGCGAGTTCCCGCCCACCTTCGCTACAGCATCGTCTGCGTGCCGTTGCCAACGAACCGGCAGGCGGAAATTCCCAACTTCCTCACGGCCTTCCAAAGACATGCAGCGTTCCGAACGGCCCGACTGCGAGCAGGAAAAGTCGTTCGACTCGGTCCTAAAGAAATCTGGTACTACGCTGTGAATGAGCCCGCCGTTCCCCGTCTGGCCTGGTGATCCCGGTGAAGTGAAGTCGGCGATCAGCGGCGGACGGGTTCGAGGCGGGGGTCGGCGAGGTCGAGGCGGTACATAATCTGGTTGTAGTCGTAGAGAGGGGTGGCGTCGTTATTACCGGAAAAGGTGGTGCAGTAAGTGCCTTCGAAATAGATGCGGCGGCCGCCCTCTTCATCGAAGAACGGATGGTGGACGGGGTTGTAGAAGGTGTATTTATCGTGCGTCACGATTTTGACGGCGCGACGCCAGGGGCCGGTGGGGTGGGCGGCTTCCAGATACCAGACTTCGCCGAGGTACGACGTGCCGGCTTGTTCGACGGCAATCATGATCCATCGTTGACGCCAGGGATTCCAGCGGACGCTGCCGCCGTGAATCTGGACAGGCTGGCTGGACGCAACATCGACAGGCAGAAACCGGGCTTCGGCATCCTTGATGACATCGGCTTTGAGCAGGTTGCGTTCGATCTCGGGTGTGATGGGCGGAGCTTCCCGGGTCCAGCGATAGGTGAGTGAGCCATCGGCGGATCGCAGGACGTTCGAGGTGCTGCCGGCCGCGAGGCACGACCAGGCTTCGTAGGCGCGCGGGTCGAGGACGGAGGCGTAATCGGCTTTCACACGCACATTGGGGAAAGAGTAGCCGAAGTAGAAGTGCTCGGCGCCCGCATCCTGAACCCGGATGGGGTGGCCCTGCGGAGCGCGCCATTTTTCGGCGAGGTTCAGCTCCACCTTGGGAATGAAGGCTTCTTTGGTGTCATCGAAAAGGGCGATGCCGTGGGCGGTTTCGTCGCCGAGGCCTTTCAAGCGGAGCCAGTGGGCGAGCAGGACTTCCCGACCGGCGGGGTCTCGGACGGTAAGCGGGGCATCGAGCCAGATGAGATCGCCCGGCGGATCGAAGGGGCACATCGGTTTGGTGAAGCCGTCGGCCGCAGTGAAGTAGTGGAGGTCGATGCCGACGGAAGGGGAGAGGCCGCCGGAGGCAGGAAGGTCGGCCCAGGCGCCGGTGGTGCGGAAATTTCCCAACGGATACGAGGCGCGCGAAGTGTCGCCCCAAAAGAGGTAAAGCTTGCCGCGATAGACGACGGCCTGGACGGAATCCTGGCCGAGCACCTGGGCATTGAGCGCGGGTTCCGAAACGGGAGCGGAATGGCCGAGCAGGAGCGAGTCGCGATACAAGCCACGGCCGGTGACGCGGTAGAGACGTTCGGCCATGTTGCGCCGATCGATCTGAAGAATCTCCTTCTGACCGGCGCGCGGAGTGAGCCTTTGGCCCGCCAGGCCGAAGCCGTCCTTGGGAAAATCGTAACCGTGCGAACGGACGGTGAAGAACACCGGGCGATCCATGAGGCCCGGTTCGAGAAAGGCCACACGGCCGGCGCTGTCGGTCACGAAGCGCTGCCGGTCGACCGTTTCGAGTTCGACCAGGGGGACGCCGCGGCCGGTGGCGCGATCAACGACCTGAATTTCGAAATACGGCGAAGCCGCCGGACTAGAAAGGAGAGAGGCAGCGATGACGGCGAAGGCCGCGACCCGACTGGCGAAGGAAGGCAAAGAAAGTTTCACCAGAAACGGCGAAGGCACGGGCGGGCCGTGCCTTCGCCTGAAATAGGACCTAGTCGCTTACAGCGTCTTGATGCGGATGTTGCGGAAGGCGACGGCGCCGTGATCGCCCTGAAGCATGATCGGGCCGGGCTGATCGACATGGGCATCGAGTTCGCCGCCGGTGGCTTTGTTGACCTCGACGTTGTCGTGGATTTTCACGCCATTGAGGAACACCGTCACGCGGTTGCCCTTGATGGTGACTTGCGCGAACTGCCAGTCGCCGGCTTTGCGGGAGACGTGGTCGGACGCGACCTTGACGCTGTAGATGCTGCCGTTGCCGCCCATGGTGGGCCCTTTGGCGTCGGAGTCTTCGAGAATCTGGATTTCGTGCCGGCCGCGGAGGTAGAGGCCGCTATTGGAGCCTTTGGGCACCATGAATTCGTAGCGGATGGTGAAATCGCGGAACTTTTCCTCGGTGACGAGATCGTTGCCGTGGTCGCCGGGGGTGTTGACGAGCATGCCGTTCTGGGCGCTCCAGCTCTTGTTGCCGCCAGCGTTGCGCAGTTTCCAGCCGTTCAGATCGCTGCCATTGAAGAGCAGGCGATAGCCATCCTTCGAGTCCGCTTCGGCGAGTTTGGCGGCCGTGCTTTGGACATCGGCATTGCCTTCGGCGAGGCCGAGCGCCCAACGGATGCCGCCCATGATGTGATATTGGTAATCGCGGCTGAGCCAGACATCTTCGCGGTGGCCGAGAGAGGTGTAGAACAGCTTGCCCTGGCCGACCATCTTGCTCCAGGCGATCGGGTAATCGCCGGGCGCGCCGGTGTTCGGGTGCTTGTCGAGCGTGAGGAGGCCATGCACCCGGTCCCGGTAAAAGCTCTTCAGGATGTAGATTTCGTCGAAGATGGGGAATTTCGGACCAAGATGCCGGGTGGAGGGATGCTCGGGATCCATGTTCAGGCAGACCACGGCGGCTTGCGGGCCGTGGGTGAGGAATTCGCCGCCGATCATATCGACGAAGGCGGGGAAGCCGTGGAAGGTGTCGCTGGCGGAATGCATGCCGATGAAGGCCTTGCCGGACTTGATCCAGGCGAGGAAGGCGTCGCGATCCGGCAGCGGGAGGTCGCCGGTGGTATTGGCGAAGACCACGCCGTCGTATTTCTTGAGGGCTTCGGGATTCATTTTCTCGGCGAGATCGGCGCTGCCTTTGCCATCGGCGCCGCCGCGCGCGTAGTCGACCGTGAAGACGCCGGAGCGTTCGCCCATCCCGGCGAGGACTTTTTCCGCGAGCCCGATGGAGGAATGGCGGAAGCCCTGGGTGGCGGTGACGACGAGGAGTTTTTTGGGCTCGGCGGCCTGTAACGCGGCGGTCAATCCACCGAGGGCGGCGAGCACGACCGCGCCGCGCCAAAATCGAAACGATGTTTTCATATTAGGAGTGACTGGATTCTGCGCGGGGTGGACGGGAATGGGCAAGCCCGGAGTTGGTGGACTTGGCCAGCGAAAGAGGTGGGGCACCCCCCCCGCTTTTTTTGGTGGAGGATGTGAGAATCGCAAATCGCAAAGGGCAGAGTTGAGCACCCCCCCCTGTTTTTTGAGAACGAGGGGCGGCGAGGGTTGGGGAAAAAAAGGCCGGGCCAGGGGTGATTTTCGGCAAGTGGTTGAGAGGGAATGAGTTGCGAGGAACGGCGGCTCGAACGGACTGTGTAAATGCAACATTCTGCTGTGTAAATACAACATTCTGCCGTGTAAATGCGGGTGAGCGCTGTGTAAATGGTGTGTAAATCGGGGCGGGTTCCGGGACGCGGCCAGGGAAGAGGGATGAGGCACCCCCCCCTGTTTTTTGAGAGAGGAGGGGTGGGACGGGGGCATGGCCACAGGTGGAGGTGGGAATCGCGGGATGACGGGGGTTGGGGGCGGGAATGGAGTGGGAGTGGCCGACGGGGGTGCCGGCCAGGGCACGCGAGGGCGCGCGCGCTCCCCGGAGACGGGCGGTTTCGCCGAGGGGGTGGGCGGGGTGGGGACGCGATGGTGCCGCGCGGTGGGGCGGGTCATCCGAAGGGCGGGAACAGGAGGGGCGAGGGGTGGGTCGCACCTGTTGTTCAGGCTCGGGCCGGATGACCACGAAGGCGGGTTCGCGGTCATGGGAATATGATCGGCCGGGGATGGGAAAAGGGCAACTGGAAGTTTGGAAAATCTCGCGGAAATGTTGACTGAGGCCGCAGCGGGACCGTGCTTCGAGATGGCTGAAAGGATTGCGCCCCCACGCGGTGGCGTTGAGAGCGAAACGGGTTGAAGAACGTTTTCCCGGAGAGAACATTCCTCCCATGCGCATGGGACGTGTTACTGGCCGTGGTATTGGGCGAACGGAGCCAAACCAGGCCTGGAGCCGAGTGCGTCGCGCGCTCACGCGGGTGCTGGTTCTAGGCGGGATGAGCCTGGCGTTGGTGGGCTGCGATGACGACTCGGACACTTCGTGCGAAGGCTGGATCGTCAAAGAGCACCGGGCGAAGAATGGCACCCCCTACTTCTTTCTCCGGCGAGAAAGTCCGCGGCCAATGACACACTTCAAGATTGGCGGACGAGCCCACGAGGCGTGCCAGGAGGCAAACCGGAGATTTGGACTTGGCTCGTTCAGATCGAGCCTGGCGGAAAGTTCCGACTCGGATCCTCTGAGCGGGCGCGTGCGGCAGGCGAGTGCCATAGCCGCACCCACTCCGAGCCTCGGATTCCAGAAATATGCCGCCGACATCGCGATCGCAGATCTGGATGGCGACGGGCAGGAGGATGTGGCGACGGTGTTCAAGGGGGTGAATGCCGTCACCGTGATGCGAACGGATGGGGTCAATTTTCTGGCACCGGTCGATTTCCCCGCCGGCGTGAATCCGAAGGTGTTGCGGGTGGGCGATGTGAACCGGGATGGCAAGCAGGACCTGCTGACGGCGAATCTTGGGACGCTGGAACCATCAGGGTATTCGGGCGGGACGGTTTCGCTACTGCTGGGCAACGGCGATGGCACTTTCCAATCCGGCGTTGCGATCGCGGCCGGCGACGTGCCCAACGACCTCGAGCTGGGCGATTTCAATGAGGACGGCAACCTGGACCTGGCCGTGGCCGATACGCCCAACGCCGCGCCCGAGGCGCTGCGGATATGCATCGGCAATGGGGACGGCACGTTCCAACCGGCGGCGAGCATCGACGCGCCGACCGCACGGTCGTTAGTGGTGGCGGATTTGAACGCGGATGCGGACAACCACGACGACATTATCACCAATGGCTCGATCTTGCTGGGGCGAGGGGATGGGACGTTCGCCCCCGCGGTTGGTTTTCCATTCGGGTTCGACATCATCTTAAGTCATGTCGCGGTCGGAGATCTTAATGGAGACCGCAAGCCGGATGTGGTGAGCGGCAGTCTCATGAACGAACTCGTCAGCGTTTTTCTCGGGCAGGGAGACGGCACACTGGCGGCGCCGCGTCATTATGCGGTGCATGGCCCGCCCAACGAGATCGAAATCGGGGATCAGGATGAGGACGGTGCGATCGACGTGATCGCCGCGAACTCTTCCGGCGGCGGCGCGCGCCTGTTGGGAAATGGCGACGGCACGTTTCAGGCCGCGGAACTCTATCCGACGATCGAGAACGCCACGCGGAGGCTGGGCGCCGACGGGACAGCCGTGGCGGATTTTACCGGCGACGGCGTGCCGGATATCGTGGCCGCCAACGGGGGGTTCTGGCAGGGCAGTGTGGCTCAGCCAATTTTTGGCGGTTCGCCGGCGGTGCTTTTACGCGGGCTGGGCGATGGCCGGTTCGCGGCCGCGGTGGCTCTTCCAGGGCAGGCGGGAGCGCAGGTGGCGGCCGGTGACTGGAATGGAGATCGCCGCCAGGACCTCGCTTTCACCGGGGAGGGCGTGGACAAACCCCAGCTTTTTATCGCGCTCGGGCGCGGCGACGGAACGTTCGGAGCCGCAACGCGCATCGATCTGCCGGGCGAACGGAGGTTCGGCGTCCGCTTTCTCGCGGCGGCGCCGGTCAACGCCGATAGCGCGCCCGATCTTTTAGTGGCCAATTTTTCGAACGGGGATGTGTCCGTATTCCTAGGGGACGGCCAAGGCGGTTTTGCCGCGCAGGAACCCGTGCCGATCGGCCGCGGGGTGAACGGCCTGGCCACGGGCGATCTCAATGGCGATGGCCGGCTCGATCTCGTGGCGTCCTATCAAGGCCAATTCGGCGCGCTGGATGGCGGCGTGAGCATGGCGCTGGGCGAAGGCAACGGAATGTTTCGGGCAGCACAAGCCGTCCGCACCAACGTGGCGCCCGATTCGATCGTCTTGGCCGATTTGAACCGGGACGGCCATCTGGACCTGGCGACCTCCCTGGAAGTTCGGCGATTCGATTGGGATGTGGAAGTCCTGCTGGGGCGGGGCGATGGGACCTTCGGGACGCCGCTTGCGGCAGGGTTGACGGACGACCTGATCGGCGGCGTGGCGGTCGCCGACGCGGATTTAGATGGGCGGCCCGATCTCGCTGTTTCGGCGGGCGGGCGCCAGTTGGTGGGCTTGCGCGGCCGGGGAGATGGGAGATTCGAACCGGCTTTGTCGGGAGTAACCGGCGGCGGAAGAACGATCGCCGCCGACGTGGACCGAAACGGCCTTCCGGATATGGTCTCCGCGCTGGGGAATGGATTTGTGGCCGTGCTGCCGAACCGCGCGATCGAGAGCGGTCTGGCCCGTCCCGCGTTGGAGCTGCTTCGGCTGGGAGGAGCCGTCGAACTGAGCTGGCCCAGAGTTTTCGAAAGTTTCGGATTGAGAGAAACGGACAACCCGTCCGAGCCGATTTCCTGGAAGGACTCGACCAACATCATCGATCTCGTCAACGACCGGTTTCGCGCGCGAATCGAAACGACGAAACACTCCCGGTTCTTCCGCCTGGAAAACAACCGGTGCTGTGGCGGGATTTAGAGCGGTTCAATCAATCCTCGCTCCGAACGGCCACCACGCTTCTTGAGGTGTTCCCAGGCATGGATTGTCCCGGATGGATAACAGGTCGCGGTTGACAAGACGCGGGCGGTGGCTAACTCTACTACTTACATAGGAATTAGCCTTCCGAGCATTTCGGGTGGCGCGGTTTTGAGACATATCGAACAGCAGACATCCGGGGAAGGCGCGCGCGGCGCCGGGGGAGATTTCCCCCGGACGGGGCGGATCGCGGAGCGGATGGAACAGGTGCCGGGCGTGCTGGGAAGTTCGATCCTGTTGCCGCGCGGGCCGGTGCCGGCGCTGCCGAAATATGTGCTGACGGGGGCGAGCGGGGGCGGGGAGACGATGGAGATCGGCATTTTCGCGGCGATTCATGGGGATGAACCGGCGGGGCCGGAGGCGGTGGCGGCGTTCGCCGAGCGGGTGGCCCGGGAACCGGACGTCGTGCAGGGATATCGCTTGTCGTTTTATCCGGTGTGCAATCCGACGGGGTACGAAGCGGGGTCACGCTGGTCGCAAACGGGGAAGGATTTGAACCGGGAGTTTTGGCGGGAATCGGGCGAGCCGGAAGTGGCGGCGCTGGAGGCGGAAATTCAGGAGAATCGCTTTCACGGATTCATATCGTTGCACGCGGACGACACGAGCCCGGGGATGTACGGATTTGTGCGGGGGGCGGTGCTGGCGCGGTCGCTCCTGGAACCGGCGCTGCGGGCGGCGGAAGGAGCCATTCCGCGCAACCGGGCGCGGGAGATCGACGGCTTTCCGGCGGAGAACGGGATTATCGCGGAGTGTTACGACGGGATTTTGACGGCTCCGCCCAAGCTGCAAGGGTCGCCGTTCGAAATTATCCTCGAAAGTCCTGCGCTTTTGCCGCTGAATAGCCAGACCGCAGCACTGGTCGCCGCGATGCGCGCGATCTTGGCCGAGTATCGGAAGTTCATCGCTTTCGCCGCCGACCTATGATGCCAGGGAGATTTACCGCACTACCGGGATTCGGACGGACCATGGGGTTCACGCTCTTTTATTTGAGCGCGATCGTCCTGATCCCCGTGGGAGCGCTGGTGCTGCGGCTGATGGGGCTGGGCTGGTCGGAGTTCTGGGAGGCGGCCACGGCGCCGCGGGCGCTGGCGGCGTATAAACTGACCTTCGGGGCATCTTTCGTGGCGGCCACCATCAATTCGATCTTCGGAACGATTCTGGCCTGGGTGCTGGTGCGGTATCATTTTCCCGGCAAGCGATTGATGGATGCGCTGGTGGACATCCCCTTCGCGCTGCCGACGGCGGTGGCGGGGCTGGCGCTGGCGAATCTCTTCGCGGGGAACGGCTGGATCGGGCGCTGGCTGGAACCGCTGGGGATCAAGGCGGTTTACAATCATCTGGGCGTGGTGATCGCGCTGACGTTCATCGGGCTGCCCTTCGTGGTGCGGACGCTGCAGCCGGTGCTGGAGAATCTGGAACGCGAGATCGAGGAGGCGGCGGCGACGCTGGGGGCAGGGCGATTGCGGACTTTTGTATCGGTGATCGGGCCGACGCTGCTTCCGACGATCATTACAGGATTCGCGATGGCCTTCGGGCGGGCGGTGGGGGAGTACGGGTCGGTGATCTTCATTTCGAGCAATATGCCGCTGAAGACCGAGATCGCGCCGCTGGTGATCGTGACGCTGCTCGAACAGTACGATTACGGCGCGGCGATGAGCATCGCGGTGGTGCTGCTGATTATTTCATTTTCACTGCTGGGCGTGATCAACCTGCTCGAGCGCTGGGCGAGCCGATATCAGGAATAGGAGTCTGTCAGGACATGGCTGGAGGACCGAAACGCAAATTGGGCGGGGCCGGGGCGAAAAAATCGTCGCGCGGCAGCGAAGATCCGGCGTACGCGAAGTGGGCCTTGATCGGCATGGCGGGGATTTTCACCCTGGTGTTCCTGGTGCTGCCGCTGCTCAATGTTTTTTACCAGGCCTTTTCGAAAGGGTGGGCTTTCTACCTCGAATCGCTGCGGGATGAAGACAGCCTGCAGGCGCTGAAACTCACGCTGTTCGTCTCCTGCATTTCCGTACCGATGAACATGGTGTTCGGGATTTGCGCGGCGTGGGCGGTGGCGAAGTTCGAATTTCGCGGGAAGCCTTTTCTGATCACGCTGATCGACCTGCCCTTCGCGATCTCGCCGGTGGTGGCGGGGCTGTTGCTGGTGATTCTTTTCGGGCGGGAAGGATATCTGGGCCCGTGGCTGGAGGCGCGCGACTGGAAGATCATTTTCAACGTACCCGGCATGGTGCTGGCCACGGTGTTCGTGACGTTCCCCTTCGTGGCGCGAGAATTGATCCCCTTGATGCAGGCCACCGGAAGCGAACAAGAGCAGGCGGCGCTGACCTTGGGGGCCAGCGGGTGGAAGACCTTCTGGCATGTGACCCTGCCCTCGGTGAAATGGGGGCTGCTCTACGGGGTGATCCTGTGCAACGCCCGGGCGATGGGAGAGTTCGGCGCGGTGTCGGTGGTGTCCGGGCATATCTCGGGGCTGACGGAGACCCTGCCCCTGAGGGTGGAGACTTTGTACCACGGGGCCTCGATGGCCTCCGGGGTGGCGGCGTTCGCGGTGGCGAGCATTCTGGCGTTGCTGGCGCTGGTGACGCTGGTGCTGAAATCGTGGCTCGAATGGAAAACCGAGCGGGATTACGAGGCCGCGCAAGCCAGCGAGGTGGAGCTTCCGGAGGGTGAGGCCGACACGATGATTCTAACCAAATCGAATTTGTGAGCATCCGACTGAGCAACGTAGGGAAGAAATTCGGCCAAGTGAGCGCCGTCAGCGGCGTGAGCTTTCAAATCCGCGAAGGCGAATTGATCGCGCTGCTCGGGCCGAGCGGCGGAGGCAAAACGACGGTGCTGCGCATGATCGCAGGGCTGGAAATGCCGACGGACGGGGACATTCATATCCGCGACCAGCGGGTGAACGACGTGTCCGTGCAGCAACGGAACATCGGCTTCGTGTTTCAGAATTACGCCCTGTTCAAGAACATGACGGTGGCGAAGAACATCGCGTTCGGGCTCAAGATCAAGAAATGGAAAACCGCGGATATCGAAGCGCGGGTGGCGGAGTTGCTGGGGTTGCTCGAGCTGAAGGGCCTGGACCGGCGCTATCCGCATCAGCTTTCCGGCGGGCAACGGCAGCGGGTGGCGATCGCCCGGGCGCTGGCGCCGAAGCCTTCGGTGCTGCTGCTGGACGAACCGTTCGGCGCGGTGGACGCGAAGATCCGGCAGGAGTTGCGGGAGTGGCTGGTGCGGCTCCATCACGACCTGAACGTGACCACGCTGTTCGTCACGCACGATCAGGAAGAGGCGATGGAAGTGAGCGACCGGATCGTGATCATCGCGCGCGGCCGCGTGGAGCAGATCGGCACGCCGCGGGAAGTGTACGAGGAACCGGCGAACGAGTTCGTGGCGCGATTCATCGGGGTGATGAACGTGTTGGAAGTGGAAGTAAAGGAGGGGGTGGGACGGATCGACCGATTGAAGTTCCATTTGCCGGGGGTGAGGGACGGGCTGGCCCGGATCGGCTTCCGGCCGTACGCGGTGCAGGTGTCGGCCGATCTCGCGCAATATCCCGTCTCGGCCGTGCTGCGGCGCACCTATTTCCTCGGGGTGATGCTGCGGGTGGAGCTGGAGGTCTCCGACAATCTGGTGATTCGAGCGCGCATGACGAAAGAGGACTACGCGCGCCAGGGGTTGAAAGATGGGCAGCCGGTGTCGTTCCATATCCGGCAGTTCCGCTTGCTGGCGCACGACCAGGCGCCGCTGGCCAGCGAACTGATGACCACCTACGAGCCCACGCCGGCCATCGCCGAGAATATCTGACGGGCGGGTTGTGCGCGAGAGGGCTTCCCGGAAAGATTTGTCACTTTCCCGGAATTGTGGTGTCCTATGAGTAAATGAAATCGACCTTTCGACTGTTGGCAGCAGCTTTATGGGTGGCGGCTCAGCATTTCCAGCCCGGTGCGTCCGGAGCGGATGCCGCCGCAACGGTGGACTCGGTGCTTGAGAAATACGTGACGGCGCTGGGCGGCAAGGCGAAGATCGAGAAGATCAAAAGCCGGACGGTAAAGGGGGATTTCGTGATCATGGGGCAGGCGGCTCCGTTCCAGCAGATGTACAAGGGGCCGAACAAGTTCTACTCGGAGGTCAAGATGGAGGGGATGGGCGAATTCCTGGAGGGAGTGGACGGCACGATCGCCTGGGCCAAGGATCCCGGCGGCCCCCGGACGAAAGAGGGGGCGGAAGGAGTGCGCTCGAAGCGGGACGCGGATATTCATCGGGAAACGAAGATCAAGGCGCTCTTCCCGAATTTGACGTTCAAAGGAACGGAGAAACTCGGCGCGGACGAGGTGCATCACCTGGAATCGAAATCCGACGCGGGCATGGATCGCCTGACTTTTAATGCGAAGACGGGTTTTTTGGTGAGCCAGTTTGCCGAGTTTTCGGGAGCGGATGGGAACCCGGTGAAGGTGACGGCGCGGCTCGGGGAGTACAAGGAAGCCGACGGCATCAAGTATCCGTTCGAGCGGGAAATAAGGGTGACGGGAGGATTTGGCGAGTTCGAGATGACGATGAAGGTGAAGGAGATCAAGCACGACATCGAGCTGGCCGACTCGAAATTCGCGAAACCTTCGGAGTAAGTGGCGGCGCGCGTGCCGCACGGCTCCGGCGGAGCGGAGCGCTCCCCAAGTTGGTGGAATCCGACTCCGCGGCGGGCCTGGGTCATCACGGCCTTGCTCGTCCTGCTGGGTCTGGCGGGCGCCCTTCGCCTTGAGATCGACGTCGAGGTTCTCAATCTTCTCCCGACCGACAACGACGCCGCGCAGGGCGTCCGGCTGTACCAGCGGAATTTTCTCAACGCCCGGGAATTGATCGTGGCGGTCGAAGGGCCGGACGCAGACTCGACGGGGCTGGCGGTGGAGGCGATCGCCGCGCGGTTGAGCGCGCTGACCAACCAGGTGGCGCGCGTATTCGCCGCCGCGCCGTGGACGGAATCGCCGGAAGCCTCGGCCGAGTTCCTCGCTTATCTGTGGCGGAATGCGCCGCCGGAACGCGTGGCGGGATTAGTGGAATCGCTGGCAGCCGACCGGGTCGGCGCGACGTTGGAGGCGGCCCGGGAGAAAATCGCGACTTCGCTCAATCCTGAAGATCTGTTCCTCGCTCCGTACGATCCGCTGGGATTGTCGGGAATCGGCGCGCAGGGGCAAGCAGGGCCGGGGGGCTCGGACAATGCGTTCGGTTCGAGCGATGGGACATTTCGCATTGTCTACGTCTACGCCAACGAACCGCTGACCGGATACGAAGAATGCCACGCCTGGCTGGCGGCGATCCGCCCGGCGTTGCGCGGCGCGGTCGAGGCCGCCGGAGTGACGGGCGTGCGGACGCACCTGACCGGGCGGCCGGTCTTCGTGGACGAGATCGCCACGGGGATGAAGATGGACATGCGCACGGCCGTGCCCGGCACGCTGGCCATGATCGGCCTGCTTTTCTACCTAGCCCATCGCGAAGTGCGATCATTGCTGCTGCTGCTGGCGGCACTGGCGGCCACCACGTTGCTCGCGGGGGCGTGGGGCGGATTGATCTTCGGCACCCTGAACGTCTTGAGCCTGGGCTTCGCGGCCATCCTGGTGGGATTGGCGGAGGATTTCGGCATTGTGCTGCATCAGGAAGCGCGCCTCCATCCGCAAGCGAGCGCAGGCGAAATCCGGCGGCTGGCCGGGCCGGGGATACTCTGGTCGGCTTTGACGACGGGGGTGGCATTTCTGTTGTTGAACGTGTCGTCGCTGCCCGGCCTGCGGCAGCTTGGGACGCTCGTGGGGCTGGGCATTTTCGCAGGGGCGTGGGTGATGTTGTTTCTGTTCCTGCCGCTGCTGCCCCGCCGCCCTCCGCGGCCGGCGGCATCGCGCGGTGCGGCCCGGCCGATGCGCCGCTGGAACGCGCCGCGGATCGCGACCGTGGGGCTGGCGGTGGGAGCGGTGGCGGTGTTGTGCTGGCGCCGGCCGGAGTTGATCGCTTCGCCGGAGGTGTTGCGGCCGCGCCATAGCGAAGCGAGCCGGACGTTGACGCTCCTTCAGCAACGGATGGAAATGCCGGTGGAGCCGGTGTGGCTGCTGGCCCGCGGCGCTTCGGCAGCGGAGGCGGGGCGGATTCTGGCGGACGCGCAGCCCAGACTCGAGCAGGCGCAGGCGGAAGGGGTCATTCGCGGCTACACCTTGCCGACACCGATCTGGCCGAATCCGAAACATCAACAGGCGAATGGTCCGGCCCTGGAATCGCTGGCCGGCCGGCGGACGGACTTGATCGGCCGGATTATCGAGAGCGGATTCACCACCAATGCCACGCGGCTGACCGATCGAGTTTTGCGCGCCTGGGAAGGGGCGGCGAATGCGCCGGCCTGGCCGGAGGGCCGGGTGGCGGAGTGGCTTATGCCCCGGGTGGCGGCGGAAGGGCCCGATGGCTGGCTGGCCTTGGGGCTGCTTTATCCGGGACCGAACTTTGTCCCGGAACAGGTGCGCGCCGCCGACTGGCCGGAAGGATTGATGGTGGCCGGCTGGCCGCTGCTGGGGCAGTCCATGTTCCAACGCGTGATGCGCGAGTTGCCGCCGATTTGCGGCGGGGTGGCAGCCGCGGTGCTGGTTTCACTGTACCTGACCTTTCGCAAAGGCCGGGACGTGGCGTTGAGCCTGGCGGTGCTGGCCTTCAGCGGTCTGGTGCTTTCGGCGGCGATGGTTCTGCTGGGCTGGAATTGGAACTTGATCAACCTGATGGCGCTGCCGCTGCTGCTCGGCATGGGGGTGGATTACTCGATCCACATGCAGCTCGCGTTGCGCCGCGCGGAGGGCGATGCCGCCGCCGCGCGGGCCGGGGTGGGGCGGGCGCTGCTGCTGGCCGGGAGCACGACGATTATCGGATTCGCCCTGCTGGGCACGTCTTCGAACCTCGGGCTGGCGTCGCTCGGGGCGGTGTGCGCGCTGGGGCTGGCCATCGCCCTGTTTACCGCGGTCGCATTGCTGCCCGGGTGGCAACATGTCCGCCACGAGGCACGCCACTGAAAGCCTGCCTGAGACGCGGAGGCCGGGTCAGGAAACCGGCGCTTCGCTTTCCAGTTTCAGCTTTTCCAGCTCCGGGCGGACGATGTCGAACTCGGACTCGATATGGCGAATATCCGGTTCGGCGGCCGCCTGCCCTTCGCGGGCGAGGGACATGACGCGGAAGCAAGCCTGAGCGAGGCGGTCGGCCCCGAGGTTGCTGGCGCTGCCTTTGAGCGTGTGGCAGACCCGTTCCAGTTCGTGGCCATCGCGGGCCGTGAACGCCGCGCGGATGCGCGAAACCAGGCCGGGAGCATCGGCGAGGAAAAGATCGACAAGTTCCGAGATGGGATCGGGTTCGCCGGGCATGCGCAGTTCGCGCAGTCCTTGAACGGTTTCCGGGTTGAGCAAGGGTTCCTTGGATTCCTGCACACGTTCCATAGTAGTCTTTTCGACCCCGCGGCGGAGGGCGGCGCTGAGCGCTTCGACCCGCACGGGTTTGCTGAGATAATCGTCCATGCCCGCGGCGAGACAAAGCTCGCGGTCGCCGGCCAGGGCGTTGGCGGTCATGGCGATGATGTGAACGGGGGGTAGGTGAAGTTCGTTTTCCTCGACGCGAATCCGGCGGGTGGCCTCGAAGCCGTCCATCTCCGGCATCTGGCAATCCATGAGGATGACATCGTACTTGATGGCGCGCTGAGCCTTGAGGGCTTCCAGACCGTTGGCGACGGCGTCGACGCTGTAGCCCAGCTTCTGCAACTGGCGCAGCGCCACTTTCTGATTGATCGGGTTATCCTCGGCCAGGAGCAGGCGCAAGGGACGGTCGGGGCCGGGTGCGGAAGCCGGCGGAGCGGCTTCGCGGGTGCGGACCCCGCTGGCCGCGGTGCCGCGGATGACCGAGACGAGCGATTCGTAGAGGCGGCTTTCCTTAAGCGGTTTGACCAGATGGGAGAACACGCCCGACTCGCGCAGGACGGGTTCGGCGGGCAGTTGGCCGACGCCGGTGAGGAGCACCACGACGGGTTTGACCGGCCAGGATTGGGCGTTGATCTCCCGGGCCAGATCCACGCCGCCGATTTCGGCGAGGCCCTGATCGGCGAGCACCAATTGGAAAGGATCGTCCTGTTGCGACGCTTTTTCGAGGGCCTGGAGAACGGTGGTGGCGGCGCCGCTGCCGCTGGGGCGCATGCGCCAGGCTTGCAGGCGGCGGCACAACCGGTCGCGGCTGGCGGCGTTGGCATCGGCCACCAGCACCCGGCACCCCTCGAACATCGCGCAGTCCGGCCGGGGTTTTTGCGCGGCCTGGATTTCGAGCGGAAGCTTGAACCAAAAGGTGGAACCGCGGCCCGGCTCGCTGTCGCAGCCGATCTCGCCCCGCATCAGTTCGGTGAGCTGCTTGGAAATAGCCAGGCCCAGGCCGGTGCCGCCGAACCGGCGGGTGGTGGAGCCATCCGCCTGCACGAACGCCTGGAAGATGCGCTGCCGCGCTTCCGGACTGATGCCGATGCCGCTGTCGGTGACGCGAAATTGGACTTCGACCGTGTGGCCCTGGCGCGGTCCGGCTTTGACCTCGAGGATCACTTCGCCGGTGGTCGTGAATTTGACGGCGTTGGCCGCGAGGTTCGTGAGGATCTGGCGGATGCGGCCGGGATCGCCGCGCAGGCCGCGAGGCAGTTCGTCGTCGATCCAGGCGATCAATTCGAGCTTTTTCGAATGCGCGCGCTCGCCGAGCAGATCGGTGACACCTTCGATCACTTCGCCGAGATCGAAATCGATCATTTCGATGGCGAGCTTGCCGGCCTCCATCTTCGAGCAATCGAGAATATCGTTGATGATGCCGAGCAGGCCATCCGCGCTGTTGCGGACGGTGACGGTCAGTTCCTCCTGTTCCGAGGTGAGGGACGTTTCGAGCAGGAGGCCGGTCATGCCGATGACGGCGTTGAGCGGGGTGCGGATTTCGTGGCTCATGTTGGCCAGGAATTCCGATTTCTGGCGGGCGGCCTCGATGGCCGTATCGCGCGCCTGGGCGAGGGCGCTTTCCACCTGCTTCAATTCGGTGATGTCGGTGGTGATGCCGAAGGTGCCGGTGATCTCGCCCTGGCGGTTGCGCAGGGGAACCTTCGTAATCATCGACCAGCGTTCGATGCCGTCGGGCCAGACATCCTTCTCGACCTTGCCGACGAGCGGTTCGCCGGTGCGCAGGATCCGGCGCTCATCCTCCCAGGCGCTCTGGGCGAGCTCGGGGCTGAAAAAGTCGCGGTCGGTCTTGCCGAACGCTTCGCGCGGTTCCTTGAGGCCGAGGCGCGCGGCGAAGGAACGGCTCATCGCGAAGAAGCGGGCCTGGCGATCCTTGAAATAGATGCTGTCCGGAATGTTCTCGAGCATCGCACGCAGGAGATCGCGCTCATAGGCGAGGGCTTCCTCGGCCTTGTGGCGGACCGTTTCGTCCCAAAAGATGCCCTGGACGCCGCAGACTTCACCGGCGGCGTCGAACAACGGCGATTTGATGACCTGGACGTAGAGCGTCTCGCCGTTCTGATCCTGATGCTTCTCGACGCCCTGGAAGCCCTTGGCCTCCTCGATGACGCGGCGGTCATCGGCCTGGTACTTGGCCGCGAGGTCGGGCGGGAACAGGTCGAAGTCGGTTTTGCCGATGATCTCGGAGGCGGCGCGGCAGACGGTTTCGCAAAAGCGGCTATTGGCAAAGGTAAAGCGCCCCTGGCGATCCTTGCGGATAATGTTGTGCGGCAGTGTCTCGACGAGGGAATGGTAGAATAGCTCGGAATCGCGGAGGGCGATCTCCGTTTCGCTGTGCTTGCGGCGGAGTTCGCGCAGCCCGCGGCGTTGCTCGAGACGGGCGACGACCTGGGCCGCGATAGTGCGAAGCGCTTCGAGCTGATCGGCCGAGAAGGACCGGGGGCGGACATCCAGCACGGTCAGCCAGCCGATCGTCTCGGCGGATTGAACGATGGAGAACAGGCCCGTTCCGGCGGCCGTGCGCAGCGTCGCCGTGGCAAAGGAGCGGAAATGAGGTTCGCCGGCGACATACTTCTGGGAGGCGAGCTCCGGCTGGGCGAGGGCATCGGCCACCACGCAAAGTTCTTGCCCCGCCGGGCTGGCCACCCAAAAGCAATCCTCGATCGCGAGCTGATCGATGTTCCAGCCCAGCTTGGACCAGCACCAGAGCCGGCCATGGACCGGATAGGCGATCAGGACGATGGGCGCGCCGGAGGCGAGGGAGGCCAGCCGGGCCAGGTCGTCGAACAAATCATCGGGGCTGTCGTCCGGCAGGAGTTGTTCGGCTGGCATGGGGGGAACGCGCGGTTCCGGGGCAGGCGCTTCGCCGGCACCGGGGCGCAACCCAAATCTGGCCGAGCCCGAAGCCTGTGGCCGGGGCGCAACGACGAGCGGACGCGACGCTTGCGAATGCACTCGGGTGTGATCGGCATGTCCTTGGCCTAAGTTAATGGCTATAAAGAAACATTTGCGCGGGTTTTTGGCAAGCCGCATACTCCGCTTCGAACGTATGGTCGAATCGGTTGCATCTCGCGCGGTGCCAGTCCCGGGTTCCGAGCGGGAGCGGGCCGTACGGGCCTTTCAACTCATGGTGTTGTCCAGAACCCTGGACGATAAGCTGGCCGGGCTGTACCGCGCCGGAAAGATCCCCGGCGGCGGCGCGTATCTGGGGCGGGGGCAGGAAGCCCTGAGCGCCGCGACGGGCCTGGCCTTGCAGAAAGGCGACATTTTCGCCCCCTTGATTCGCGATGGCGCAGGACGGCTGGCCTTCGGCGAATCGGTCGAGGACGCCCTGCGGAACTGCCTGGGCTCGAAGCTGGGCCCGATGCGGGGCCGGGATGGCAACGTCCACCGCGGCCGGCCGCGCGAAGGGTACCTCCCGATGATCAGTCATTTGGGGGCGATGATCGCCGTGGTAAACGGCGCCTTGATGGCGCGGCGATTTCGAGGGCTTTCCGGCATGGTCGGCGCGGCTTCGCTCGGCGAAGGAGCGACTTCGACCGGAGCCTTCCATGAAGCGATGAACCAGGCGGCGGTGGAAAAACTGCCGCTCGTGGTGGTGGTGGCGGACAATGGCTACGCCTATTCGACGCCGACGAGCCGGCAATTCGCCTGCCGGTCGCTGGCGGACCGCGCGGCCGGTTACGGCATCGCAGGCCATACGCTGGATGGGACGGACCTCGACCAGTGCCTCGAGACGGTGGGCCGGGCGGTCGCGGCGGCGCGGGCGGGGCAGGGGCCGCAATTGGTGGTGGCGCAGCTTCTGCGCTTGTGCGGCCACGGCGAACATGACGACGCTTCCTATGTAGATCCTCAACTGAAGCGGTCCGCCCGGGGCTGCGATTGCCTGGAACTGGCGGAGCGCCGCTTTCTGGAAAAGGGCTGGGCCGATCCCGCCACGCTGGAACTGTGGCGGGGGGAGGCCGTGGCGCAGGTGGAAGAGGCGTTGCTGAAAGTGCAGCGGGAGCCGGCCCCTGATCCCTTTACGGAATCGTGGTGCGCGCTGGCCACTTCTCGATTTAGCGAAGGAGGTGGCGACTTCGCGGCATGAGCATTACCTATCTCGAAGCAATCCGCGAGGCGCAAGCCCGCGCCCTGGCGGAGGATCCGCGCGTCTTCATTTACGGGCAGGATGTGGGGAATTTCGGCGGCGCGTTCAAGGCCACGAAAAACCTGGCGCAGGAATTCCCGGGGCGGCTGCTGGATGCGCCGATTTCGGAGGATGCGATTGTCGGCGCGGCGGTGGGGGCGGCCATCGAAGGGATGCGCCCGATCATCGAGATGCAATTCGCCGACTTCTCGACGCCGGGTTTCAACCAGATCGTCAACCAAGCCGCGACGTTGTTCTGGCGCACGCAGGTGCCCTGCCCGATCACCATCCGGCTGCCCAGCGGCGGCACTTCGGGCAGCGGGCCGTTCCACAGCCAGAGCATGGAAGCTTTGTACGCGCATTACCCCGGGCTGGTGGTGATGACGCCCGCCACGGTGGAGGATGCCTACAGCATGCTGCTGGAAGCGGTGGCCATCGATGACCCGGTCATCTTTTGCGAGCACAAGTACCTCTACTATCACCTCAAGGCCGAGCGGTTGCCCACGGAAGCGATGCCGGCGTGCAAGGCCCGGATCGCCCGGGCCGGGCGCGACCTGACCATCGTGGCCTACAGCGCGATGGTGCATGAAGCCCTGGCGGCGGCGGACGAACTGCTCTCCGAAGGGATCGACGTCGAGGTGCTCGACTTGCGCACCGTCAAACCGCTCGATACGGACACGATCATCGCCTCGGTGGCGCGCACGGGCCGGGTGCTGTGCGTGGGGGAGGCCTTCCCCTGGGGTGGCGTGACCGCGGAAGTGGTGGCGCGGATCGCGGCCGAGGGATTCGCGCTGCTGGACGCGCCGCCGCAGCGGTTGAATGCGAAGGACACACCTATCCCTTATCATCCGAATTTGTGGGCGGCGCATCGTCCCACGGCGCAAGCCATCGCGAATGCCGCCCGCAATCTCGCCCGACTCTAACCTATGAGCACGCCGCGCGTTCCCATTGTGATGCCGCAGCTTGGTGAATCGATCGCCGAGGCCACCGTCACCCATTTCTTCGTGAAGGAGGGCGACCACGTCGAGGCGGATCAGGCCCTCCTGGAAGTGGAGACCAACAAGGCGACGACGAGCGTCACGTCGCCGTGCCGGGGCCGGGTCGCCCAATGGCAGGTGACGGTGCAGGAAAGCTACCCCGTGGGAGCGGAACTCGGATTTCTGGAGGTGGACGAGGCGCTGGCCCGGCAGCTTGGATTGCTGGATGCGCCGGCACCGGAGTCTACGCCATCGAACCGGCCCACCGAACCGAAGCCGGGACCCGCCGCGCCGAGAACGTCGGTGGAGCCAACTGTCCGCGGCTTGCCTGTGCCGGTGAACAGCGCCGGGGCGAGCTACATGTCGCCGCGGATGAAGGCGCGGATGCAGGACTTGGGGCTGCACGCTTCCGACCTGGCGGGGTTGGCGGGCAGCGGCGCGGGCGGGCGGGTGACGATCCAGGATTTCGAGAAATTTCTCGCGAATCTGGAGCGGCATAAGCTGAGCCGGGCCTCGACGATGCGGGTGGCGGTGGCGGATGCCATGCGCCGAAGCTGGACGCGACCGCTGGCGACGGTGGCGCTGCCGGTCGTTCTGGATCCCTTGCTGGCCCACCGCAAATCGCTCGACCCTAAACCGGGTCCCGCCCTTTACGCCTTGCGCGCCCTTGCCCTCGCGCTCGCCGAAAATAGCGCCCCCGCCGGCCGCCTCATCGGCCATTCCATCGTCCATCCTCCCGCCATCGATATCGGTTTCGCCGTCGAAGCCGAGGATGGTGTCCTCGTCCCCGTCCTTCGCCAAGCCGACCGCCGCCCCTTGCGCGAACTCACCGGCCAATACAACGAACTCGTCGAGCAGGCCCGCGCACGGAAACTCCCCGCCGGCGCTACCGGCGGCTCCATCGCCACCGTCACCAATTTCGGCACCTTCGGCCTCACCTGGGCCACCCCCATCCCCTTGCCCGAACAAACCCTCGTCCTCGGTATGGGTGCCGCCCGCAAAGCGCCTCAGTGGGACGAGGCCCGGCAACAATTCCTCCCGGTCATGGAGGCGAACCTCACCCTCAGCTTCGACCACCGCGTCCTCGACGGCGGCGGCGCCGGCCGCCTCCTCCACCGCATTGCCACGTTGATCACCCGCCCCGAAACCTTATAGAATTCTGCTGCGATTTCTGCCTCATCAACTAATTTTTCAATCTAGCGGATTCGATAGTAGTACTCCGCTGTCGCACGAGGAACGCCTTCTTTAACCAGTAATTCGATTTGATTGCTCGCGAATGCGGCCCACTCCTCTTCACGAACGGTTTTCATCGAACCATCAAGCATGCACACCTCTCGCAAGAGCGGCCCCCACGGTCGACGGAAGTGATCACCGCCAGGGACGGATTTTTTGTCGAAGAGGATCGCAATGTCAGGGTTGTTCGATTCAGAAAGCCCTTGGACATAAATTCGACTGCACTTTTCTTCGAGGACATTCGCTCCAGTCCTTAACGCCTCTTGATACATCGTCCCATCATCGCCTGGCCCCGTGATATACCGTATATTATTGGTGTCCCACTTTTCCAGGGCGTCTTCTCTAATCAGAAGCAGCAGCGCATCGCCAAAGCCATTCGTATGGACAGGAAACTTGCCCTCATGTGCCTCGGCGAACAGTCGGAGAGTGAGGCCCGCATTCTTGATGCAATGTTGGTGCGTTCGAGATAAATTGAATTTCCAAAGGGAGAAGAATGCCACGAGGAGGACGATAGTGATTAAGCACCCCCACATGGTCTTTTTTGTCGCTTTCGTCATCCACGAGAACCCTAGCCGACTGCGGAGCATAGAGCAATGCCGGGAGCAGGTTGTTATAGCACCATTGAATGTTGAAATTGCGGCCATGTGCTAGACATCAAGGCTTAAGGATGCAATACTGCGGACTATGAAATTCGGCGCGCACATGCCCACCGGCGGCGGCGTCTGGCGCGCGCTCGAACGCGGCCGGGGCATCGGCTGCGACATTGTCCAGCTTTTCGTCAAAAACAACATGCGGTGGTTCGGCGCGCCGCACTCTCCGGACGATTTGACGAAGTATGCGAACGAGCTGGCGGGCAGCAGCTTTGCTTCGGTGTTTGGGCACACCGGGTATCTGATCAATCTGGGGGCCGGGCCGTCGGCGAACCGGGATCAGTCGATCAAGTCGCTGATTCAGGAGATCGGGTTTGCGACGGATTTGGGCCTGCCGTTTTTGGTGATGCATCCGGGAGCGCATCTCGGCCAGGGGGAAGCGAAGGGGATCGAGCAGATCGTGGCGGGGTTGGACGAGGTGTTCCGGGCGACGAAGGGTTCGCCGGTGCGGATCGCGCTGGAGAACACGGCTGGGCAAGGGACTTGCCTCGGGTGCCGGATCGGCCATCTGGCGGCGATTTACGACGGAGTGCAGAAGCCGGAGCGGCTGGGGGTGTGCCTGGACACGGCGCATTTCTTTGAGGCGGGTTACGATCTGCGGACGCCGCAGGGCTGGGACGCGGCGATCGGGGAGGTGGAGTCGACGATCGGGCTGGATCAGGTGCTGGCGTTTCACTTGAACGATTCGAAGACGGACTTCGGGTCGAGGGTGGATCGCCATGCCGGAATCGGCGAAGGCAAGATCGGGCTGGAGCCCTTCCGGCACATCGTGAACGACGCGCGATTCGCCGGAACGCCGGGCTGCCTGGAGACGCCGAAGTCGCCCGACCTGCACGAGGATGTCGAGAACCTGGCGCGGCTGAGGGGATTGGTCGGCGCGGGCAAACCGGCGGCGATGGGCGCGAAGCCGCGACGGAGAAAGTAGACCGCGACGGTCGGGAAAGCTGCGGGTTTTTCGGGGGCAGGAAGAGGCATTACGGGGTTTTTGAGCTTTTTTTGGTGGCAGAGAAGGGGCGGAAGAAGGCAACGTTCACGAGAGAAAGCGCACCGGTCGGGGCTCGGTGAGAGATCTGGTTTGGCTGAAGGGGAATCAGGCGAATGAAGAATGACGGAGGCCGAATCTCAAGAATTGCTTGAATGGACCCGGTGGCGAGATTACTTTGCATTGCAAAGTATGTCTGACCGAAATCTTGAAAGACGTAAGAGTAGTTGGGCGCGGATCAGGTTTCATTTACTCTGCGGAACCAAGTAAACAACTTCCGATGGTCCTTAATCACCCGTGCGGCATGACTCGGTAACGGCGAAGCATCAATGACTCGCCTCACAGAACTCGTACGTATCGCCGGAAAGGCGGTGGCTGCGGTGATGATTTGTTTGCCCATGTTGCTGGAGGCACGTCCGCGGACTCCCTTGCGGGTGTTCTGTATCGCCGGATTTGAATATCTGGCGCGCTGGCGGGGCGGCACGCTCCGGCGGCGGCGGCGCGTGGCCCTGGCGCACGCGTGCGATTTCGGATCGTTGCGCGACAAATATTACGATGAGCACAGACTCGATCGGACCGAGTATCGGTCACTCCGCAGCACACTGCGGCACCTCGCACCGGAGATGGCGACACGCCGCTACATGCAACAATTGCGGAAAGCGGAGCGGCACCGGCCGATCCTCTCGGCAAACACCCCGGGGGTTGCGAACGTAACCATCGATTATCGGGCCTCCGTGATCGCTCTGTCGCTGCGATGGCTGGAAGCAATCTCCGGTTTGGCGGTGGAGCGCGCGCAGTTCCATTCTATCGTGAGTCTTGTTTGTCTGATGCAACTGGCCGACGACTTGCTCGATTGGAAGGAGGATCAGGCCGGCGGGTGTCCGAGTTACGTCACCGCTTTTTTGCTGGAACGGCCCCGCACGGGCATGGCAACGGCGTTGCGGGCTCAGGCGGATGAACTGCTGGAGCGCACGGTGGGCGCGGCGCGACAGGATGCGGGGGCGATCCCCTTTGCCCTGGCCGGCGTGGTGACTTGGGCGTTCGTCGTCGCCCTGCTTAAGGTGCGGTTCCCACGATGAAACTTTTGCGCGGAATTCTCAATAAAATCGAAATCGGTGCGCGAAGGCCGTTGCTCGTGCGCCGTGAATGTGTCGCCAGGATTGGCGCGAGGAAGCGCCTCCTGTTTGCGAGTGATCTTCATTTGAGACGGAACGGACCCCGCCACATTGTTGAGGGATTGCTGGGGATCGCGTCGAGGGAAAGTCCGGACGTGGTGCTCCTTGGCGGAGATCTGGTGGATTGGCCGAGTGGCCTGGAGGCGCTGGAATCGCTGGTTCGAGGGTTGTCGCGGGTCGCCGCGGTCTGCGCCGTGGCGGGAAACCATGACCGGTGGATCGGCGTGGACAGGGTTCGCGCCGCGGTAGTGGCGGGCGGGGGGCGCTGGCTGGAAGACGCGCCGTGGTTCCTGACTCCCGATTGCGCCCTCTATGGCTCTCGCGAACAACCGGTGCAATCAGCGCGCTCTCATCTCCTCTGCACGCATCATCCCGCCGCCTCGGCCCGCCCTTTCGATCTGACCCTCAGCGGACACCTCCACGGCGGACAATTTGTCTTTTATCAACGCCATGGACGACTCTATCCAGGGGCTTTCCTGTATCGCTGGAACGGCCTGCGTTTCGACGATCAGGATGGAAGAACTCTGCTGATCAGCCGGGGGGTTCAGGACACGCTGGCGCTGCGATGGAATTGTCCCCGGGAAGTGCTGATGGTGGATATCTGAAGGTGTGCCTGCGGCGAACAATGCATTTGGCAACGGCGAAGGCATGATCGGGTTGAGCCGTTCCGGCATATCCTCAATGATGCGCGGTTTGCGGGATACCCGGCTGCTTCGAAGCCTCCCAATCCCCCGATCCCCCGATCTCCATGAAGATGTCGAAAACCTAGCCCGGCTGCGCGCGCTGACGTCCAGCAAGTAGTGTCCGCTAGACCTGGACTTGCCGGTTCATCCAACGCGTGAAAGAGTGAACGCATGAAACTGACTGTGGAAATTCCGGCAACGTTGTTGCGCGAAGCGGAACTCTTCGCGGCCGGTCACGCGCAATCGGTCGAGATGCTGGTCGTGGAGGCCTTGCGCCAGGTATTGCTATCGAATGGGTCGTCGAGCGCGCCTGCCAGTGCGGCGCCAAAATCGTCGCAAGCCCGCCCGTCGCCCGCCGCCGCCAAATGGTTGCGTGAATGGGAACAGTGGGTGGAGGATCTGGACCGGAAACGTGGCTCCGGCCCGAGTGCGCGAGAAATCCTCCGGCGATCCCGACGATGAAACTCTTGAAAGATGCCTGCGTGTTTGTCGCCGCCGCGAACGGAGATCTCGCTGACAAACCCGTTGCCCAATGATTGACAACCGCATCGATGTATCACATAGTTTGTGATACATGAAGACGGCCACGGTGCGTTTGGTTCGCCATGACTTTGGGACGGTCTTGAATTGGGTCGAGCAGGGGGAGGAGGTGGAGATTCGCAAGCGAGGCAAGGTGGTGGCGCGATTGACGCCGCCGCCGGCGAAGAAGGCGGCCCGCCGGGCGAAACGGCCGGACTTTGCCGCTCGCCTGCACGGAATCTTCGGCAACCAACGACTAAAGGGGGACGTGATCGTGGAGGAGCGGGATAGCCGGGATTACTAACAACCAAGTGGTTCGAGATGACCGTATACGCGGATACGAGTTTCCTGGCCAGGGTATACACGCCGCACGACAATTCGGAGTGGGCACTCCGATGGATGCAACGGGCGGTCGATCCGCTGCCGTTCACCCCGCTGCATCGTCACGAGTTGCGAAATAGCATCCGGCTGCGCACGTTTCGGAAGGAAATCTCAGCCGAACAGAGACAGGAAGCGTTCCGCTGCATCGATGCGGACTTGGAAGAGAACGTCTTGGTCCACCACGCCATTCCCTGGACAGAAGCCTTTCGCGAAGCCGAGATGCTCGCGGCTGCTCACACGGAGACCCTGGGCGTGCGCGGTATCGATCTGCTGCACGTCGGGATCGCCCGGGCGTTAGGCCGAACCGAGTTTTTGACGTGCGATGAGCGGCAAGCCGTGCTGGCGAGAGCGGCTGGCTTCCGTGTCAAACCCTAGCCAGATCGGAACGCGCGCGAATCGGCCTAATCGCCTTGCTGCCGATGGTCGGCGTTACTCGGTCAGTCGACGAAGGCAAGTTCGTTGGACATGAGGAGGACTTGGGCGAGTTTTTCCCAGGGGGTGAGGGGGAGGACGGGTTCTTTGGGGCCGGCGAAGTCGTCCTGGGCTTTCCAGACGGAGCCGGAGCCGGAGGCGGGGGCCGGGGCGAGGCTTTGGATGACGGGGGCCCAGGTGAAGCTGTCGCTGTGGACGTTCGCGTTCATATCGACGACGAAGTCGATGATGTCGCCTTTTTTGGTTTCGAGGCGGGTGATGTCCATGGCGCGCTGGCCGCGATAGACGGGCCAGAAGCCGAGTTCGCCGTAACGGCTGGAGAGGATGCGGCCGCGGACGCCATCGCCATTGCCGGATTCGTGAGCGAGGGTGCCGGAGATGGAGACGGGGCCGTCCTTGGGGGAAGTCCAGCGGCGGACGACGACGCGCTCGAGGCCCTCGCCGGGGTGGCCGCCCTGGGCATTGAGGAGCACCCAGCCGAGGTCCTTATCCGGGAGTTGTCCCCCACCCTGCCAGGCCTTGCCGGTGTAATGGGGCAGCGGGGTGAATTTGGTGAGCGTGTGCGTGGCGGGATCGAACGAGCCGTAGCCGTAGCGCCACGTCTCGGCCGGCGATTCGACGGGGGGAAGCTTGGCCTGCTCGGCGACAAAGGCGGTGGCCATCATCGCTTCCTCGGCGCTGGGCGAGCGCTGGAGCGCGGCCCGGTAGAGGGCGGCGACGCGCTTTTCCGGGTTGGCTTCGGCCTGCACCTCGGGTCGGGCGGCCAGGCCGCGCGTCTGCTCCACGATAAAAGGGGAGTTAATCATGAAGAGGGCCTGCTGCGGCACGGTGGTGGTGAAGCGTTGCGGGCTGGTGCTGTCCGGGCTCGCGAAATCGAACGTGCGGAGGAGGCCGGGGAGATTCTGGCGCTCGATGAACGAGTAGACGGTGCGCCGGGTGGTGAAGGGCTGCTTGATGATATCGACCGGCTGGCCGCCCTGCTGGCGATCGAGCTTGCCGCCGAGGGCGAGCAGGGTGTCGCGGAAGGGTTCGAGTTCGAGGCGGCGGCGGTTCATGCGCCAGAGGAGGAGATTGTTCGGGTCTTTCTGGGAATACTCGGGGCGATCGTCGCTGACTTGGCGGTAGGTGCTGGAGAGCATGATGGCGCGATGGAGCTGCTTGAGCGACCAGCCTTCGGCGATGAACCGGGCGGCGAGGTAATCGAGCAGCTCGGGATGGGAGGGCGGGTCGGCCCGCACGCCGAAATCGCTGGGGGTGCGGACGATGCCCTGGCCAAAGTGGTGGAGCCAGACGCGATTGACGATGACGCGCGCGGTGAGCGGATTGGACGGGCTGGCGATGGCTTCGGCCATTTCGAGGCGGCCGCTGCCTTTGGCGAAGGGCTTGCGCTCGGGGCCAGAGGCGATCTTCAGAAACTGCCGGGGAACGGCCGCGCCGTGGTTGCGCTGGTTGCCGCGGACGAAGACGCGGGGGTCGTAGGGTTTCGATTTTTCGGCCAGCGTCATGCCGCGCGGCGGCGCGCCGGGGTGGACGGCATCGAGTTCCTCGACCTTGCGGCGGAGCGCGCGATTCTTCTGCGCGGCGGGGACATCGAACAAGCGCGGGAGCTGGTCGCTCGAAACGATGGAGGGACTGGAAGAAGCGTAGAGAATCTGGCGGACGGCTTCCTGGTCGGCATTGGTGAGTTGAGAGAGATCGCTCTTCTCTTTGCGCGCGGCAGTCCAAGCGTCATCGATTTCGGCAAAGGCTTTCTTGTAGCGGTCGGCGACTTCGGTCATCGACGCAGGCACTTCGCCCGCGAACGCTTTGGCGATGACCGGGTTGATGGGCTGGGAGGTTTCGTTGAGGCCGAAACGGCGGGCGAGGGCGGGCGCTTCATGGGTGAAGCGGGCCTCGGGCAGCGCGGCGAAGGCGAACCAGGGCGCAAAGATGGCATCGTTGGTGCCGTTGGTGGTTTGGGCGCGCTCTTCGAGGAACGTTTTCCAGCGGCCCATGACGCCGGGATCGAGCTTGCGCTGTTTGGCGAGGTTTTCGTTCTTGGCGGCGTCGTTGAGGCGGATGGCCTCAAGGGCGGCGAGCATGTATTCGGAAGCCTTGGCGCGGAGCTGGCCGAGGACTTCGGCTTCCTTTTCCGAGCGGAAAGCGGTGAGTTCGTCCTCGCGCTTTTTTCGCTCGGCCATGTATTCGGGGTACTCGCGCGGGAGGGAGGCGGTGCCGAGGAGCGGTTTATCGGAAGGTTCGCTGGAACTCGCGAAGACGCCGTAGAGCGAATAGTAATCCTCCGTCGGAATGGGATCGAACTTGTGATCGTGGCAGCGGGCGCACTGGACGGTAAGGCCCATGAAGCCGCGGGTCACGACATCGATCCGGTCGTCGATAATGTCCGGCTCGCTGTTCAGGAAGCGCCGCCCGAGAGTGAGGAAGCCCATCGCGGCCAGAGGGCGCTTGTCGTCGCCGAGGGGGAGGAGGTCGGCGGCCAGTTGTTCGACGATGAAGCGGTCGAAAGGGAGGTCGTCGTTCAGCGCGCGGATCACGTAATCGCGATAGGTGTACGAGTAGGCATAGCGGCGTTCTTCCTCGAAGACGTAGCCCTTGGTATCCGCGTAACGGGCCACGTCGAGCCAGTGGCGCGCCCAGCGTTCGCCATATTGCGGGGAGGCCAGGAGCCGGTCGATGAGGCGTTCGTAGGCGCGGTCGTCGGGATCGTTCTCGAAGGCGGCGACCTCTTCCGGCGAAGGCGGAAGGCCGAGGAGATCGAACGCGGCGCGGCGAATAAGCGTGCGCCGGTCGGCCAGGGGCGATGGAGCGAGGCCCTGCTTTTCGAGGCTGGCCAGGATAAAGGAATCGACCGGTGTCTTGACCCAGGCCGGATTTTTCACCGGAGGGAGCGCCGGCTGGCGGATCGGTTGGAAGGCCCAATGATCGCGAAGCTGGGCCTCGCGTTCGGCGAGAGCGGCATTGGCTCCGGTGCGCGGATCGGGCGCGCCCATGCGGACCCATTGTTCGAGGTCGGCGATCTGCTCGGCCGGGAGTTGCTTGTCCTTCGGCGGCATTTGCAAATGTGCGTCCTTGTAGCGGACCGCCTTGATGAGAAGCGATTGATCGGGATTGCCCGGGACGATGGCCGGCCCGTTGTCGCCGCCTTTGAGGACGCCGTCGCGGGTATCCAGATAGAGCCCGGCCTTGAGCTTCTCGGCCCGCTGGCTGTGGCAGGAATAGCAATGCTCGGCCAGGACCGGGCGGATTTTGGTCTCGAAAAAGTCGACGGCGGCGGGATCGAGCGCGGGCTCGGCGGCGGGCGCGGCCAGGCAGGCGAACCCGAGCAGAGCGCCCAAGCCAAATCGCGTGGCGTCGCGGCGTTCCAAAAAGTGGCGAAGCAGGTTCATCATCGTCGTCGTCGAGCGTCGGTTTCCTGAGTCATGCTACCGATTCGGAAGATACCGGCCTTTGGGCGCATCCGCCAGCCTCTTGGCAGGAAACCTGATATAAGAGACGAACCCTCGCGGCTGCCGATTCAGGCGAACGGAAAGATTGACGTTATGTCAATATTGACATAGTCTCACGATGAACCGTGAACGAAAAGCCGCTCCGATGGCTCCACGGCGAGGTGAAATCTCCGCCCATGACTTCGGAAGCTCGCAGAGAAATGGGGATGCTGTTGCGGCAATTGCAAAGTGGAGAATTGCTGGGGATGCCTCGGTCCCGGCCCATGCCTAGAATTGGCAGCCACTGCCACGAATTGCGGGTCAACGACCGGAACAAATCGTGGCGGCTGATCTATGCGTTGGAGCAGGAGGCCATTGTGATCCTGGAGGTCTTCGAGAAGAAAACCGGTCAAACGCCCAAGACTATCATCGCAAACTGTCAACGCCGGCTAAGCCATTACCGGGCGATCGCGCCATGAAAAAACTGAGCAAAGGTTGGGTGGAGGGCTCCGCGCAGGAATTCCTGGGCTTGTCCGACGCGGAAACCGAATACATCGAGACCCGGCTCGCCTTGAGCCGGCTCGTGAAAGAACGACGCCATGAGCTCGGGCTGACGCAAGAGATGCTGGCCGCGCGCCTGGGAACCAGCCAATCGCGCGTGGCGAAGATGGAGAAGGCCGATGCGAGTGTCTCGGCCGATCTGCTGCTCCAAGCGCTGTTCCGGCTTGGATGGGATCGCAAACGGCTTGCGGAAGCGATCTGAGCCATGAACCGCAGGGTTCAGGGCTGTGGCTGGCGCGCGTAGCCGGGAGCGGCCTGGCCCTGGTCGTCCAGCTTGCCGCAGGCCCAGAGAAGGCCGCGGGCAACGAGGTCGAGGTAGCGGGCATCCTCGACGGTGAAGTTATTGTGGCCGACCGACGTGGTGAACACGCGGGCGCCGTGGAACAGGTTGGCCCAGACAACGACGGCTTCGTCATCGCGGGTGGTTCCATCGCGCCGTTTCGTGGTTTGGGTGGCGCGGGCGATCGGCGTGGCGGTGGGGAAGAGCTGGATATTGTTGTAAAGTTCCTCGCGGCCGGTGGTCCAGCCCGCCTGCCCTTTGGCGACGGGATGATCCTGGGCTTCGAAACGGAGGACGAGCGGTTCCTGGGGCCCGTGGCTGCTGGATTGGAGGCCGAGAAACTCGAACCAGGCGGCGCGGTCCGATCCGGCCTCGGCTTTGTCGCCGGGCTTGCCCACACGATAGGAATGGACGGCGCAGTGGAGATTGACTCCGGGCAGGCCCTGGCGATGCGGAGCCAGAACATTCCGGATGGCCGCGAGGTCGTCGATATTGGCGGCGCATTCGTCATGAATCACGACGTGGTAGCCCTTGGCGTAATCGGGGTTGCCGAAGATCGGGAGCGGCGGTTTGGTGGCATCGGTGCCGGGCGGCACTTCGACGTGGATCTGGTCCACGACCACGTTGATCCGCGCTTCGAGGCCGCGCTTGAGAATGTCCTTTTGCTTGAGGTAATCGTGGCAACATCCACCGGTAATCAGGAGCGCGCGCAAGGGAGGAGCCTCGGCGGCCCGGACCTGCAACAGGCTCGAAAGGCAAAGCGCCACCAGCGGCAGCGACAGAGAGCGGAAGTGTTTCACGGCTCGAAATTAGGCGACGCTCGGGCCTGCGGCAAGGGCGGTTCCCGGGTGCGATCTTCGGGTGGGCCGGGTTCGGGTGGAGCGGGTTGATCGGGGGCAGATAACCCGTGGAGAGGTTTTTTACGCAACCAATTGAACCAGAGGTGGTTGCGTAAATATGGGGTGTGTAAATCGTGTGTATTTACGTGTACGCGAGCGTGTATTTTCGTGTATGTGGGTGTGTATTTTTGTGTATGCGGACGTGTATGTCCGTGTCGATGCGCCTGCCTTGGCGAGCAAGTCCTCCGGGCGGGGGCCACTTTCTTGTGCGGCGGCGGGGGGTGGGGTAGATTCGAGCTTGAACACGAAGCTTTCGACGCGAGCGCGGGCGGCGTCATCGTGGCCCGGGCTTGGGCGTTGGAAGCAGGTGTTTGGAGGATTTTTATATGCGAAAGTTTCATAGAATATTGGCCGGCACTGCCGGAGTGTTGGGGCTGATGGCGGCCGGTTGCAGCAAGTCCGAGCCAAGCCCTGAGGCACCCACGGCGACCACGACCCCTGCGCCCACACCGGCACCGACGGCAACGCCTGTTCCTCCGGCACCGACTCCGCCGACAGCCGCACCTGCGCCGGTGGCGACACCGGCCAATCCCGTGCAGGACGCCGCGGCGGCCGCGGCCGCGGCCCAGCAATCGGCGGCGGAGACGGCACAGCGTTTCCAGACGCTGGCCGACGCGGCCAAGCAGATGATCGCGGAGAAGAAGTATCAGGATGCGCTGAGCGCGCTGAGCAAGTTCAGCGGATTGCAGCTCACGCCGGACCAGCAGAAGACGGTCGACGACCTGAAAGCCCAGGCGCAGAAGCTTTTGGCGACGGACGCCGCGAAGGCGGTGGGCGGCTTGCTCGAAGGCAAGAAGCCCTAACACGCTGACGGGTTGGGCGAATGCCGGGCTTAATCTCCCGGCGTCGCCGACAGACTTTGCTCGCGGGCGGCCCGCACCTTCAACGTGGGGATATAGGTGCGGGCAAACTCGGCGCGAAAGCCGGCAAAGGTGCCGGCTTCCAGGTGGGTGCGAATGTCCCGCATGACCTTCATGAAGAGGTGGCTGTTGTGGACGCTGAGCATGCGGAGGCCGAGAATCTCGTTCACATTCAGCAGGTGCCGCAGGTAGGCACGGGTGAAATGCCGGCAGGCATAGCAGGTGCAGCCTTCTTCGATGGGGGAGAAATCCGCTTTGTTAAAGCCGGCCTTGATGCTGATGGTGCCCTTCGAGGTGAAGGCGGTGCCATTGCGGGCAACCCTCGTGGGCAGGACGCAATCGAACATATCGACGCCGCGGGCGACGAGTTCGACGAGCTGGGCGGGGGTGCCCAGCCCCATGGCGTAGCGGGGTTTGCCGGCGGGCAGGAACGGTTCGGCTAACTCGACCGCGCGCATCATTTCCGGCTCCGGCTCGCCGACGCTGACGCCGCCGACGGCGTACCCATCGAAATCCAAATCCACGAGGCCTTTCGCGCAGCGCTCGCGCAATTCGGGGCGAACGCCTCCCTGCACGATGCCGAAAACGAATTGGCCCGGGGCGCGTTCCTGGCGGCGGCATTCCGCGGCCCACAGCAAGGTGCGGTTCACGGCGTCCTCCGCCTCGGCGGCGGTGCAGGTGTGGGGCGGGCATTCATCGAAGACCATCGCGATGTCGGAACCCAGCAGGCGCTGGAATTCCATCGCCTCGCGCGGGCCGAGGAACAGGAGGGAGCCATCGAGGTGGGAGCGGAACTCGACGCCGTGGGCCTTGATCTTGCGGATCTTGGCGAGGCTGAAGACCTGGAAGCCGCCGCTATCGGTGAGGATCGGCTTGGACCAATTCATGAACCGATGGAGGCCGCCCGCCTGAGTGATAATGTCAAGGCCGGGACGGAGGCTGAGATGGTAGGTGTTGCCGAGAATGATCTGGGTGCCCATTTCGTCCAGTTCGCGCGGATCGAGCGCCTTGACGCTGGCCTGGGTGCCCACCGGCATGAAGACGGGGGTGTCGATCCTCCCCCGGGTGGTGGTGATGCGGCCCAACCGCGCGGCGCAGGTCGGATCGGTCTTGAGCAACTCGAAAAATCCCATTCGGGCCAGTTTACGTGGGAAGTCGTATTCTGGAAATCTTTCCCCCTTGCCCGGCGCGGCGGCGGTGCCTAGGTTCTGCTGGGATGTATCGACCCGAAGACCTGTTCGACCTTGCTCAGACGGAGCATGCCGCGATTTTCGACGGCTGCGAGTACGCCTGGGAGGCGTTGAAAAAAATCCGGGCGTATCTTGAGGCGCATCCCGCGAAGGGGCGGCATCACAAAGAGGACGGCCCATCGTTTATCGGGGAGGGCGTGTCCATCGGAGAGGGGACGGTGGTGGAATACGGCGCCATGATCAAAGGCCCGGCGATCATCGGCCGGAACTGCCAGATCCGGCACAATGCCTACATCCGCGGCGATGTCATCATCGGTGACGGCTGCGTGATCGGGAATTCGTGCGAGTTCAAAAACGCGCTGCTTTTCAATGGCGCGCAAGTGCCCCACTTCAGCTATGTGGGGGATTCGATCCTGGGGCATCGCGCGCATCTGGGAGCGGGCGTGAAGATTTCGAACATCAAGCTGGTGCCGGGCAATGTGACGGTGGAGAAGGAGGGCATCCCCTTCGACACCGGGTTGCGGAAGTTCGGCGCGTTGCTGGGAGATCGGACGGACATCGGTTGTAATTCGGTGTTGAATCCCGGGACCGTCGTGGGCAGCGGTTCGGTCATTTATCCCAACGTTTTTTGGCGAGGGTATCTCCCGGCCAACATGATCGCGAAGAACAGAGCCGCCCAGGAGGTGGTGGTGCGCCGGCCGCGCGACTACTGACCGGCGCCGCGATGTCGCAAATGATCAAATCGACCGGGGCGATGGGCCTCGCGACCTTGAGCAGCCGTCTGCTCGGGATGCTGCGGGAGGTCATCTACGCCAACTTCATGGGCGACTCGGTGGTCGCCAGCGCGTTCAAAACGGCGCTGATGATCCCCAATCTGTTCCGCCGGCTGCTCGGAGAGGGAGCGCTGACGGCGTCGTTCATTCCGATTTTCAAGGAGAAGGAACGGACCGAAGGAGAGGCCGAGATGTGGAAAGCCGCGAATGCGGTGCTCTCGGCATTGATCATCTTTTCGGTGGTGGTCATCGTCCTGGTGATGGCGGGCATTTCGGTCTACCTGTGGCGCACGGCTCCAGCGAGCGTGGGACAGGGAGTGACCGCCGGGATGGAGGCGACCCGGCTGATGCTGGAGCTGACGCGCATCATGTTCCCCTACATGCTGCTGGCCTGCCTGGCGGCGGTGCTGATGGGGATGCTGAACGCGCGCGGGCACTTTTTCGTGCCCGCACTCGGAGCAAGCATCCTGAACATCTGCCTCATCGCGAGCGTGCTGATCGTCGCGCCGTGGGTGGGGGGGACGCTCGAGAATCAAATCTTCGCGCTGGCCTGGGGCGCGCTGATCGCCGGCGCAGCGCAAGCCGTGTATCAGCTTCCGACTCTCTTTCGCGAGGGATATCGCCTCCACTGGATTAATCCGTTCGGCAACCCGGTGGTGAAGCGCGTGATGCGGCAGATGGTGCCGGGGATGTTCGGCGTGGCGGCGTTTCAATTCAACGTGCTGACGACCACCGCCCTCGCCTGGTACGAGGACCCGGCCATCATCGCTTCCTACGATTACGCGGTGCGGCTGATGGAATTCCCGCAAGGAATCTTCGGCGTGTCCATCGCGACGTTCCTGCTGCCCGCATTGGCGGGGCTGGCGGCGGAGAAGAAATATCCGGAGTTTCGCGCCACGTACAAGCAGGCTATCGAGTTCTTGATCTTCGGCAATCTGGTCGCTTCTATCCTATTGGTGGTGCTCGCCAAACCGATGGTGCGCCTGCTCTTTCAGCACGGCAATTTCGACGCGCTCTCGACCGAACGGGCGGCCTTCGCGCTGGCCTGCCTGGGGCCCGGGCTGGTCGCGTTCTCGATGGTGCATATCACGGCCCGGGCCTTCTACGCGCTAGGGGATACGCAGACGCCGGCCAAGATCTCAGCGTTCTGCCTTGTGCTGAACGTCGTAATTGCCTGGTTGTTGATCCCGATCATGCGGCAGGGGGGCATGGGCGCGGCGAACACGCTGAGCGCGGTCGTGAATGTGGGCCTGCTGGTGTTCGGGCTGAGAAAGAAGCTGGGCCGGCTCGACCTCGCGGGGTTTCCGCAATTTCTGGGGCAGGTCGCCGGGGCGGCCGTGCTGGCGGGGCTGGCGGCGTATGCCACGAGCGTTTATTGGGAAGCGCGCATTGGCAACGCCACGCTGGCGTTGCGGTTCGGGGCGGTGTTCGGCCCGATCGGGGCGGCGGTGCTCGTCTATTTTTCGGCGGCGTTCTGGCTGCGGCTGCCGCAAGCGCGCGAGCTGGCGCAAGTCCTGCGCGGCAAGCTCGGGCGGAAATGAGCCGATCCCGCGGTTTGGGGCGGCTTACGAATTCGACTCGTTGACTTCGCGGGCCGCGCGGAGGCCGGAATGCAGCGCGCCCTGTACCCAGCCGGGCCAGGGCGAGGTATGCTCCCCTGCGAAATGGAGCCGTCCTTCGATGGCGCTGCTCGGCTCGTAAAAGCGCGCGAAATCCCCGGCCCGGGCGACCAGAAAGGCTCCTTTCTGGAACGGCTGATCGTGCCAGCTCCAGCTTGCGCCCGTTTCGAAGTGCGTCCGGGCGCCCGGGTGGACCTTTTCGAGCAGCTCGACGAAGCGTTCCGTCCGGGCCGCCGAGCCGAGCTTCTCGTATTTCCGAGCCAGCCGCTCGTAGGTGTAGCCCAGCAGCAAGCCGCGCGGCCCCGCGGCATCGTGCGTGGGATGCCAGAGCTCCATCGGCTGATCGAAATAGCCGAACCCGGAGCGGCCTTCCTCCGCCCAGAACTTCCGGCGCATCTGCGCGAACAAACGGGTGACGTGGCCGTAGTACATCTCTTTGATCGCCCGGCGCTTGGCGGTGGACAGGGGCGCATCGATCTCCACCTCCCGCAACACGCTAAAGGGCAGCGTGCAGATCAGGCGGTCGCCCGCATGCTCCTCGGAGACGCCCCCGGCCCGGCGCACCGTGACAGTCACTTTGCCGTCGCCAGCCCGGATGCGCGTCACCGGCGAGCCGTAGCGAATTTCCTCCCGGAGACGTTGCGCGAAGGCGAAGGGCAAGCGGTCGTTGCCGCCAACGATCTTATGCATCACCGGGACGTTATGCCCGGCGGCGTCGCGGATAAAGTCGAGGGCGGAATCCTCCTCGAAGCCGAGGCACAGGTAACGCGCGGCCGCGTCGGAAAGCCCGCGGCCGCGGAGGTAATCGTAGAAGCCCACATCGCCCAGCGCGCGCACGTCCGGCGCCACTTCGCCCACATAGCCGGCGCCGAAGGTGGCGGAGGGATCGCCGATGTGACGTTGATAAAGCCCCGAGAAGCCGAGCTGCCGCTCCTCGCGGGTGAGCGGGAGAGGGACGGCCTTCATCTCCGGGTCCTGGCCGCGCGCCGCAACGAGCCGGGCTCCGCCGAGGAGATAAATGTCGGAGCCGGCGGTGGGGTAAAACGGGGCGGTTTCGAGGCTGAATTCGCGAATGTAATGCCAGGTGAGCTGGTGATGCGGCGGGAACCGGCCGGCGCCCGCCTCGGCAATTATTCCATCCGCAAACGGCTCGCGCAGGGTGCGGACGCGGCCGCCGGGCCGTGATGTGGCCTCGAGAATCGTCACCGAGTGTCCGGCCTTTTTCAGCTCGTAGCCAGCCACCAGACCGGCCGGTCCGGCGCCGAGGATCAAAATGCGCTTCGGCGCGGCCGCATGGGTCAGCCCAGCCCTCTCTTCCTTCGCTTGCACGCGAGGCCAACCCAACGAGAGGCCGGCGGCGGCACTCATTGCCTGCTTGAGGAAAATCCGCCGCGACCCGGAGGCGGTCCAAGGAGGGCCGTCTGGACGAGGATTAGCCGAGTCCGGCAAAGGGTTGGTTCGCGATCGAATCATGATGAGCCCTGGTGGAGAATCGATTGCGCGGAGTCGGCCGCCCCACGCGCGTAAACGTCCAGCATTCGGATTTTTTTGGCGGGAACGCCGGCGTAAAGGCAGTTCGGTTCGAGCAGGGGCTCGGCGACGACCGCCCCAGCCGCGACGATGCACCCATCCGCGATGGTCACCCCCGGCAAGATCATCGCTCCCGCGCCGATCCAGACCCCATTCCCGATCGTGATCGGTTTCTCGATCGCCCGTCCCGCCCGCTGCGAGCCCGACCCCACCTCGTGTGTATGCGTCACGAAGGAGACCCGCATGGCCACGAAGCAGTTCTCCCCGATGACGATGCTTCCATGCTCCGTATAGCCGGAATCGAAGTGAATCTCGGCATTGATGAACGAGCCCGGGCCGATCCGCACCTGCGGCGAATAAAAGAAGCACCCATGCCGCACGCTCTTCGCGCGGATCGCGAGGCCGCACACACGGTAAAGGATCAGCCGCGCGCGCAACGGCATCCAGATGGATGCCCCCAGCGTGTTGGCAATCTTCAGCTTGAGCGAGGTCGCGAAACTCATCGGCGTGCGGAGATTGGGACACGGTGCAGTCATGGAGTAAAGCGGGATCAACCGTAGTCCAATCGCCACGGTGAGACCGAAAAACGAAAACGGCTCCCGGGCGAACCTGGAAGCCGTTCGTGAAGATTAAGTTTGGTTGGGAAATCAGTAAGAGGCCTGGGTGCCCTTGATGGAACGCTTTTGCATCCAGGGCATCAGAGAACGCAAGCGAGCACCGACCTTCTCGATCGAGTGATTCTCGCCGGCTTTGAGCAGGGCGTTGTACTTCTTGTAACCCGCCTCGTACTCGCCGACCCAGCCTTTGGCGAACTTGCCGCTTTGGATGTCCTTGAGCGCGGCTTTCATCCGCTTCTTGACGCCCGCGTCGATGATCTTCGGGCCGACACTCACATCGCCCCACTTGGCCGTTTCGGAAATCGAGAAGCGCATGCCGCTCACGCCGGCTTCGTTCATCAGGTCGACGATCAGCTTCATCTCATGCAGGCACTCGAAGTACGCCATCTCCGGCTGGTAACCGGCTTCGATCAGCGTCTCGTACCCCGCCAGCACCAGCGCCGAGAGGCCGCCGCACAGCACGGTTTGCTCGCCGAACAGATCGGTTTCGGTCTCTTCCTTGAAGGTCGTTTCGATCACGCCCGCGCGCGTGCCGCCGATGCCCTTGGCCCAGGCGAGCGCCACCTTTTTGGCCTTCTTGCTCGGGTTCTGCTCCACCGCGATCAGCGCGGGCACGCCTTTGCCTTCCGTGAACTGGCGGCGCACAATGTGCCCCGGCCCCTTCGGCGCGACGAGGATCACATCCACTTCGGGCGGCGGAACGATCGTCTTGAAATGAATCGAGAACCCGTGCGAAAAGAGCAGCGTCTTCCCTTTCGTGAGGTTGGGCGCGATGTCCTTGACATAGGCCTTCGGCTGTTTTGTGTCGGGCAGCGCGACGAAAATAACATCCGCGCGTTTGACCGCTTCGGCGGTCGGGTACACTTCGAAGCCCTTCTCTTGAGCCACCGCGATCGATTTGCTGCCTTCGTAGAGGCCGATGATGACGTTGCAGCCGCTGTCCTTGAGGTTCAGCGCGTGAGCGTGGCCTTGCGAGCCAAAGCCCAGCACCGCCAGGGTCTTCCCCTTCAACACGCTCAGATCTGCGTCCTTATCCGAATATACTTTTGCGGGCATGATTATTTCTCGTTAATAGTTCTTCCGAAATTCGTTACTTCCGCGGCAGGGCCACCTTGCCGGTGCGGGTCAGGTCGGCGATCCCGAAGCTCTTCATCAACTCCAGGAATTTCTCGATCTTGCTTTCGTTCCCGGTGATCTCGATCGTCAGCGTCTTCGGCTGCACATCCACGATTTTGGCCCGGAAAATATCGGTGATCTGCATCACCTCCGCGCGGGTCTTGGCGTCCACCGTCACCTTCACCAGCACCAGCTCGCGGTCGATGTACTCCCCCTCGCGGAAGTCGATCACCTTCAGCACATCGATCAGCTTGTTGAGCTGCTTCACGACCTGGTCGATGGCCGCGTCATCTCCCTTGGTGACGATCGTCATCCGGGAGGTGCTCGGGTCGTTGGTCGGCCCGACATTGAGCGTGTCGATATTGTAGCCGCGCCCGCTGAAAAGCCCGGCGATGCGCGTCAGCACGCCGAACTTGTTCTCCACCAGCACGGAAATAGTATGTCGCATAATTTTTCAGGTTTTGGCTTTGGCCCGCCGCCGAATTCGCGAGCGCCGAAAACCCTTGCCCGCAAAATCAAAAACCCGCATCCCTCTCCGGGATGGCGGGCGGCCTGCGAGCATTCGTTCCACCGAAAGCCTCGGGCCGCGTCAGTCTGCTACGACGACGCGAACCAAAGACAGCTCCGGTAAAACGTTCACGGGCGAAGATTCTAGCGCGGGCTGGCAGGCCGGTCAACCCCAAATTCCCAGGCCCAATTCGCGGGTCGCGCGCACACATGCCCGCAAGCACCGGGCTCAAACACACCGAAAACCGTTTTACCTTCCCCCTTCGACTACTCCCTGACCTCTTTCGCGTGAGGGCCGATGCCCTACCCATACCAGCAGGAGGACTCGCCATTAGAGAAATTTGTGGGCGACGGGGTATATCTGGCTGAGGAAGAAGGCGATGGCTCCGGGAGTAGCCGTTAAGACCAGAAGCACTGGCTTATCGAGCCGGAAGATTATCTGGAGATATTGCAGAATCAGGGATTTGGTGGCGGTGGCAAAGAGCTTGGCGAATAAGGAACCGATCATGATGGCGAGGGCGACAGCGAAGGGTAGAACGGTGCTGGCGGCGATGAGATATGGGAGACGATCATAGGAACGACTCATGGTGAAGCTTGGGATATCCGCCCACTGCCTTAACCCCGTCAGTTTCCAGAGAGCCCAACCGAACGCGCAGGCCACGAGAGCCCCGTAAAAAATGATGAAGCCTCCATCTGAATCCTTTGCGGCGTAGCCAAAATATGCCAGGACAATTCCGCCCACGAAACCCATCGCAAAAAACGGTATTCCGAAGAGGATGAGAAAGACCTCATGGAGTCCGTGTAAAAATTGCGTGTAGGCGAAGAGAGAAAGCAGGAAGGATAACGAAACGACCGCCAGGATCGCCACGAGCCCAACCGAAAAATGAAGAGCGTTCTCCCCACCCGCCATCCAGCGCCGGATGGCAAAGATGGTGAACGCCCACGCGGAGAGATCAATAATTACGTTCCAGAGGACGAGCGTGAAAAGGGGCCCGAACTTAAACCCGGGGTCGAGATAGGTTCCTTCGCTAAAAGCCAGCCAGGCAATCTCGCTATGACGGGGGCTTCGGTCGATGAGGGCCAGAAACTTCGCGGGAAAATCGTCCATTTGCTGCCGGATTTTGTCATAGACTTCGCCTTTGTATTTCGGCTCGAAATCTACACTGTCCGCCGGCCCCGGTATCGTAACCATTTCGGCTGCTTCCTCGCGAATACGCTCTGGCAACCGGAAAAGTCGTTCATCGGCCTGGCGTTCGAATTCCGCCTTTTCCTCGCGAAGGGCGCGCAGGGAGTCGGCCGGGGGACGGGCTTGCCAAACCATGAGGAGGAAATAGGCAATGCTGAGAGCCATGGCGATGGCGATGCGCCGAACCCAGACGTCGCCATAGATTTGAGAAAAGAGGTCAAGCACCGAGGTGGAACACCACTGCAGCACGCGGATAGGCGCGCCACGCAACCGGCGGTAAAAGACTTTGACGTTCCCCGCCAAACGCCGCTGCGATTTTTTGCGGAGGCTGTAGTTGATGACGAAGCCGGCCGCGGAAATCACATAGGCGGCGACTTTGAGCACCTCCAGCCATTCGGGCAGTTTATCGGCTTCGGCAGCCATGCGTTACCATGCTCAAGCGCCGTTATTCTGACGCTAGCCACGAAGGATTGGCAAGGGGTAAGGATTAGCGTGAAGCGAGGGCGAATTGCTGGAAGCGCTGTGCGAGCGAGGGGAGATGTTCGAGGCCGAGGGCGGAGGGGCCGTGGTGCTGGAGGAAGGCGGTGAGGATGGCGCGGGTTTCCGGCTCGGGCAGGCCCATGCCGTGGAGGTACTCCACTTGTTCGGGGCGGATCCACCAGTCTTCGGGGATATCGCCGGCGACGATCCGCGCGAAGCGCGCGGCAAAGGCGGGTTCCGACCAGACTTCCTGGAGGAACCGCCGGGCGCGTTCGCCCGTCTCGCGGCGGAGGGCGGGATCGCGCAGGAGCGTTTCAAGGGTGGCGGCCAGTTGATCGGGATGGCAGGCGGCGGTGGGCGGTGTTTCCGCGGGGTCGAGAAAATTCCTGAAGATCGGCCAGCCATAGCCGCCGACGACGACGGGGCGGCCCAGGGCGGAAACCTCGGCGGCGAAGCCGGCGAGGGGGGAATCGGAGTAAAGCTGATCGATGGCGAGGTCGCATTGGGCCATCTCGCGCAGCATCTGGGCGTGCGGCACGCCGGTCACCTGGCGGAAGTCGATATTCCAGCCCTGGCGGATCAGTTGCTCGACGACTTGCTGGATGCGGACACTGCCTTTGATCTCGGGGCGAGACGGGCCGTGCAGGATGCGGACCCGGTCCGGCGGGGCCGAAGGATCGACAGGGCGGGCACCCTCCCCCGCGCGGGCCAGCAGGGCGGCGGCATCCAGCGGGACACCGATTTTGAAATAGTTGACGAATGGACGTTCCTGAAAGTGGCCGCAGAGCGGGTTCTCGATGACGACGCTGGCGTGGCGCGAGATGGAGCGAATGCGGGCGGCCTGACGCCGGGTGCGGCGCGCGAGTTGGCGCAGGGCGGAAAGGTCGATCCGACCGTCTTTCAACACGGACTTCGCGGAGCCCGACAGATAGCGCGGTCGGGAGGCGGTGCCGACGAAGATATGCACCACCCGTTTTCCGAGCAGGCGGAGGAAGGCGTATTCGACGCCGCCCGCGAAAAAGCCCTTGCCGCCCAGCATCACCCAGGTACGGGCCCAGCCGCAGGCGAAGGCGAAGGCGGCGAGTTTGGCGCCGGTGGCGAGCAGTTTCCCGGCGAGGGCACGAAGGCCGCCATGCGCCCGCCAGCGCGACGCGATGCCGATGGTGCGGCCAAAGAGGCGGCGAAGCCGGGGCGATTCGGCGAGGTGAGGATTGAAGGGATGGTCCTGGCCATTGAAAAACCGGACATCAGCCCCTGCCTGGGCCAGGGCCCGGGCAATGCGGGAGGCGAAGCCCGCAATGTCGTTCGGGCCGACCAAGATGCGCTGGCCAGCGAGGCGGGGCTCGATTCGGCCGGCTGGTTGGTCGGCTCCACCGCTCATAGCACGGCTCGAGCCCGTGGTTCGGAAACGGCCGGCGCAGGGAGCCGGTCGGGAAAAAAGCGGCGCAACACCTCTTCGGCACAACGGGCGGATTCATGGATGGCCCGCGGCGAAGCGGCCAATTGCGCGGCGGCTTTCCAGCATTCGAACGGTGTGGCGAATCCCTCGTGCGCCAGCAGATCCACGGCCGAGTAGACCCGCGAACGTTTGGCCAGGCGCGGCATCGGCAGCAGGCCGACGCGCGCGCGGGAGGTCACGGCTTCGTAAGCCATCGACACGCTGTCCTCCGTCACCCACACCTCCTCGGCCGACATCAATTGGCCGGGCAGCCAGCCGGGGGTGGTGGCCTGATGTGGAACGAGTTCGGCCGACGGCGCAATCCGTCGCAATTCATCGAGAAAACCAGCGGGCGTCCGCCGCGAATCCGCGAGCGTCCAGCGCAAGCGCGCGTTCTTCGAGACGATCTCCCCCATCGCAGCGGTCAGGGAGGCGCCATCCCAACCGTGGTGGCGGGAGGGGCCGCCGATCAGGATTAAACCGGTGCTGGTTTTAACGGACGGCTCTTCCGGCAAGCGATTCAACGCGCCCAGGGTGGGGACGACATTGGGCGGAAGAGTGGCGGGGCCGAGGTCGTGCCGGGGGATCAGGCAGAGGTCGAACAGCGCGCGGGGCCAACTGGGATCGAGAATCACGACCGAACGCGCGCGCGCCGCCCGCGTTGCCCACCAGAGCGGGAGATGGACAGAGTGGCCGACGCCGATGAGAAGATCCGGCGGTTCGGCCTCCTGGCGCAGGACGGCCATCACCGCCCCGATGCGCGTGGGGAGCCAGGCAGCGGCGGGCACGGCGATAATTTTCACCTCCGCCGCCACCCGGCGGGCCATCGCTTCGGCCAGGCCGGCGCTTTGATTCGCATGCCCCGGCCGGCCGTCGGACAGGATTCTGATCTGGAGCGGGCGCGACTTCATCCTCAGCGTCCGCAAGTCCCATGCTGTCGCAACGGGCGAAGGAAGAGCAGAGGCAATTCAGCTTCGCGCATGGAGAAACAGGCGGGTGACTTCGCGTTGAACGGCCGGTTCGTCCCAGTCCGGGTGGCGCATGCGGACGCCGGCGGCACACCAGGTCCGCGCGGACCAGTAGAGGCGTCCGGCGGCGCGGAGTTTTTGTTCCGGCGTCATGGCGCGGAGGATGCGGATGTGTTCTTCGCTATAGTCGTCATCGCGCATGGGATTACGAGCCGGCCTGGGCGGGGAGGCCCTGGCCCTGGCCGTCGGCGCCTTCGCCGTCCAGATCGATCAGGATATCGCGCGGTTCGGCGCCCTTGCCGGGGCCGACAATGCCGCGCCGCTCCAGTTCATCCATGATGCGGGCCGCGCGGGTGTACCCGAGGCGAAGCCGCCGCTGCATGAGCGAGACGCTGGCCTTTTGCTCGCTGCGGATGACATCGATGCATTGCTGGATGAGATCCTCGTCCTCGTCGCATTCCTCGTCATCGACGCCGGACGCCGCGGTCTTGGAGAGCTGCTGGTGAATCTCGACTTCGTAGCTCGGCTTGCCCTGCTTGGCGATGAACGCGACGATGCCTTCGATTTCCGCATCGGTGATGAGCACGCCCTGGGCGCGGGTTAATCTGGCCGAGCCGGGCGGCAGGTAGAGCATGTCGCCCTTGCCGAGCAATTTATCGGCCCCCATCGCATCGAGAATCGTGCGCGAATCGACCTTGGCCGCGACCTGGAAGGCGATGCGGGCGGGAATGTTCGCCTTGATGACGCCGGTGATGACGTCCACGCTGGGGCGCTGGGTGGCGACGATGCAATGGATGCCGGCGGCGCGCGCCATCTGGGTAATGCGGGCGATGGCCATTTCGACATCGGCGGGCGCGACGAGCATCAGGTCGGCCAATTCGTCGATGATGACCACGACGTAGCTGAGCTTTTCGGGAATGACGATATCGTCATCGCGCGGCACCACGATTTCCTCGTCCAGTTCGACGGCGAACCCCTCGGCTCCGGCCTCGACCTTCTCCTTCCTGGCCACGAGCGGCAGTTCGGCCTGGGCCGGTTCGGGCGCGGGTTTGTGCTTGGGCCGCTCGTTGAAGGACTTGATGTTGCGGACGCCGACCTTGGCGAAGATCTGGTACCGCTTCTCCATTTCGTTGACGACCCACCGGAGCGCCAGAACGACTTTCTTCGGATCCGTGACGACCGGCACGACCAGGTGGGGGAGGGCGTTGTACTGCTGGAGTTCGACCACTTTCGGATCGATCATGACGAAGCGGAGCTGGTCGGGCGAAAAGCGCAGCAGCAGGGAGGCCACGATGGAATTGATGCAGACCGATTTCCCGGAGCCGGTGCTGCCGGCGATGAGCAGGTGCGGCATTTCGGCGAGATCGGCGATGATCGGATGGCCATAGACATCCTTCCCGAGGGCGAGCGGAATGCGGGCCTTGGTATTGTGCCATTCCTCCGATTCGACCAGGTCGCGCAGGATCACCTTGGTCTTGACCAGGTTGGGAACCTCGACGCCGACCGAGCTTTTGCCGGGCACCGGCGCGAGGATATTGATCCGCTCGGCCTTCAGGGCGGCCGCAATGTTGTTGCCGAGGGCGCTGATCTTTTCCAGCCGCACGCCGGGCGCGGGGTGCAGTTCGTAACGCGTGATGGTGGGGCCCTTCGTGATGTCGCCGAGGGATACCTCGATGTCGAACTGGGCGAGCGTGCTCTGCATGAGCCGCGCATTGGCCATCAAGTCCTCCTTGGACTCGGTGGGTTTGACGTGCGGGTCGGGCACGTTGAGCAACTGCATCGGCGGGAGCTGATAATTCCCGATCATGGGCGCCGCGGCCACCGTGATCGGCTTGTTCTTGCGGGAAATGACGCGCGGCTTGGGCGGCGCGGGCAGGTCGCCGGGTTCGGCCTCCGGCGAGCGGCCCAGGATGTCCCCGGTGGTGGCGGCGGCGACCTCGCGGGCGGGGATGACCTCCCCTTCCATATTGGGAGATTCGGGCGGCACTTCGCGCGCCGGGGCGGCTGGCTGGGCAAAGGGATTGGCCTTGCCCCCCTTCGGTTGCGACACGCTGAGATCCCGGACCGTCGGTTCGGGGACGGGCTGGAGGTCCGCCCCGAGGCTGGACTTCTCGCCATCTTCCTGGAGCCGTTTGGCCTGCTTCTCGATTTCCCCGGCCTTCTTCTCCAGAGCCTTCTCCTCGCGGGTAAAGACCCGGTCGCTAAAAGTGGTTTCCTTCACGGCCTTCCGGGCCAGGTAAGCTTCCCAGACGGTCCGCACCCACTCGCCCAGCCGGAAATTGGTCAGGTAGAGCAGCGCCACCGCATAGATCGTGGCGTAAACCAGCGTCGCCCCGAACTTCCCGAAATGCCGGAACACCACGTCGTTCAGCACCTTCCCCGCGATGCCGCCCGCGCTCGGGGCATTCAGGTTTTGCTGCAGCGTCGTGAAATGGCCGTCATACAAATCCAGCAGCCCCATGCAGGCGATCAACAGCACGCCGCACCACAGCCAGCGCCGCCGGAGATACGTCAGGAACGAGAGCAAAAACCCCAGCCCGAGAAAGAAAAACAACACCGGCAGCAGATACGCCGCCGCCCCGAAGACGAAAAACAAGCCCCACGACAACCGCGCCCCGAACCCGCCGATGGCATTCCCCACCTCGCGCGGCGCGGTGCTGCTGTGAATGCCCAGGTCGTTCCGGTTGTAGGTAAAGAGCGCCACCAGCACGAACACCGCCAGGGCGAAACAAATCACCCCCAGCACATCCTGCCGTCCGCTCCCCTCATTCCCATTCGCGCTCGCTCTGCGACCCATTGGCGGCAACGTACCGAACCCGCCCCCATTGACAAACAAAAAGCCCAGCCCCGGCGGGACACGCGTTTCGCCAGCCTCAGGAATTCACTCGACTCGCGCCACCCGCCAGAATCCTTGCGCCATTCCTTCGGGCAGCTCCACCGCGAGCACCGCCTCCCCACCCGCCGACTCCGCCACATTCCCCACCGGCACCCATCTTCCATCCGTCAGATTGTCCACATACTCCACCTGGAACCGCCCCGCCTCACTCACGGTGAACCGCAGCTCCGCCATCCCTTCCGCCACCTCCAAGCCCACAATCCGCACCTCCCCGACCCCATGCGCCGCTCCCGGGAATCCGAACGCCCTCAACGGCGCCCCGTTCAAAATCGTCAGCACCCCCGTCCCATCGTCGATCACTCCGTTCAGCGGATTCGAAAGCTCCGCGAAAAACCGCTCCGTCCCCTCCGCCAATCCGTCCGCCACCAGCGGCACCGCAATCAACTTCTTCCCCTTCCCCGGCGCGATCTCGAAGGTCAGCGACCCCGCCTGATAATCCTGCCCCAGCACCGCCGAATCGTCTCGAAAGCTCAGCGTCACCTTCGTCGGCAGCGTGCTTACGCGATTAAGTTGCACCGTCGCCACCACGCTCCCCGCGCTCTCATACGCCTGGCTGTCCCTCACCGAAATCTTCGGCCCGAGATCGAACGCCACCGTCCCCGCCGCCTCGTTGTCCGCCGGCGTCAGGTCGATCCCCAGCGCCCGCACTTCCGCCCGCGTCGGGTACGTCCCCACTTGCGCCGCCGTCACCCGCATGGTCAACACCGCTTGCTGCCCTGGGTTCAACGTGGGCAAGCGCAGCACCCGCTGCCCCGCTTCCATCGAGAGCACCCCGCCCGACGCCGCGGCGCTCACCACCTGCAACCCCGGCGGCACCGTATGCGTCAGCACCACCTGCTCCGCCGTCGTCGCGCCGCCGTTTGAAATCGTCACCGCATAATCGAACGGCCCAATCACCGTCTCCAGTCCCTTCGCCGGTGTGATCTTCACCGTCAGCGAACTCCGTCCCACCGGCTCCAGCAGCGACGTCCGCACCGTGTACACTCCCCGCGTCCCCGCCCGGAACGCGATCCCCTCCTTCCCCCACAGCACCAGATCGTCCGGCGGTGCCGGCAACGACGGAAAATCGAACGCATACGCCAGTTGCAATCCATTCAAATGAAACACCCGCAACCGCCACACCCCGCCCTGCTCATACAGCGAATACACCAGCTTCGTCTCCGCCGAGGCCACCATTAGTCCCTGCGCGGGCAAAACGCCAAACTCCTGCGGCACTCCTCCCGGAGCCGCTTCCGGCAGCGCCAGCCCGATATTGTCGAACAGCCAGCCCCCCGCCCCTTGCAATTCGGTCGAACCCGCCCGCCCGAATACCTCCGAAACCAATTCCGGCGTGCCAAACCCTGTCTGCGGCGCAAACGGAATTCTTCGAAGCTGTCTACTTCCAAACTCCGCCGCCCACACCACCGAACCATCGCCATTGAAGGCCACCGCCGCGTTTGGAATGCTCAGCGACGGCCCACGCTGATCGTAATGGTACGCAGCCAGACCCTGCTCGTAGGCAACGATCAGTTGATCGTCTGCGTGTGACGATAGCTCGATATCTCGAACCGCCCCCAGGTCCGCCCATCGGAGGTTGGTCCGATACGCCGTCGACCCCTTCACCGTGTTATGTCGGCGGATAAAATCATTCGTCGTCAGCACATACATTCGCCCCCCCTGCGGATGCATCGCAAAGTCCGAAATCGGGATAGGAAACCCGAGTACGTATTCCACCGCCCCTCCAACGGGATCGGCATGGAACAATCCGTGCGGCCAAAAAGTCTCCAAGGATGGCGCTCCAAAATAGAACCGGCCAGTCACTTTGTCCCAGGTCAGCGCGTCCGTGTTCAATGCGAAAGCATTCACCAACCGGCCCGGATGCGGCCGCAACGGTTCTAAATGCACGGCGCTGTTGTCGGACAGATCCGGGTCTGGTGACCTGGAACTGACTTCGACTTGATTCCTTTCTCCACCGCGCAAGATAGCGGTCAGATTCACCCGCACACTCGCCGTCTCGTTCGCCGCGAGAGTTCCCAGCGCAAAAGTCACCATTCCCTCGGTGGTATTGAGGCTGGCGGTCGGTTCCGTGCCGTCGAGGCGCAGCCCGTTATACAGCCGATCCCGCACCACGACTCCCTCCGCGTGTCCAGGCCCGCGATTACGCACGGTGATCTCGTGCGAGAAATGCACCCCGGCCGCATCCGTGGTCCGCAGCACGTCTTGGGATATTTCCAAATCGGCCGGCTCGCGAGCCCCAGAGTCGATAAAGGCACAAACATGTCCGCTGTTGAATTGGCTGAAAAAGAATGCTCGCCCCGGCCCAAACCCAATCATGCGAAACGGCTGTCCCACTCCCTGCGTGATGGGGACATCAATCGCCCTTTCTTCCTGCAGCGACGTGTCGCGCACCGAAAATTTGAAGCCGGCTGCGTTTCGGCCCATGACGAACAGCCGATGCGCTCGATCATCGAACCAAAGGCGCGATGGTGTCTCCTGAGTGCCAGGGACTACCGCGAGCAACTCCAGCGAGTGGGGATAATGCTCTTCGCCGTTGTCGAGAAACAGTCTTCCAGCCGCGCTTTGCAGTCCGGCGAACGCCGCCAGGCCAGGCCAGCCACAACCCACCACCAGCGAGGCTGTTTCCACCACGGATTGATCGCTGAGCGTCAGGCGTCGCAACCGGCACTGGCCGTTCTCCCGCGCGATTTGAAAGAACTCGCCGCCTCCGGCGTCGGCCCACGGCCCGATGGAAGGTGTGCTCGCCGGAAGCTGCACGCCCGAACGGAAAATCATCGCGCCTGCGTCGGTCTCGACGATGAGCCGGTGGGGATCCGACTCGCTCACCACCAGGTTACGCACCGTTCTTCCGCTTCCGAGTTCGGATCGCGAAAGAAACGCCGTGGTGTTGACGTCGTAACCGACGACCCGTCCCAGCGTCGGATAAGTCACATAGAGGACGTTCCCCGCCACCGCGATCGGGCCGGGCGAAGACGGTAGTTGTCCCAGCAATCCGAATCGTCCCCCGTTCGGGTTGGCGGTGAGCAGCCAATAGCGTCCTCCATCACCCGGATCAAGGATCGCCGCAAGCAACCGTTCGTTGGCGCGATCAAAGGCCGCACCGCGAACATTGACCCCCGCAATCACCCGATCGTATTGGCTGGGCAATACCGACAGGAATTCATCAGCTACCCGATTGTCCTCCGGGTTCGCATCAGGTTTCACGCCCGATACTGACACGCGGAAATCAACCAACGGCGATGTCACACGCACGGACATGCTCACGAACGCGCTGCCACCCGGAGGAAGGCTTCCCAGTTTGGCTAATGCTCCTTTGCCGGGAGGATCATAATTCCCCAGCGAAAATACCCCCTGCGAGACGGTCCCAATCGGATTGTCGAAGCCAGCATACGAATAGTAATAAAGAACAACGTCGCGCGCCTCCACCTGCAGGCTGTTCTTGACCTCGAAATCCAGCCGAATCCTAGTCCCCAGAATAGGCGGCGGCACTGGCTTCATGGTCACCGCGAGATCAGGCGGTTCGATCGCCGCCATGTCGATCAAGTAAAGTTTATCCTCAGAATTGAATGCCACGGCATAGCCGCCCACGGGCACGAGATTGAAAGGCGAGTTCGCCCCAAGGTCCAGTGTCATCCAGTCAATCATTCCCCAATCGGGTATATATTGAGGATAGTCAGGCCAGGAGACCGTCAGCGTCCAAAGTCCTTCCTGATCCGCATTGATCCTGAATTCGAGCCAGGACTCGTTGTCGAATGCCGCCAAACGCGAGATATTCGCGTACTCAAGGCTTTCATACACCGCCAGCCATTCCCCACCAGGTCCCACCACATTTACGGCCGCCGGAAACTCGGTGTAGCGTTCCACCACCTGTATGTCCCCGGAAAGCCACAAGGGCTGCGACGTGCCGTGGAATTCCTCCATGTGCAGGCCCTCCGCATCGACGGAAGCCTCCCTCACCCCTTCTTGGTATGAAAATCCGTATGATCGTCCATACAGCCGTGACCCATCGGGAGAAAATGCGAAGTTGCGTATGTCGAGGCTCTTCGGGCGCGGTATCCCTTCATCGAAAATCACGGTTTTCGACGTGTCATACCTCAGCCGAGTAGCTACCGCGACCACCCCGGGGTGCCCCGGTTGCACCGCGACATCCTCGATTCGCTCGGCCGGGCCAACGGGGAAAGACTCTCCGAGCGCGCCCGTCACGAGATCGAGCGGCTGGATTTCCATCGTGCCATTCAGCCCAATGTAAAGCGTGCCCAGGCCATCACTGGCCATTTCGCCCGGATTCTCCCCCACATACCCCAAGTCGCTGATCTCTCTCGTGGCAAGGTCGATGGCAATCAAATGATTCGCGTACTGCGGCGAACCCGCCTGTACCGTGGCATAGAGCAGATCGCTCCCCTCCTCCCGCAGCAGATCGCCGATCTTCAAGTCCCATGTGGCCATGCCCGGCGTCGCCGCGCGCCCCTGCCCGATAAGCCACCAGGCTACGATCCAAGTCGCTGTGATCCTCGCCAGTTTCCAAGACAGTGCGATCGCGGCTTGCCCCACGCTTTTGCAAATACCGCCCCCTTGAAGCGCACGGTTTTCTGTATCTCCCACTCTCGCAGTGAGGTTTGAAGGTCTAATCGATCTGTCGCGTTCGGGGGGCGCTGTCATTGGATGATCGGGGTGGCTTCATCTATGCTTGGACCGTCGAGCTTAGCGAATAGCCAGACTCTCCATGACGCCCCCCAGAGTGTCAATCGCGATGAGAAAAGCTAAGAGCCTGTCTGAAAATGAAGGCGCGAAGTGCCGCAAGATGTTGCCAGTAAAACGCTTTAGAAAACAGGAGGACCATCAAAATCGATGCGTCGGGCTCCGTCGGAGTCTGTCGCCGCGCAAGAAATTGCGCCAGATCGCGCCCTCCCAGTTCGGAGTCGCTTCGAGATGGGTGAACGCCCAGACCGCGCAGAATGCACGAGTCTACGCCACCTCTTGCATCGGCCGGGTCTTCGGCATCGGCAATGGCCGGTTGGCCGCTTCGAAGTGGGTCACCACTTCATCCACCGCCTCGCACAGCTCCGCGTACAGCCGGACCGGATCGGCGCCATGAATCCCCGTGATCAAGTCCGGGCACAGGCCCACATACACCTGATCCTCTTCGCTCCACTCGACCCACTTGTGATACTGATCGCTCGTCTTCATGTCTGCACCCGCTCGATCGCCCGCCGCACTTGCCGCTCCTGATAATGCTTCGCATCCCCACCCGCGCTTCCGCTCAACGTGACCGCCCCCGGATACCGGACATGCGAAAACTTCCGGTGCGACCCCTTTCCCCCGCCTTGAATCTCGTAGAACCCGGCGTCGAGCAAATCCCGCATTAACTCCCGGACCTTTCGCGGCACTTTGGAAATCTACCGATCTCCCCCCGCTTGACAAGCGCCGCCCGCACTGAGGAAGCGAGAACGGGGTAAACCTCCAGTACGGTCGACCATCCCCTTTGGCAGAAAATGGCCGTGGCCTCAGCGTACCTCACCCTTGTCCGTCCGTCGAACTGTGCTATCATGACATCATGATCGCGAGCCCAACCTCGTGGTCACCCGGAACCGTTCCGAACAAAAGCCTCGACCCCCTCGAGCCTTCTCTTCCGAACCCTCCGCGTGGCCCCGCTCATTCC
>CAYZKY010000016.1:0-54653 GCA_964478815.1 uncultured Verrucomicrobiota bacterium
AGCGCGCCCCGGACTCGCGCAAAGGAAAAACCGGGAACGAGTGGGCGGCGGTCCTCCTCAATGACGAAAAAGACTGGTCGGGCACGCACATGAAGCCGACCGGCACTGGCGACAATTTGCGCCGCCACTTCAGCCGGATCTGCTGCCGAAACCAGTAGCAGATAGCCCGACTCGGAAACAGCAAGGCCGCAAAAACGAAGGCCAACACCGGCGGTCAAAAACGAGTCGGACCCGGTGAAGAAATGGATCGGGGCGGTGGAGCACAAGCATGTTTGCGCTGCAAAGCCCTCCCCTGCCGTTGCTTGCGTGACAATGAATCGATTCTCGCAAACATTCTGCAAACGCTCCAAGTAGGCCATTGATAATTACTTCGGCGGATATTCGTTCGAATGGTCCGCGCCGCAGGTGCATCCGGTGTGAGCACGGAATCCGATCGATCACTTCAAAAGTTGGCAAAGTCTGAACGTCGGGTCGCGGCAGAAGCGGGCCAGCCTCGGCTGGCCCGCTGGTTGTCTAGCGCCGCAGAAACGCGTAGCCAAGGCTTTCGTAAAACTTCATTGGGCGCAACTTGCCGGTCATTCTCAAATCGAATTCGGCGGGCGTCATACCGCTCGTGAAAATCTCGCGTAGCTCTTTGGGAAGCTCCGAGAGGATTTCTTGCATGTTGTACGGTCGTGGCCGTGGCAAAACGATCTCAGCCGCCTGTTTGCGGGTCAACGGCACTTGAAAAATGGCACCGAGGCCCCAACACATACACCAAGCGAAATGGGAACCATCCTCCCTTTCCACCACGTAAATTTCTTTGCCTCGAACTACAAGGCTTTCATAGTTCGAAGTGAGCAGGTTGTGCCAATTTAACTTTTCCATGTTTTCTCCTATAAAATGCCCACGCCCAAATCGCTTTTTGCGGATGTGAGGGGGCGGTGTTTTCACCTCCTCGTGGAACACCGCCCCCTCCCATTCGAAAAAACGAAAAAATTCTTCTGCCAGACTGAAGGGCTGACGATCTGGCTGTTTAGAACCAAGCTTGAAGCCGCACGAAGCGGCATCGAATTTCAAAGAGCAAGACGTGACAGGGATTCCTGCCCTGGCACGGCTTGCTGAAATTCGACGCCGCGCTGCACGAGAATTCCAACTCATCTGGGATCGGGTTTGGCGTTTCAAAGGAACAAAAGCCACGCGTCTGATCTTGAGCCATTTGTAGCCGGAACTCTGGCCGAATCCGGCCTGAGTCAATCAGGAGCGACAAGCAGGGCTTTTTCATTCCCAAGTTCCACCTCCTCCACCCACCATCCCGGCTCGTCCAGAAAGTCATCCGCGTCGAAGCGAAGACCATGACAGAGTGTCTCTTCCCAAATTCCATACAGTTCGGGATAAAGGGTCTCGAAGAGTTCGAACGCAGCTGCTCGCCGTAGTTCGGTAAAGCTCGAACCGATAAACACATAGATGAGACACTCTTCCACCGCCTCGGCTTCCAGGTCTGCCGTCGAACTGGCCGACCGTGAAAGCGCATAGTGAATTCGCAGAAAGTTTTCTGTGCTGTCTCCTCCCAGTTCGGTGAGCAGCCGAATCAGCCCTTTCAACTCCAAGCCGGTCACCGAAGTCGCCTGTTTGTAAAGGAATTGCACTTCCGGCCGGTCGCCGGAGGGCCAGAATTCCGCTTCCCCGGCCCGGTCATGATTCCACGAGATCACTTCCGCGGCGGTGAGTGTGCGATCGATGGCCTCCTGCGTTCTGAAGTTGAACCCTTCGAAGGTTCCGAGATTGATTTCGATTGGCGTGCTGTGTTCCATATTATCCTCCAATGTTTCGCCCCGCCTCCACCCAGAGATGTTTCTCCGGCAGGAAGGGGGTGTTTTCACCCGTTTCTGAAACACCCCCTTCCTGCGGGAGAAAAGCGAAGCGATAACCAGCCAGCCGCCGAGGCTGTCCGATTCTTCCAAGGGAAAAACTTCGTCGTTGGGAGGAGCGGAGGCGGAATGCGGAATGCACACCGTGCCAGGTTTCCTGGCGCGGTTGCCCGTGAGCCGCCGGAGCGGAGTAACGGGAAATTCGACCCAACCCTCATCGGGCATGGCATTTGAGCGTGAACAACTACCGGATGATTTATCCACTAACGTGAAGGTTCTGGCTCAAGCCGTAGGTGGCAAATTCCGCTACGTCGATAGGCGCTCGACATCGCCGTGGCATGCAAGTTCGATTTGGATGTTTCAAGACGCGCCACGAAGCAACGGTTCATCCATCCAGAACGGACGAGAAGCAAGTTCCAGTTAAAATAGCTTGTCGGCACTGAAGCGGGGCGCGTCTATGGAATGGAAACGATGCCTTTCGGCCCTCTTTAATCCCCTCTCCAGCGCTTGTTTTTGTCCGGGAAATCCGTAATCACGACGCCAGGAAGGCGCTAAAGTGAGGATGCGTCGAATTGACGGACAGGGAGCAAGACAAGACGATGTAAATCAACTCAATCTTTTCTCCTTCAAACCCCGAGTCCTCACGGGGAAGCACTTCCTCCCGAACCTTCCCGCAACACGCAAAACTACCATGTCGTGGAAGCCGACCGGATCGACACAGGTTCTCTCAAAACCAAATGCTGGGCCAATGTGGAAGCCGTTGCCCTTCTCAAGCAGATCGAATCCGAAGGTCGCGGAGCGACCGAGACTGAAAAACGCCAACTTGCCCGATAGGTCGGCTGGGGCGCCCTCTCCCAAGTGTTCGACCCTCACGTTGTGGAATGGAAAGAGGCGCGGGAGCGCCTCCAATTTCTTCTTACGCCGGATGAACTGGAATCGGCGCGAGCCACCAGGTTGAATGCGCACTACACAACGCCAACCGTCATCCGCGCGATGTATGCGCTCTTGGAGCGTCTTGGCTTTCGCTCGGGCCGCATTCTGGAACCCGCCTGCGGCATCGATCAATTTTTCGGACTACTGCCAGAAGCGATGGCCCGCTATTGCATATCACCGGCGTGGAGATTGATTCGGTGCCGGCTCAGATTGCTCGACTCCTTCTATCCCGACGCGGATAGACTCGGTCGAATGGGTCGTCAGGCTCACTCGGGTGGCGGCGCGTGGCCACCTACTGCGGGCAGGGCGCGGCATCAAGTTCTCCAGCCGCAAATCGAACGAAGGCAGGACGCAAACCATGAGCCACCTCACGCTCGATACCACAATCCATTTAAACTGGTTTGGCCCCGACGCCGTTGAGGCGGCTGCAATCCAGGGGCTCCCGCATACTCTTCGACCGGGCTGGTCACCGCTCATTGGCATTTGGAGATTGCCAACTACCTCGCCTCGACGGAGCGGAAAGCGGTCTGGCGGCCGCATGGCTCAGCCAGTCATCCGCATTCCAAAGGTTCTCCTCCACGGGCGGCGTGGCCAAGGCCGCCTGGGTGCGGGCTTCCGCCTTGGCCCCGAGGCGTTGGGTCAACGCGTGCAGGGTCGAGTCCTCCACCGCGACGCCCCATTTGTCCGCCACCGCCGCCACTTCCGCATAGGAGGCCGTGGCGGTGACGGTGAAGGCCAGCTTGTCTTCCAGGGCCAGGCTGAGCTGCTGGTGGCAGGAAAGGCCTCAGCGCTCCCGCATGGGGTAGCCCCAGTGCCCGTCACCCGGATCCTGCCCGTGCAGCACGGTCAACTCCACCACCCCGGCGGTGGTGCGCAGCCGCATCGGCCGCGCCCGCCGATGCACCAGCCGCCGCCCGCTCTGGGGGGAAAACGCGGCCCTGGCGGTCGGCTTCTTCCTGCAAGCGTTGCTGGAGGCGCTGGCGCGTCCATTCGCGCCCCTCGGCCTCCACTTCCAGTTCGATCTCGCGCAGACTCCAGGGACGCTCTGACGTTACATTCACATGGGCTCCTTTCGTTCAGAACCAAGGAGGCTCCCTTCTCTTTCCCTCGCCGCGGGGGCAGCAAGATGCGCCCGTTGAGAAACTCTGGTCCAAGAAAAAGAAACCATTGAGAAACGTCTCTTGGAAATCGAAGGGGCTCTGGGCACCGCGATGCCCGAGACTCCGCTCCGCCACGCCACCGGCTCCTCCTCGGAGCCAAGGGCAGTCCGGCGTGGACGTCGAGGCAAATGGTCCCTGAAGCGCGCCGTGATGCAGGTCATTTCCAGCCAGCCCCGCACAAAGGAGGAGGTTCTGGAGGCCGTGAAGAAACTCGGCTACCGGTTCACCACGCCCAAGCCTCTCAATTCCCTCGGAGTCATTCTGTACGGCAAATCCCCGAAGTTTCGAAATGAAGGGGGGCGCTTCAGTTACCAAGGGCCACGGACGGAAGCGAAGTCAGGACAATCGGAACACCCACTTTCAGCGAAGAAACAGCCCCGCCGCAAACTCGCTGCCGAAGCGTTAGCGCGGATGGCCGCCGCCCAGCGTGCTCGCTGGGCCAAGGTTAGGACGGCGAAAAGCGCTCGATAGCGCCTCTTCGGCCCGAGGAAGTCCCCAGTCTCTCGCAAATCCATTGGAAAGTTCCCGCGCTCGAAGTGTCGGTCCTGGGGTCTTTCATGTCTTCCTGGAGCCGATCAAGGCATTGCTAAAGGTAATCCGGTTCTTGCGGTAAGGAACAATTTTGTGGTAATGTAGAGTCATGGTCACTTCAACGCTTACCGACAAGGGACAAACCACCGTGCCTCAGGAAATCCGGGAAGCCCTGGGCGTCTCTCCACGTCAGAGGCTGGCCTGGGAAATCCGACCGGACGGAGCCGTCGTTGTCCGGACCCTTCCGAGCGTCATAGAACTGGCCGGTTCGCTGAAGTCCAGCGTCCCGTTTTCGGGACACCGCGCGGAAAAGGAATCTGCCATCGCCGCCTGGAGTTCTGGCGAATCGAGGCGGCGATGACCGCGGCCCGCCACCTTCTGGACTCGAACGTGCTGCTCCGGTTCCTGACCGGCGATCCGCCGGCGATGGCGGAAGCGGCGGCGAGCCTGCTGGGGCGGGCGGAGCGGGGCGAGGTCATCCTTGAGTTATCGCCGCTGGTCCTCGCGGAAACCGCGTTCACTTTGGAATCCTTCTTCAAAAAGCCTCGAAAGGCGGTGGCAGCGACATTGGGCCAGTTCGTGCTGCGTTCCGGCGTCCGCTTGTCCGAGAGGGAGCGACTGCTCGACGCGCTCCGGCGCGTGGAGCAAACCGGGGTTCATCTCGTGGATGCTTATCTCGCCGCCTCGGCGGCGGAGACCGGCCTGCCGGTGGCATCCTTCGACCGGGACCTGGATCGGTTTCAGGACGTCCAACGCTATGAGCCGAAGGCGTGAATCGAGCTGCTTTTTAGCGCGCTTCTTCCTTGTGAGATTTCCAGCGGTCATGCGATTGATGAGTACCTGACCCGTTGATTTGATCGGGGCCGCGTGGGCTTCGCTGGCATCAAGCCCCGGTTGCACGCCGTCGCATCCTGGCCAGCCAGCCTCCCTCAACGCCGATCATCTCGGAGTCGACATCCCTTCTCGGTTGAACGGCTCCGTCCTTCATGCCTTAAGAATCTTCCGCTCGCACCGGCGGAGGGCCGAATGCCTCGGAGAGCTTGTGATCTTATAGGCGACGAACCCTCTCCGAACCGAAGCGGACATGCCGCGATATATCGCAGCAAGGCCGCTTCGAGCCGCGTGGCCTCTTCGGGAGTGTCGAATTTTGGGGCGAGGATCGCTTCTCGAAACGCCTTGCGCCACGGAGCTGCCGCCACATCGGCCGTCGAATCGAAAGTCGGCGGCCGCTTGATCCGGGATTCTTCCTCCAGGAAACCTAAATCCCAAACTCTTTTAATAAGGCTCGTGGCACCGAGTTCGTCCCTTTTCCGGAACCGGAACGAAAGCCCCTTTTGGCTGGCCCGTCCCAGCCATTCGCGTGTGGCGATCGCCTCCTCTTTCCCCGTCAATTCATCCCGGTGCCGGCCGATTCCCGGAGATTGCCAGGCTACGAAATCCCGCGTCTGCCGGCGCATGTCCAGGGCATGGCTAACGGCCTCGTAATTGCGATCCCATCGCAAGCCCCCCTCCGGCCAGACTGCCCATGTCACCTGCCATAAGTTCCGGACCTGAAACTCCCACCGCTCCCTTTGCCAGGCAGCGAAGGGGGCACCTCGCTTCTCCAAGCATTCTCGCGAAGCCGTGGCGATTCGCCCCCAATAGCAATCCTCTGCCCCCGAGAAAACCCGTTCCACGACTTGTGCCGCCTCTTTACCCCGCTCCAGGTCGCCCGGCATGCGAGCCAGCAGCACGTTCGGCAGATTTGGAGTCGTCAACTTCGCTTGCGATTCCAGGCCAAGGTTGCCTTTCCAATACTCCAGCAGTGGCTGGTCTTCTGGGCAGGGAAAAATCAACGCTGCCTTGAAATCGCTTTGCAGGCGCTGCGCTGCGTTAGCCATGAGCCAGGAAAGCAGGTAACTGCCGCTCCATAGATCGCGCGTGCTGCGAGCCTGCGCGATGAATTCCTGCACCGGTCCGATCTGCATTTTAAGCAGCACCCACTTCGCCCCTGGAGCGGATTCGTTACTCATGTTCTGCGGTGACTTTCCGGCCTCGCCTTAACCACGGGCCGGACCCGCGGCCTCGCCGGGACATCCAGTTCACGCCTGAACGTGAGTAAAGCAGATTCCATGGATTCCAATAGTGACTGTGAATTTGTAGGCCCTGCGTCGCTTCATTGACAAGCACTTTTTAGGGCATGTCGGCCGTGAGACATGTTGCTATCGCTTTCTGCCGGGGCGCGCTCGCCCGCAACACACTTAAGGAAAACCCTCTTCGGTTGTCGAATGGCTCTACGCGCGCCTCCACCTCCAGCACGGGATAACGCACGGTGGCCAGACCATAGGTGCGGTAGGTCTGCGCGAACAATTCCGTCTCCACGATCCCCGTCCAGTCCGCCAGGGACAGAAACTTCATCGGCTCGCCTGTAATTTGGTGGTGCGTGCGCTGCTCGACCACCAGGCCACAGGTCGTGACGGTCTCTCCGACGAACTCCCCGAGGCGGTTCACCGGGCAGTAGCTCGCCCAATCCACGTTGGGGAATAGTTCCAGCGGGTGGCCGCTCACCGCGAACCCGAACAATTCCGTTTCGGCTTGGAGCCGCTCAAAGCGGGTCGGTTCCCGCAGCGGAAGGCCCGGCAATTGCTCCAAACCCGGCGGTGGAAGCAGCCAGCCTTGATTCGGTTCTGCCGAAGAACCGAACGTCTTCAGGAGATGCTGCGCCTGCCAGAACTGCCGCGTCCGGGTTTCGCCGAACTCGTCGTAGGCACCCACCCGGATCATCGCCTCCAATTCCTCCCCCGAGGGAGCCACACGCCCGAAGAAGTCCGGCAAGGATACAAAGGTTCCGCGTGCGCTGGCTTCCACCAACCGATCCACGGTGCGTTGGGTCAAGCCCTTGACCCCGGTGAGCGGCACCCGAATCGAGCCGCCGTGCGGCACAAAGGCCGGGCCGGGCTCATTGACGGACGGGGGCAGCAGCTTCAGGCCGAGCCGATGGCATTCCAGCACATAGACGAGCGGGTGATAAAACCCTTTGCCGTTCGTCAGCACCGCCGCCATGAATTCGGCAGGGTGGTAACGCTTCAACCACGCGGCCTGATACGCTTCGACGCCGTAGGCCGTCGAATGCGCCTTGTTGAAGGCATACCCGGAAAATCCGGTCACCAGTTGCCAGACCTCCTCAATCTTCGCCGCGTCATGGCCCCGCGCCCGGGCACTCGCGGCAAACTCCCGGCCAATCTCCGCCACCACCTTCCGTTTTTGCTTCACTAAGGCCCGGCGAAGCACATCCGCGCGGCCTGCCGACAGGCCCGCAAAGGCTTCGGCAATCTGCAAGATATGCTCCTCATACACGACCAGCCCGAAGGTGCTCCGCAAACACGCTTCGAGGGAGGGATGAGGATAGGTGATCGGTTCCAGACCTTGATACCGCCGGGTAAAGGCCAGCTTCTTCGATTCGTTGGCCGCTCCGGGACGGATGACGGAGACAATGGCGATCAAGCCGTCGATCTCCCGGACATTGGTCATACGATGCAGGCTGGTCATGGCGGGGCTCTCGATATGATGCACCGCCCGCGCACCGCCCGTGGCGATCATTTCCCATACGGCAGGATCGTCCCACGGCTCCAGTCCTCCCAAGTCCACCGCAACCCCTCGTTTAACCAGCGATTCCTTGGCGTCGCGCATGACCGCAAGCCCCCCTTGGGCGAGAATGTCCATCTTTACCAATCCCATCTCCTCGACGGCATCCATGTCGAAATGCGCGGTGGGAAGCCCTTTGCTGGAAACGAACGTCGCTGTGAGTTCGTGCATCGGCTGGCGGGAAAGCACCACGCCACACGGATGCATCTTCGGATAGCGAGGCATGCCATCGAGAAAGGCCGCCATCTCCAGGGCGGTTTTGTAGGGCTCCTCGTCGAAGGGCAGGTCGCTCGTTTCCGGGTTGGCCCGCAGCAGTTCGACCAGTTCGGTTCCGCCGGTCGGCGCGTGTTCATCCGGCACCCAGCCCCCGCCAAAGCCCCACGGGAAACGCTCGGTAAAGCGCCGGACGTCCCGCTCGGCTACCCCTAGCACCTTGGCCACTTCGGCAAAGGCCGAACGGGCCTGGAAGGTCGAGAAGCCACCGACAACCGCGCAGTGTTCCGGGCCATACTTTTGGAACAGGAGTTGCACCACGTCATCCTTCCGGTCATGGGGAAAGTCGATGTCGATATCGGGCAGCTTGTTCAGAGCCATCCGCTCCGGGTTCAGGAAGCGTTTGAAAAACAGATCGAACCGGATCGGGCAGACATCGGAGATGCCAAGGCAGTAGCAGACCAGCGAATCCGCCGCCGAACCGCGCGTGATCCATTCGATCCCCTCGGCCTGGCAGGTCTGGAGCAAATCCCAGGTGATGAGGAAGTAGTCCTCGTAGCCCACCGTGGCGATGATGTTCAGCTCCTCTTCCGCTTGGGCCGCGAACTGCGGAGCCCGCTCCCGATATCGCCGTTGCAATCCCTGCCGGACCAACCGGCGGAGAAAGGTGGTGGACGTGGAGCCATCCGGTGGATGAAAGGCGGGGAACTGCGGCGGGCCGAACGGCAGCTCGAACTGGCACCGCTCGGCGATCTCCAAACCATGCCGCAGCCATTCCGGTTGTTCCTGACAGGCTGAAGCCATTTCAGCGGGCGGCCGGAAATGAAGCCGTCCGGCAGTTCGCTTCTCCGGGTGGGTTTCGCGCAAAAGCGTGAGCGTGCGGATGCTTTGGAGGATGTCGTACTTCTGGCGGTCGCCCGGATGGGCGTAATGGACGGCAGGACAGGCAACCCCGCACGAATTGGAGTGCCGCGCCGTCACGAGCGGATAGAAGGCGTTGGGGAACAGTTCTGCCACCCGCGCCTCGTCGCTGACGGCGATCAGACCCTCCGTGAGCCCGTTCAGTGCGTCCAGCCGCAGGGATTGCCGTTGCTGGCCGGCCACGGAAGCTTCGTCGGCCTGCGCGGTGCGCGCGGCCTGCCGCGACAACAACCGGCAGAGGTGGTGATAGCCTTGGGCGGACTCCGCATAGAGCAACAGCGGAGATTCCCCGATTCGCAGTTCCGCGCCAAAGATCGGCTTTACTCCTGCCGTGCGGGCGGCTTGGGCAAACTCGACCGCGCCGTGCAGGTTCCCGGTGTCTGTCAGCGCCACCGCCGGGAGTTCATGTTCCTTGGCCAACGCGACAATGGCAGCGGGAGAGAGCGTCGAGTCCAGGAAGGAATAATGGCTGTGGACCCGGAGCGGCACATAAGGCTCGCCAGTTCGACGAGGTGCTGCCACCAGTCGGCGCGCCTTCGCCGGAGTTGGGGTCGGCTCAGCCGCCAAAGCTTCCCGGGGAGCTTCCCGCAAGCGCAGATCATGGCCCCGCAGGATAACGGACGCGCCACGCGCTTGGCGCAGGTGATCGATGGAGCTGGCCAGCCGGGACTCCGCGCCTTGCCGCTGCATCCCGACCGTGAGGGGGAGTTCGCTGGCGAAGCGCCGCCCGTAGACATTCGACAGCTTCAGGGAAACGAGGCGGAGGCTGATGCGCCGTTTCCAGGCGGCCCGGAGCATCGGTCGGAGCCGCCCGTAGATATCCGTTTCCAGGTCGGTCGGCTCGATGAGGCTTTCGCTGCATTGATCCTCCGCGAAGTCGTTGTATCGGACTTTGATCGTCAGGGTGCGGACGGTGCGGCCTTCCTGGCGCACGGTGGCAAACAGGTGATCGGCCATCCGGCGGAGAACGGCTTCGACGTAATCCTCGTCCGTCAGGTCTTTCCCAAAAGTCTCCTGCTGGCTGAAGCTCTTCTGCGGTTCCCCGGCGGGAATGAGGGGGCGCTCGTCCACGCCGTGCGCGAACTGCCGGATCGTCCAAGCTTGGTTCCCGAGCACCAACCCGAGCATGTCCACGGGAGTGGCGGCGATGTGCCGGATTAACGCCAATCCGGCCGCGTTGAGCCGGAGGCTGGTCTTGGGGCCGATGCCCGGCAGCCATTTGTTGGGGAGCGGCTGAAGAAAGGCGGCTTCCTGCCCCGGAGGAATCTCCTGAAAGGCATCGGGTTTGTGGAGCTTCGACGCCACCGCACTGACGAGCTTGTTGGAGCCGATCCCCTCGCTGACGGTGATCTTGAGCCGCTGGCCAATGGCCTTGCGGATGGTGCGGGCAATGTCCACAGCGGACTTGTTTCGGTTGGCCGTGAGATCGAAATAGCCTTCGTCGATGGAGGTTTGCTCGACGTCCGGGGTGAAGTCGTAGCAATAGCCGAACATCCACCGGCTGAACTGCTCATACCGTTCGAAGTCCCCCGGCAACACGATGAGCTTGGGACAGAGTTTGCGCGCCCGGACGGTGGGCATCGGGGTAAAGACCCCAAAGGCGCGAGCCTCATACGAGGCGGAAGCGATGATGCCCCGCTTCTCGCCCCCCACGGCCACCGGCTTCCCCCTCAGCGAAGGGTTGGACGCCTGCTCGACCGCCGCGAAGAAGGCATCGGCGTCGAGATGGACTATGCTGCGCGGCACGGCGTGCCTCCCGGGATCAGGCGGAAGCCTGACGGATAAGGGTTCTCAAGACCCCCTGAATGACCAATTCTTCGGACGGGATCAGGTTGGGATACTTGGGGTTCTCGGCCCTGAGGAACGGCTTCCGGTTCTTCAGCACGAACGTCTTGAGAGTGCTTTTGCCGTCGATCAGAGCGGCTACGATCTGTCCCGAACGCGGTTCCGCCCCATGCTCGAACACAGCGATGTCTCCGTCGCAAATGTGGACCCCGAGCATCGAATCTCCCACCACCCGCAAAGCAAACGTCTTCTGAGTCGGCTTGAAGCCAAGGGTGGCCACGTCCACGCGGATGCATGCGTCCGATTCCTGCGCGCGTTCCTGTCCGAACCCGGCGGGAATCGTCCCAAAGAGGGGAATCTCCGCCGTCGGAGCGAGGGGCCGTGCCAGTCGCAGAGAGCGGTTTTTCCCGGGATCGGAGACGAGCCAGCCCTTGCGCCGAATGGCTTCCACATGACAGGCCGCCGCCCGGTGGCTTTTCCAGCCGAATTGAGCCGTAATCTCGCGGAACGTCGGCGCGGACGCTCCGGCCTGCAACTTCGACCGGACGAATTCCAGGACGCGGCGTTGGGTGTCGGTCAATTCGGTCATGACTATCCATACGAGTAGTATTGACTTCCCCCCGCGTCAACGCTGAGTTATTCACCCTCTCCGCCGCCCATGCCGCCGGTGCAACAACGACTCTGGCCCGACCCGCAACCGCTCGTCGAACGGTTCGGGCGGGAGTTTTTCCGCCGGCTTCCGGAGACGCCCGGCGTGTACCTCATGCGCGGCGCGGCGGAAACCGTCCTTTACGTGGGGAAGGCCAAGAATCTCCGGCATCGGCTCGGCAGCTACCGGGTGGCCAATCCCGAACGAATGGCGCGCCGCACGTTGCGCCTGTTGCATCTCGTGGAACGAATCGGCTGGGAGGAGTGCGACGATGAAAGCGCCGCGTTGCGCCGGGAATCCGAACTCCTGCGGACGCTGAGGCCGCGCTTCAACCGCGCGGGGGTCTGGCCAGGGCCGAAGAGGTTTTTGGGCTGGCGGGTAGAGTCCGGCGGCTTGGAACTGGCGGTCGTAACTGCGCCGATGGAGGGGTACGTCTGGGTCGGACCATTCGGTGCTCACGCAATTCATCTCCATCGGGCGCTGGTGCGGCTGCTCTGGTGCCGCTTTCACCCCGAAACGGGTCTGGCCGGGATGCCCGTGGGTTGGATCGGCGGCGCGCACGGCAGACAAGTGCTGTTGCGCCCGGTTGACAGGTCGCTGGCCAGTGAAACGGGCGAATGGCTGACGCGTTTGGCGAACGACGGCGGGAGTGCGTTTCAAGAGTGGCTGCCGCCGATCACAGCGGCATTTGAGGAAGCGTTGCGGGACGAGGACCTGGCGCTGGTGACCAAACACTTGCTCGCACGCGGGACGATCTAGCCCAAGTCTTCCGAGTCCAGAATGGCCGCGATGGTGTTCAGAGCGTTTCCTTCCAGCCGGTTGTTGATGAAGATCAGCGCGCGAACCAGATTGCCACCGGTGGCGGCCAGCGCATGCTTGATGATCGTTCCGGCGGCTTTCCGGGCCTCCTCGTTCACTTCCTTGGTCTGGTCATACGGCTGGAAGGTCTTGACCGCGTCCTCGTACTTGCGGCCGGGTTTGAGGAGAAATCGGGCGGCCAGCAGGGAAGGGTTGGTGATGCTGCCGGGAAGCGCCCATTGTTCGGTCACGGAAGGCATGGCTTCCCAGGAGTTGAAGACATGCGTGACGCCGTACCGGGCCAGACAGGCAAAGTAATCGGGTACCAGCCAGTGCTTGTTGCGCATTTCGATGGCGTAGGGCCAGCCCTTGGGAAGCTCGCTGAGAAAACGGTCCAAGTCGGCCACAAACTCGCTCCCATGCGCGTAGTCGCTGGGGTAAAAGCGGGAGAATTCGAACATCAGGATGCCAATGTTCGGACGAATGACCTCGCATGGCTTCAGGAAGGCACTCGCGAAGAGGTCCGCGTTGAGGAAGTCGGCGTTGCGTTGTCCGGCTTTGACGCCGAAGCGAGGCAGATTGGGGAACTTCTTGAGCGTGATGGCATCGGTGACTTTGAGGCCAAACAGGAAATCTGGCGGAACCTGATCGGCCAGTCCCTGGAGATACTCCGGGCGTGGAAAAGTGTAGTAGGCGGCGTCCACACAGACCGTCTTGAACACTTCGGCGTATTGAGCCAGGCAGTTTCGCTCGAATCGGCTTTCGGCGAATTTGCCCCGATAGACGTAGCGGGCCTCATCATACAGTTGCCCCCGCCAACCGGCATACTTCCATGAGGAGGTGCCGATGAACACGCCTTTAGCAGCCAGGACGGCTATTTTGGCGCGCATCGCATCGGGGTCGAAAGACATGCATTGATTAAGGCCGGCTTTCTGGGAAATCCACAAGATTGGTCGATGCTTTGGAGTACTCATTCGCGAGTGTTCTCGGGGAGCACCGGCAGATACAGGCTGTCGACCGGTCTCGGCCCGCACACGTTCCCAACTGATGCGCGACCGACACCCCCTTGTTTCACGCGAAAAAAATCAGGATGATGGAACGGGGGAATAACGGTGGGGCTATACCACGCGGCAAAAGGGAGAAAACCAGAGAGCGCACTTCAGCTCGATCTCTTTTCCTTTCCGCCACCTTCGACACCACAGCTTTCCCCCACCTCCGGAGACTCTCCGCTCTTCAAGCCTCCCCAGCCGGCCAGGGAGACCGCATCCACTGAGATACCGAAACTCACGCCGGCACAGGTGGAGCACCACGTTCCCATCGCGAAAGCTCCCGAGCCTGACTCCGAACCCCTCCGCAACACGCGAAACTACCGCATTACCGAGGGTGACCGGATTGGCTCCGGCTCTCTTAAAACCAAATGCCGGGCCAATCTGGACGCCATCGAACTCCTCAAACAAATCGAATCCGAGACGCGCCTTGCGACCGATTCCGAAAAGCATGTTCTCGTGCGGTACGTCGGCTGGGGGGCGCTGTCCCAGGTGTTCGATCCCCTCCATTCCGAGTGGAACGAGGCGCGGACGCGCCTGGAGTCCCTTCTGACCCACGACGAACTGGAATCCGCGCGGGCCACCACCCTGAATGCGCACTACACCACGCCCCTCGTCATCAAGTCGATGTATGCGCTCCTCGAGCGCCTCGGTTTCCGCTCCGGCCGCATCCTGGAACCTGCCTGCGGTATTGGGCATTTCCTGGGCCTCATGCCAGATGCGATGAACGGCGGATCTCACATCACCGGCATTGAAATCGATGCGGTCTCGGCCCGGATCGCGAAAATGCTCTATCCCGACGCAGATATCCGGCATGAGCCCTTCGAGAAAGCAACTCTGCCGGATGGTTATTTCGATGCCGCCCTTTCGAATATTCCTTTCGGGGATTATCGTCCGTACGATCCGAAACTAAAAGCCTGGAAATTTCGAATCCACGATTACTTCTTCGCGGCCACTCTCGCGAAACTCCGTCCGGGCGGGCTTCTCCTCTTCGTCACTTCGCGGGGCACCTTGGATAAAGCCGATAAGGCTCCCCGCGAGTTCATGGCCCGCGAAGCGGATTTTCTAGGCGCTATTCGCCTGCCCAACACCACCTTTCAGAAAAACGCCCATACGGAGGTCACCACCGACCTCATCGTGCTCCGTAAGCGCCTTCTAGGCGAAGCCCCTTCCGGCTCCTCCTTTCGAGAGGTGGTCCCCTTTCAGAACTCGACGGGTGATAGCCTTCCTATCAATGAGTACTTCGCGGCGCACCCAGAAATGATGCTGGGAGAGATGCGGCTCACGGGAAAGATGTATCGCGGCGGCGAGCCGACGCTAGAGAGCCACGACACCGAACTCGCCGTGGAGCTATCGAACACACTCCCACACTTTCCAGAGAAGGTGTTTCAACCGCGAAAGGCTCCTGCACCCGTCGAGATGCCTCCAACCTTCGCACCCGACCTGAAGCCCAATGCGTACACTTTGGGCAACGGCGAACTCGCCCAGCGGGTCGGCGATTCCCTGCGCTTCGTCTCGGGACTTTCCCCCACCGCCGCCGCGCGGCTCCGAGGGCTTATTGGACTCCGCGAGGCGGTGCGGCGCTGCCTTCGCTCCCAAATCGAGGAAGGGCGCGAGGCCGATATCCAAGTGGCCCGGCATCTCCTGAACCAAGCTTATGACCGATTCGTCTCCCGGTTCGGCTTTGTCTCGGAAAGCGTTAATCAGAATGCCTTTCGGGGCGACCCAGACTTGCCACTCCTTTTATCCCTGGAACGATACAACTCGGAAAGAAAGCGGGCGGAAAAAGCCGCCATCTTCCGGGAACGCACCATCCAGCGTTCTGCCCCACGGCAAGAGATCACCTGCCCCAAGGATGCGCTTCTTCTGACTCTCAACGCCCGAGGCCGGGTCGACCTGGAATATCTCACCGGACTGCTCCACCGGCCGCCCTCCCAGTTTCTGGAGGAACTGAAAGGTGCTGTCTTTCTCGATCCGCAAACGAACCAGTGGGAGCCAGACGATGCCTATCTGGCCGGCAATGTGCGCGCCAAGCTTGCCGTGGCCGAAGCCGCCGCAATCATCGACGCGCGGTATGCCACAAACGTGGCGGCGCTGCGCCTTGTGCAACCCGCGGAACTTCAGGCCGAAGAAATCGATGCCCGGCTGGGGAGCGTCTGGATTCCGGCGGAAGATATCCAGGAATTTATCCAATCGCTCCTGCAGGAAAGAGGCATTCGGGTCAGTCATGTGCCGGAACTGGGCTTATGGGTCATCCACGCCTCGTGGAGCGCCGAGCATTCCGTGGCGAACACCGCCGATTGGGGCACCGACCGGCGAGGTGCCATCGAACTTCTCCAGGATGCACTGAACCTTCGCACACCCACGGTTCATGACGAAGATCGGGACGGCCGTCTGGTGATTAATGCCCCAGCCACGGAGGCTGCTCGCGACAAGCAACAGAAGCTAAAGGAAGCTTTCCAGCGATGGATCTGGGAGGATGAATCTCGCCGGAACCGGCTCGCGGAACGATATAACGCGGAATTTAATGGCAACCGGCTTCGCACATTCTCAGGCGAGCACCTCACTCTGCCGGGAGCAAGCACGGCCGTCACCCTCCGCCCGCATCAAAAGGCTGCTATCTGGCGGATTCTTCAAACACCCAATTGCCTTCTCGCCCATGTGGTGGGGGCGGGAAAGACTTACACAATGGTAGCCGCCGCGATGGAGCTTAAGCGGCTGGGCCTCGCCCGAAAGCCGCTTTTTGCCGTCCCGAACCATATGCTGGGCCAGTTCTCGGCGGAACTTCTCACCCTGTATCCCGCGGCGAACATTCTCGTGGCCGGCAAGGAGGATTTTGAGAAGGGAAAGCGGGAGCTGCTCATGAGCCGGATTGCAACCGGGAACTGGGATGCGGTCGTTGTCACCCATGCCGGGTTCGAAAAGATTCCAGTGTCGCTGGAGACGGAAAGAGCGTTTTTTCAGAAACAGATGGACGAGTTGTCTCTCGCCGCGGAACGGTGGCGAGGGGACGAAGATTTCCGCACCGTTAAGGTGCTGGAGCGGGCGAAAAAGCGCCTCGAAACCCGCCTCCAGGAACTGGCCGGTCGGGAACGAAAGGATAGCCCCGTCACCTTCGAGGAATTGGGGGTAGACCGGCTCTTCGTGGATGAAGCGCATCATTTCAAGAATTTGTTCTATGTCTCCAAAATGACCCGCGTAGCGGGGTTGCCGCAAACCGCTTCCCAGCGGGCGATGGATATGTTCTTGAAAGTCTCCCATATCCAAAGCCGAAATGGTGGAGGGGGCGTGGTCTTTGCGACGGGCACCCCGATTGCCAATAGCGTGGCCGAAATGTTCACGATGCAGCGCTACCTCCAGATGGGCGCGCTGGAGCGTTTAAGTCTTCATCATTTTGATTCCTGGGCGGCAACCTTCGGAGAGCCCGTCACCGCGATGGAGCTGTCTCCAGATGGCTCCGGTTACCGGCTCAACACACGCTTTGCCCGCTTCATCAATGTGCCGGAATTGATGCAGCAGTTTTGCCAGGTGGCCGATATTCAAACCCAAACGATGTTGCAGCTTCCGGTGCCTGCGCTAAAAAATGGAAAGCCAACCGTCGTGAGCGCCCCGCCGAGTCCCGAACTTAAGAAAATTGTCGCGGCCCTGGTCGAGAGGGCCGAGGCGCTTCGCTCCCGGCGCACCGACCCGAGCGTGGACAATATGCTCATGGTGACCGGCGATGGCCGGAAAGCCGCCTTGGATCTCAGGCTTTACGACCAATCGCTCCCCGATCATCCGGACAGCAAAGTGAATCTCGCCGTGGGCCAGTTAGAACGGCTCTGGCGGGAGTCGGCTGACCGGCGCGGCGTGCAGATGGTTTTTTGCGATCTTTCCACGCCTGGGCACGGCTTTTCGGTTTATGGAGAGATTCGAGACAAGCTTATCGCCCGCGGCGTGCCCCTCAAAGAAATCGCCTTCATGCAGGACTTTGAGACAGACGCCTCCAAAGCAGGGCTCTTCCGGGATGTCCGCGCGGGGCGCGTGCGGATTCTTCTGGGAAGCACGGCCAAAATGGGTTCTGGGACAAATGTCCAGGAAAGGCTTCTGGCCCTCCACCATCTGGACGCGCCGTGGCGACCGGCCGATGTCGAGCAGCGAGAAGGCCGTATTCTTCGTCAAGGGAACTTGAACCCGGAAGTGGAAATCTTTCGCTATGTGACGGAAGGCTCTTTCGATGCCTACATGTGGCAAACCCTGGAAACAAAAGCCCGGTTCATTGCCCAAGTCATGGCTGGTGAAGGCGCGTTGCGACGGATTGAAGATATCGACGGGACGGCACTCACCTATGCGGAAGTGAAGGCGATTGCGTCGGGGAATCCCCTGGTGAGAGAGAAAGCCACGGTCGATGCCGAGGTGGCACGCCTTTCCCGACTGCAAACACAGCATATCGCGTCGGTATCTCAACTAAGGTGGGAGGAGCGCCGCCTGGCGGAGGAACTCCCCCGGTTGGAACGACGGCGGGAGGCGATGCGCACCGACCTTGTCACCCGGCAGGAGACGCGCGGCGACCAGTTTCGACTTCAACTTGGGAGTGAGTTCCTCCACGAACGCGGAGTGGCTGGGGAACTCCTGAACCGCGAAGCTTTCAAGTTCCGAGGGGGTGAAAAGGTGTTGGGCTCGTTTGCGGGCTTCGAACTCCGGATGGGCTTAAGTCCTTTGCAAGGCCCGGTGCTGCTGCTCTGCGGGCAAGCGACCCATGAAGCAAAGGTGAGCGAATCGGCTCTTGGGACGATTCGTTCTCTGGAATACGCCGTCCAGAGCCTTGAGGAACGGCTGCGGGCCGTGGAGGATTCGTTGGGAGCGGCTCGAAAGAGGGCAATGGAAGTCGCGGCACGGACGGAGCAACCGTTTGAATATGCGGCTGCGTTGGCGTCGCTCCACCAACGGCAGGCGGAACTCGCCGAGGCCCTCGACTTAACCAAGAATCAGGCTTCCGATCGCATGGAGGGAGACCGGGCGGAGCTGCCGGGCGAAAGCGGCAGCGCGCTGTCGTTGAAAGAGATGGGCTTTCCCGATTGGGATTAAACTGGGCGCGTATCATAGCCGGGCAAACCTGGGCGTTTGGCGGTGCCAAGGATTTGTTTTGAACCGGAGCCTTCCACGATGAATCATCGAAGCCAGCACCCCGAGAGGGCCGCCGGGTCACAGGTGGAGCCGAGGGCGGCAGGGCGGACAACCTTGAGGCGGCGGCCATCGTCGGTAAAATCGCCCCGGATTCGTCTTGCGCGCACGTCAATTTGAGCGAACCGGATGCAGTTACAACAGGGGCGCCAGCAAGCTCCGCGTCAGCCATACACCGTTAACTCTTTCGGCCGTGACAGCCGCGCAGAAGCAGGGTCGCTGAGTTCCCAGGCGAAATGCTCCTGTTTATCACATCTTGGCGAACCGGTTCTGCGCGGCTGTCACGGCGGAAATCGACTCTGCCATTTTTCTCACCGGGACGAGCGCTGTCCTGGCGCTGGTCCCGGTGCGGTCCGAGTTGCCCGCCTCGTTGGCCGCCTCTTCAGGTATCGTCATCGCCTTGAGCGTCGGCCGCTTTCGGTCTGGGCCAAAGCCCGCCGGGAGCGCAACGTTGAGGAGGGATTTGTATGATCAGGTAAACACCTCCTGGAAGTGGAGCGGCGGCGGGCTTTGGTCCAGACGGAAAACTGATTCGGGTTCTGAGACGGGCGCGTTGGGACAGCGCTTAAGAAGACAGTGCTAACGCGAAGGTCCAACCGCGCTCGTCTCAGAATGCACCCGCCGCATCATCCTGTTTTCATGGACAAAGACTGTTAGCGCTACTGGCTACGCTGCGCGACGATGGCACAGCGGCTATTCCAAGAGGATTGCCGGGGGCTGCGCTTGTATCCAGACTCAATCAACAAAACGCTATGCCGAGGCCCGTTACGCTATTCAGGGGTCGGTGGCGGCGTCATGTCGTCAACTGCCGTTTCGACAAACGTCACAAACTCCCGCTTCTGAGACCTCCGAATGGTCTGCCATTCTTGGTGCGGGAGCGGCAGGCGAAAGAACTGGCCGACATCATTTCGGAAGGCAGACAGATCGAGCGGAGTTCCCTCCCGCATCAGTTCCCACGAGGTCGCCACATGGACAATCACCTGGCGCAAAAAGACCTGCTCGGCGGAGGTCATGGGATGGGCTAGAAGATCGGTCTCGAGGTTGAGGATGCGAGAAAGTTCAGGCGACGCGTGGATGGTGTTCCAAAGCTCCCGGTGCTCCTGTTTGAGGGCAAGGAGGTTCGAGAGCCTGCGACTCGCCATTTCCCCGCGCAGGGTTGCTGCGGTAAAGACCAGTCCCGCCAGAATTCCAAGGGTTTGGACGAGATCGAACCAGTGCGCCTGGAGGAATTCGAAGAGTGGTGCCACCCGGCAACGGTAGCATAACGGCGGGTCGCTTCGAAATCCTCGAACTACAGGCGTTCGGGAATGTCCGGTCTCGCGAGGATCAGGGTTTTTCGGGGCACCCGGACGATGGATTCGTCGGGACCACAGCCGGCCGAGGGTGGCAATTTCGGCTTGGCCCGGCGGGTGATGTTGATGCCGATGATGGCAAAATCGCCATCCTCCAGTTCAAAAATGTCCGGGCAGCCGCTGCACCCGGCCGATTTCGCGCCCCCGGCGTGGGGATCCGGTCCAAGTCGTCGTAGAATCATACGTTCAAGACTATGCTTTTATGCATATCCCCTGTCAAACACCATTTCCGGTAGTCATGCAGCGTGACGAAAGCCCAAAGGCGCGCTGCAGTAGCGGCTGAAGTCGTTCGCTTGATCGGTGAAGAACGAAAGCGGCGGAATTTGTCCAAAAATGGCCTCGCTGTGCTCACGGGTCTTAATCAGTCAACGATGAGTCGGTTTGAAAACCAGTCCCAGAATCCTACGTTGGATTCTCTGCTTCGGGTAGCGGAGGCTCTCGAACTGAATCTCGGGGACGTTTTGAAGGCCGCAATCCGAAACGTCGAATGAAGTGAAGCAATGTGAAGTTCTCGCGCGCTGAATGTGGCTGATCAAGCGGTAAAGTGGAAGCAGTTCCAGTAGCAGGGTGCGTAACGATATTATCCCCTGCGCCCCTGGCTATCTTGGTGCGATTCGCGCAATAATGTGCTCAAGAGAAGGTGAATCGAGTCTGGAGAGCGCGGCATCCCATGCTTCTCAGAGCAGCACATTTTTCACACGGGCGAGACTGACATGGCAGGTGGTGACAAGCCGAGCATCCCCGTTCCTCAATTGGAAACAACGCCAGTCCAGCCGACTTCGCCGGAGAAGATTCTCACGCTTCGGGATGAAGCGAACCCGCCCACGGAGCTCGCCTTCCGCAATGGGTCTATCGAGGAACTTCATGCGGGGAAATGGTCGCCGCTTCTGGATGTGCGGGTAACAGCCGCATCACCGATAGCGAGATGCGGCGGCTCATGATCGAAGCATCGGAAAAGCTGGCGAATCTGCTGCACCTCAAGGAGAACGATCCGGCCCAATACCAAGCCAGGATTCGTGATTATCACGACCGGTATCGCCGGGCGTGGAAACGGGACTGATGCACCATCAAGGACACATTTCTCGGAACGCGTGAGGAGTTTCACCCAGCACTTCCATCCACGCTCCGACTCGTTACCGAGCCATCGAAAGCCTTGGCAAGGGGGAAGGAATAGCCGCGACGCATGACCATCTTCCTCCTGGCTTATAGGATCGGAATCGTGATAGGATGGGTGAGGAGTTGGGCGGAGAACCTGCGACACGAATAATTGGACGGAGGGTTGATCGTCCGTGCTCTGTTGCGGGAGCGATCGGGCGCTGCTCGGATTACACTGCTGGAGGGAAATGACACATGAAACCAATGCATCGACGGAATACGAAACCGCCGTCACCCGAGCAGAAAGTAGCTTCGAAAGCCTCACTGGACCCCGAACTGCTGCTCGACGCAGAGTATATCACCAGGCTCCGGCCTACTTCTCGCAGCGAATTGGATGGCCTGGTGATTGGAGATCCGAAAGCATTCAGTGTTACGCTTGGGTTTGAAAAAGGAGGATGGGTCGTCAGCAAAGCCGCGCAAGCGGCGCTAACTGGCGACGAAGTGTGGGTCGCTATGCTGAAACACCTCTCCGACGATTGGGGCAACGTGGAGCAGGAAACGGCCGAGGCCAACTTTCTGGCTCTGGAACACGGCGGAGAACTGCGTTCGGCCTATTACACGTCAAAAGGCGTTCTCTTCACTATCGTCACCAATGCAGCACGGACGCGCACCGCGATCCAGCTTGAGCGGGAGTATTCGGTATGAGGCGGTTGATTCCCGACAGCGGAGAGCGCCGCATCTTGGCTCGCCGCCCCAGGGACACGAGGAAACTCTGTTCGACTTACAAACCATGGTCGCGCGTGGTGGTGTGTAGTCTGGATTAAACGGCAGCAGAAAGTGCAGCAGTGTCTGGCCCGCTGCAAATAGGGCCAGGCCAATCCCCGCCGATACAAACGTTCGTGGCGCTGGCCGTCGAGCGGGGTTCCGAATTTATGAGGTCAATACATGCTGAATTGGATACTGGGTGCGTGCGTTCTGTTTGTTTTCACGGTATTTGCAGGATTTGCTGTGGTTGCCGCAGCGAATGCCTTTCAAGCTATCTCTACGGGCTGCGGAAAAGGTGCTGGTGCCCGCTGGCTACTCGCCTTGACGGTGGCGCTTATCAGCGGTGGGGATGATGGCGGACTATCTGCGGAGAAGGCAAACTACTCCGTGTCGCGCATTGGGCGCCCCAAATTATTTTGGTTTCTGGTTCTGGCTGATGTGTTCTTCGCTGTAATTGGGTTCGTCCTTGCGTTTGCATTCGCTCGATGGAGTTTGCTCCAACTGTTAACATAAATTCCTTAATGCCAATATTGATGAAATGATTCACGTCTCAGAATGGACTTAAAAGTCCAAGACTGACAAAGTCGCAATCCTTGAGAATCGCCTCGGCTGCAAAAGAGGCAGCGGCAATTCCAATCCCAATTAGCCCTGGATATGGTTTACCTCCCGCCCTTACCAGAAATCCAACTCTGCTATACAGAAATCCTATCCGAATTGAAACTGCGCCAATAGCGCTGGTCACTGCGACTTTGGCCAGCTTTTGAACTGAAAGATCGCCATTGGGTTGGAAAAAGACTACGCACAATGTGTATGTAACCGTTCCAACGGTGGCTCCGATTATGGCGGCCAAAGTTAGAGTCGTTTTATACTCCACTAATGAAACTAGGCCGTACGGGTCATTCGCGAACACAGGTAAATTGCCTACGTATCGGAAAAGGTTCCTATCTCCCGACTCAAACCCGATTGGGTCTTCGCTTAAAAAGCGACCAAGATCTGAGGAGTAGTAGCGGGCTCGATAAAAATACAGTCCCGCCTCTTCATCTAATTCGCGCCCCGTGAACAAGAATCGATCCACCGCCGCCGGATTACTGACGCCGAGCGCCTGCCCAAAGCTGCTGTAGTCCACATGCGCAACGACTGCGCCTGCCGCGTTCGCGATGTCGCGCACGGTGCCGAGATGGTCGGTGAGATACCAGCCGCGCCCGTCGCTCGCGCGACTTCGCGCGAGCAGCTCATCAATCCTCTCGCCGTGGAGGTATCGGGCCGTCACTGTCCCCGTCCCATCGAGATCGGCCCACGAATCGTCCCCATTGTAGAGAAACCGCTTGACAACACCATTCGCCGTTTTGCTCAGGCGCCGATTCATCGCATCATACGCGAACCCCACAGTCTGTGTGACCGTCCCGCGTCCATCCCGATCAGTCACGGCCACCAGCCGGTTGCGGTGATCGAACTCATAGCGCGTGCTAGCCCCCGTGGCGAGATTCGTGCGGGAAGTCATGTTCCCTTCGAAGTCGTAGCCGTAATCGAACTTGCCGTCTGACCGAATCTGGTTGTTCCCTCCCACCGTGTAATTCCCACCGCTCTGCGGGCCAGTGCGGTTGCCATTCGCATCAAACCGGAACTCTTCATTCGGGAGCGTGGCATTCACCGCATTCGTGAGCTGCCCGGTCCGGTCGTAATCGAACGCCGAGGGCGCTCCATTGATCGCCCAGTGCCGAATCTGATAAGCCGCATCGAACCCATAGTCGTATCGAGCCAGCTCCTCGCCCGCCGCTCCCCGGTGGGTGATGTTCGTGACAATGCCGGCATGGTTGTATGCATTGGTCGTGAACCCGATGCGGTTTAGCCCCTCCAGATCGGAGAACCGCTCCAGGAACGTGCGGTTCCCGGTCTCGTCGTAATGGAAATCCACACGGGCTGAGTCTGCTCCTCCCCCTTGCCATGTGCGGTTCGAAAGCCGCCCCCGATTGTCGTAGATGGAGCCGACTCTTACTCCCCAATTGTCCGTGACGGACTCCACCTGCCCAAGCTTCGAGTAATTGTAAACCAGCGTGAAGTCGGGCACGCCCTCGGACTTCGCCAGGACCCGTTCCAGCCGATTCAATTCATCGTAGCCGTATTCGTAACGCGCCGCCGGATCGGCGGCGAGCGTCTGCACCCCGAGTTCATTAAACTGAAACTCGATGCTTCGCACCACATTGGTTCCTTCCCACCAGAGCTCGTTCGTCATCCGGTTCAAGGCGTCATAGGCGAAGGTGCGCCGCTTGCCGTTCCGGTCAATCGCTTCGATGCGGTTCCCAGCGGGATCAAAAGCAAAGAAGTTGGTGCGCCCGAAAGTATCGATCTGGTTCGTGACCCGATTCGCGCTATCATAGACAAACCGCGTAACGTTGGTCACCGCATCGATCACATGGGTGCGGTTGCCATTCCCGTCGTAGCGGAACTCGACCACGCCCCCTTCCGCGTCGATAATCTTGTTCGTCCGGTTCAGCGCGTCGTACTCGAAGCGGGTGCTCCGGCCCAAGGCATCCACGATATTGGTGAGGAGCGGCCCCCGGTAGTAGAAATGCGTGAAATTGCTCAGAGCATCCCGCTTCCAGAGGAGTTTGCCGCTGTCATCGAAATGAAAGAGCGTCTCAGCGCCCAGTTCGTTCACGATGCGGTTCGTTTGCCCGAGGGCATTGTATTCGTAGAGCCGGAACGACCCGTCCGGGTTGGTCACCTTGCCGGGGCGGCCGCAGGCACAGCCACTCTCGTAATCGAAGAAGGTCGTATTCGTGCCCGTGGCATCCGTGAGACTCGTTACGCGGCCCTGCGGGTCGCGCGTTACGCGCGTGACAAAGCCCGCGTTATTCACTACTTGCGTGAGCTGCCCCGCCGCGTTGTAGTCCAGGTGAAGCGCCTGGCCCAGGGCGTTCGTGACGGCGGTGGGCTTGTTCAGGGAGTTGTAGACAATCGTGGTGCGGTTCGAGAGCGCATCGGTGATGGAAGTGACGTTGCCGGACAGGTCGTAGGTGTAGTTCGTCGAATACCCCCGTCCGTTTGTCGAGGAAAGGAGATTGTTGTTTCCATCGTAAACGAAGTAGTTGGTGAAGACGCCGGGGAGCATCCGCACCGTTTCGTTCCCCCGCTCGTCGAACTGCGCGACCGTCACGTTGCCATTGGCATCCGTAAACGTGCCCGTGTTGGAATCGGCCTCGAAGTCCTGCGAAATCGGATTGCCAGAACCATCCCGCACCATGCTTAGCCGCCCCACCTCGTCGTACTCGAGACGGAGCGCATCCCGCTCCAGCGAATCGACGATGTTCGTCAGGAAATGCGGACGACTCACAGAATAAACGTATTTCGTGGTATTGGTGACCTGATCCGAGAAAGAGCGGAGGTCTCCCCGGCCGTCGTAGCCGTAGCGAAGCGTGCTTCCATCAGGCGAAACGATTTCGGAGATTCTCCCTTGAGGATCGCGCACGAAGCGCACCGACTGGTCAGGAGCGGTGTTGCCAGCGTTGTAGTGGAAAATGCCATCGTCCGAGTATACGAGTCGGTTTCCGCTCAAGTCCGTGACGTTTCTCAACCCACGGCCTTGCTCGTATTCGTAGCGCGTCCCGTCTTTGGTGGTCAGGAAATACGAGGCCGGATTGTAGGGATCGGAAAGTGCCGCGATGGCAGCGGCAAAGCCTCCGCCTTCCGGGTAGGCGATTTGTTCGCCTGGCGCTTCCAGCCGGTCGAACACGCCGGGGTCAGCCGTAAAGCGCGGACGCCAGAAGACACCCGCGAAGAGCGCCCCAAAGGGGTCTGGAGCAAAGGTAAACCCGAGCCGTTTGCCATCGGGGCCATTCAGGTAGACCCGAGCCTGGGGCCTCAAGTAACCTTCCTTGTCGAGCGATTCCCTGATTTTCGCATCCTGCACCCCGAGCGACCAGCCGAAACCGAAATCCCCTCGCACCCCTGCAAGCCTGCTATCGTAGACACGCGTCACCTGGATGGGGAGGCCCGCCACGGGGATGGCGAGGTCGGTGAACTGCACCCGGAATTCCCCGAACTTCAAGTCTCCTTCGAGGCTGACGGTGACGGGTTCCGTCCAACTGTTGCCGTTGATGTCGCTGGCGGCCACGGCCAGCACGTAACTGTCGTTCTGGAGCGTCGTCGGATCGAATGTGCCGAGCGTGGCGCTCGCAAGGGAGCGCGTTCCGACAGGCACATTCGTGGTGCCGAGAATGATGAAAGCAGGATGGGTAATGCTGACTCCCCTGGGATCGATCTCGGAAGCCGGTGCGAAGCCCCATGAAATGGACGCGATGTCCACGAGGCTAGTGATCGATGCGGTAATCGGGACGGGCTTTCTGATGACAGCGTTATTGGTTGGGCTGTGGATGATGATGGCAGAAGTGCTCTCCGCATTCGGATCGCGAAAGAGCACCGTGCGCGTGGTAGAGTTAGAGTTGCCCGCGAAATCCGCTGCCACACCGCGCAGGGTAAGAAAGCCGCCGCGCTCGACGGGAATAGAAGCCACGCCGCGCGCATCGAGCGGCACTTGGGTGCTACCCAGAAACAGGTTTCGGGAAGCGACTCCCACGTTGTCTACCGCCGCAAGCTGAACGACGAATCTGCTGCCTAGGTCCGCGGCCCACTCACCGCTATCCGGATTGATGAGGCCCTGGATAAGGTTGAACTGGAGCGAGGGAGGCTCGGTGTCCGCCACGACGCTAATGTTGAAGGCTTGGGTGTCCGAGCCGCCGAATTCATCGCGAGCGTGAACCGTGACCTTCGCACTGCCGAGTTGTCCGCGCGCGGGCGTCCAGATGATCTGCCCCAAGGGATTTATCTTCATGCCGGAGGGGGCGCTCGCGAGCGAGTAGGTTACGGGGTCCCCATCCGCATCGAGCGAAGTCACATCGTAACGGTAAGTATTGTCTGGAGTAGCGTTTGTAACCGGGGCGGAGGTGATGCGGGGCGGCGCATTGGCGCGTGCCGTCACGGTGAAGCGCTGCGAAGCGGTCGCGCCGGAAGGATCGCGCGCGGCTAGAATGAACTCTTGCGCACCGACGGTGGCTGGTGTCCATGTGAGTGTCGCTTCCGCCAGCCCTGCGCTTGTGACGGGTGGGGAGAGGCTTGCTCCAGACGGCAATGGAAGAAGAGATGTAATCGTCAAGACATCTCCGTCAGCGTCGGCCACACGGAAGGTGTAACGATAAGGCTCACGGAGAGAGACCCCGCGTCCCGGGGAGCTTTGAATTACAGGAGCACGGTTCGCGCGGATATTTTTCACATGGAGAGTAAATGTCTGCGTATCCGAGCCGCCCCGGCCATCCGTGACGCGCACGCGAATTGTGTGTGAACCGGCCTGACTGGCCGCGGGCAGCCAGCGCAGGAGCGCCCCGGCCGGACCGTATTCTCGTTGAACTGTGGGGATTGAACTTAAGTTGGTGAGCGTAAGCCCTTCTGGCAGCAAAGATTGGTCGGTGTCCGCGAAAGAAAAGCTTAACGCATCACCATCGGGATCGCTCGCCCGGAGCGCGTAAAGGTAGGGCGTTTCGATAGCGGCCTCAACAAGTGGGATACTGGTAATTTGCGGCGAACGATTCTGACATCCGACCTCAATAGTCCAGGATTGAACCGATGAACCGAGGAGGGCGTCCTCCACTTCTAACCGCACCGAATTGGTTCCAAGCTGGGTAAGGGTCGGGTTCCACCGCACAATTCCGAGCTCGGCATCGAGGGCCATGCCGGCGGGGCCTTCGAGGAGCCGCCACCGTATCGGGTCGCTTTCCTGGTCCTCGGCGATCATGACGTATTCATAGAGTTTTCCGGCCGTGGCGTGCCGCGGAGGAAGAGAGAGAATAGAAGGAGCCTCGTTTTCAAGAGTCGCTTCGACGGTAACATTCAAACGCTGGGTTGCCACCACGCCCCGCCCGTCCGAAAGCTGGAACTCGAATGAATTGCTCCCTACCTGATCCGGACGAGGAGTCCAGCGAAGAAGGCGGGAACCCGGATGGTCGGGCTCTGTGCTCGTCAACGCGGCACCTTCGGGGCTCGCGGACATGGCAAACTCCAGAAGGTCGCCATCAGGGTCAGCACCTCTCAGAACCTGGAGGAATGGAATTCCCAGCCGGGCCGTGGCTCCCGGAAGAGTAGTGAAGTGTGGCGGACGGTTGGGCGCGGCGGCCAGAACATCAAGGACAAAAGATTCCTCTGCCTCTGCACCCGAGGCGTCCTTGGCGATCACACGGAAGAAGTTGGAGCCGATTTGCCCGAGCGTCGGTGTCCATTCGAAAATTGCGATCCCTGACATCTGCCCGCCTGCATCAATCGCGCGAAGCGTCGCGCCAGACGGCGAGTCAGTGAGACGAAACTGCACCGGCTGATTCTCAGGATCGACCGCGCGAAGTTCAAAGCGAAGGGGCTGGTTGACCAGAGCGGAGGAAATAGGTGCCCTGAGGATGAGCGGAGGGGCATTCGTGAATCCGGCGGTGTCAGTAGCCGAGAGGACACAAATGATGAAACGTTGCGTGGCGCTGCCGCCCTGGCCGTCATCCACTTGGATAGCGACTTCCTTTTCCCCGGCGTCGCTAACCGACGGAAACCACCGTAGCCTTCCAGTCTCCGGCTCCAGAGTCATGCCGGCGGGGCCGGTCAGAAGTGAGAACTTCAAGGCGTCTCCGTCCGGGTCTATCGCCTCCGCTCGATATTCATAAATTGAGACCGGAACCTTGCCATCAAACGCCGCGTAGAGCACTTCGCCCTGATGACTCGCCAGGAGGGAAATGCGCGGGTCACTGCTGGTGCGGCCTTCCACGGAGTTTCCAGCATTCTGGTAGAGCCGCGAGATTCCGTTGAAGACGGGATGATCGGAAGAAACATCCAGCGCCCCTTCGAACGGATTGTAATGACTTCCGTCATAGTCCAGGTTGAACGGCAGCAGAAAGTTGTTCCAGTAGAGCGCCTCCCGGTACCAGTCCCCGAACTCATCGCTGCCGGCACCGACATACACATTGCCGCCCGCTTCTACGTAAGGAATAAGGACTGACGCGTCGCTCGCTCCCAGTATTGGCCCGACCAAGAAAAGCGCATCGTAGGTGAGCAAGTTCTGAAGCGAAAAGTCCAGATCCCCCGTTTCCCAGGAATGCCCCAGCGCCCTCATGGTTTCTCGGAGGCGGGTTCCGTTCAGGAAAAAGCCGCGCGAAGGCGCGAAGAAACGTCCCGTGCTCTTCTCCGAGGGGGCTAAAAACCAGGACGTCAGGTTGGAAACAAAACGCTCCGTATCCGGTGCCCGGTCGAAACCATGGTCACTGAGTGTCCAATCGTCATTGGCGACCAGAATGCGTCCGGCGGGCCTTTGTCTTTCTTGGACACTCCGTTCCAAATCCAAGCTCATGACGGGCTGCGAAGAAAAGACAGGGGGCCGGTTCGAAGGCGCACTTGCTACCGACAACAGGAATTCTTGTTCGACCGAACCGCCCCGCCCGTCTTCCGCGCGCAGGCGGACAGGGTGATTTCCAACCTCTGCGGTCGTGGGCTGCCAAGTAGCCTTTTTGGCTTGCTCACTAACCACGAAATTTGCCGGGCCGTTCACCAGCGAATAGACGAGGGCGTCCCCGTCTGGGTCACGCGCATTGAACGCGTACTGGTAGGGCCTTCCGGCCACCGCTGCCAAAATTGGAGTCGTGGTAAAGAGCGGTGCATGATTAAATTGCCCCAAAACCATCAAATCGTATGTGAACTGAACTCGATTTGGATTGTGGAACGCGATGCTGCGGGTTCCGCTTATGTAGCCGGGCGAGAGAACACCACCTTCAACCAGTTCCGAGAAATCAAAGGAGGGTAAACCTTCCGGAGAGATTCTATCCGATGCGAGTACCGTAACGGATGGATCGCTGATGCGACTGACGCCAACATACAAAGGGGCCTGGATGTGAAACTGGCCCGTATTCTCGATGGCAAGTTCAGCATACAGAGTGCTGGATGCCTCCGCGAAAGAACTGGGACCGTAGTCCCCCACGACGGAGGCAGAGACTATTTCAAGATCTTGTAATGACCCAGGCGGCCCTGGCTCGGCTCCAACGATCTCCACCTCACCCAACGCATTCTGCCCAAGTTCGTCGCTTGCCAGAACCAAGAAACGATTTGTGCCCGGTTGTACCACATGCCGTGCATAAAACTGGCCCGCTTGGTCCACGGCTTCGACTGGCACGCCGTTGATCGTCACTTCCAAGGTTTCGCCCCGCTCCGCGAATCCCCCACTGTAGCCAACTTGGCCCGAGAGCATGATATCGGTTCCAGCTCGTACGGATGCTGGAGACTCATGGATACTTAGATAGAGAGAAGTGGGCTCCATTCTGGGAGTGATGCGGTAAATGGTACTATCTCTCCAATTGGCGACGAATAGCTCGTTGCCACTTTGAGAGAATTCCATTCCATCGTAAACCTGTGCCCAAATGGAAATTACGAAATCATCAAATCCCGTAGCGAAAACCTCTGCCTCTCCCCGTGGATTAATGCGATAGATCGTACCTGAACGACCCTCTGCTGTCGCATAAATGTATGTTCCAACACTCTTGTTAGTCGAGATGCGCCATGATTGAAAGTGGACTTGAAGTGCCCTGGCGTTTGCGTCGAGAATGGAAACAGTTTCGCTATCGCTGTTAATCGCTTTCAACCGCGGATATTCCGAAGTATCAGGCATCAGCAGTACCCCATCCCATGGACCGCTTCCAAAGCACAAGGCGCCACTTGCGATAAAATTCCTATCAAAGTATGCCTCCCGCGTTCCTTGCGAAGTAAAGCGGATGAGATCGGCGGGGCCTCCTGAGGAATTGGCAACGTAAAGATAATCCCCAAACGCGGTTCCAAACCCAAAGCCGATTCCGTTCGGGAGTTTTGGTCCGTCAGGGTCCCCAACGGAGGAATAATCTGTCCAATTGCCATTTCTGTCTATCCGTTGAATCGTCCCGCCGGAGTTGAACGGTCCCCTGCCATTATCCCTTCCGTGAGCCGATACATAGAGGTAATCTCCAAAAGAGGAACCTTGCGGGGAGAATTCTATCGCCCACGCGTCAGCCTCGCCGAGTAACGAAGCAAACTTGGAAGAACGTCCGGCAGAATCAATCTTGAAGACTGGATTCTCAGGTCCGCCACCGGCGGCCGGGTTCAACGAGGTGCTCGCGTATAACTCGTTGCCAAAAGCGCTTCCAGGAGGTGGAAAGGCTAGAGCTGCAACTCGATCCACCCGAGCGAATACTTCAACCAGGAAGTTTGAATTCACCTTGATGTTCGTCGCAATTGGGAAGCGGCCCAGTGAGTCGAAAGACTGTACATGGAGCATAGACTTCGCTTGACCCGTTTTTTGCCATCCGTGGGTCTGCTCCGAAATCTCCGTTCCTGTGAATTGCGGTGGAATTTTGCTATGATGAATCCCACCAGAAACTGCAATCTCTTCCGTGCGATGAGGTTGCAGTGGCGCAGGCGCAACCCCCGGCGGAAACCGAGGAGCAAACGCGACTTCGGAGATGGCGATCCTGGTTTCCCGGTCGAAATCGTTGTTGATGAGGCGAAGCACTAGTTTCACAGGCGTTTGCGGTTCAAGGAAACTAAGGTCGATGTAAACGGTGGAATTCGCATGCGCGATGCCCGGAGCAAGGAGAGGCTTGCTTCCTTCACTCACATTAAAGCACGCATCCCGCGCCGCCTTGGAGGGTGTCGACCCATCGATGCTATCGAGAGTGAACGTGATGGGCCGGTTCATGGCATCAAGCACAGCAATCTCGAAAGCGTCTTTAATGCGATTCGTCTCCGCGCGATCAAACTCGAGACCCGCATAACTGACACTCAAGATGCGCTCGTTTTCCGGCAGAAGGAACGTGCGCTCCATGGAGACCAAAAAGGAATTCCCTTCTCGCATGACGACCGAGCAGCCTTCGATGCCAGCCGAGCCAGGAGATGGGCGTGGTGATGTCGCGGCCGGATTTGGTTTTGAAGCGTTAATCGTCCAGTGCGAAAGCGTCTGCCACGGGCAGTCAACGCCGATAATGGTAAATGGGAGACTAAACCAGGCGGAGGGCAAACCGTTTGTCTCCACAAGTTGCAGGTCGAGCCGGTAAGCAAGTCCAGACAAAGGGCGCCCTTGAATGGCGGCGAGGAGGTTCGAACCGAAAAAGAAAGTTCCGTCTTGAGCCAGCACTTCTGTGAGATCGAACGGGAGGATCTCGCTCGCGGCGGGAGACTCCGCGAGGGCGGGCCTCAAACCCGCTCGAAGGCGGCTGTCCGAATTGGTCATAAACACCCGACCTGCTACACCCGGTTCGCTCGTCAGACCATCGCCTGGAGAAGCCCCGTCATCGATTAGAAGATGCGCAAATACGGCAGGCTGGGGCAGAAGGACATGGAAATATTTCTCCGTGAACGCCGCGCGATCCGTTGAATCGATGATTCCATCTCCGTTGTCATCGAAGCGAGGGTCAAATCCGCTATCACCTCCTGCTTTTTCCCAAGTCTCCCGGAAAAAGAAAGTATCTAGAAAATCCACATCCCGGTCTCCATCCCGGTCGCCAAAGAACTGATGAAGCGGAAGCGAAATATTTGTACGAATCCCATTACTCAAACCGTCTTCAGTAGTTCGCTCCAACACGAACGAAGCGAGATAATTGCCGTCCGCCAGACGATTTGGACTGCCGTTGGTGAAGGTAAGGGTCACAATGTTCGTGCCAAACTGCGTGCTAAAAAGCCCATCTGAAAGCGAAGGAAAGCCGAGCCGCTGAAGCCTTGTTCCCGTTGTGAGCAGTTGCTCATTGGTTCGAAGGGAGAGGGCGAGCGTGGTCACGATACTGCGGCTTTTGTCTCCCTCGTTGATGACGATGCGATCGATTGCCTCTTCGGCCACCACGGAAAGAGGCAGGCTTGGAGGAAGAAAGAAATTTACGGCCAGAAACCAGCTGAGGAACCGATGCAGCGGATGTATGAGAAAAGGCGCTTTCATAGGAAAGGGATGGAGTCCTGCTAAAACGAGTAACCCAAACCGGCTAGAAGCGAATAGGTGCTCTTTAATTCAAGGGTAGCACTCCGAGCCCCCGCCTTGATGGTGACACCTTCCATCCGTTGGTATTCGAAGGAACTGGAGGCATGCCAGGACTCGGAGATTTGCCAGCGAAGCCCCGCTTCCATATATCCCCCGAGGGCTAGCTCTCCCGATTCCCGTTCTCCACTCTCGAATAGAGAAACACCGGTTGGTAGCAGAGTGACTTCTCGATAGCGAAAAACACTGTCGGCGTAGCCGAACGCCAACCCGCCGCCCGCAAAGATGGCAAATCTGGAGCCAATCGGCATTTCAAGCCACGGCCCGAGTTTCCAATGGAAAAGGGTCGACTCGAGAGTTCTCCGAGCGCTGGTGAGTGCACCCAATGGAATTATCTCCAGAGTTCGTCCGGACGGAGCACCGCCGATGAGCGGCCCTGGCCCGCCAAAAGTTCCCTGGTACTGGTATCCAGGCACTCCGGGGTCGCCCGGGGGGATAATTCCACCGAGCGAATACGAGTCGGTAACCACCTCCGAATCTCTTCGAAACGAGCGAGACTCATCAATCCCCACGTCCATGAGGCCAAATGCCGCTTTCAGGCCAAGCCGCAAGCGATCTGTCCTAATGAGTTGACGCTCCCATGCGATTTCGAAACCAAGTTGTGGGTCGTCCTGCGCCCGAGAAATGGAACTGCTCCCCAACGCGCTTCCGCTGTGGAAGTCGAGCGTTCCATCGGTATTAACCTGTTCCGCATCCCGGTAACCCCAGTTCCACGTTAGCCCTTCGGCGTTCCCTTCCGAATCGACGCGCACATACCCGTCGTCGTAGTTCCGAATGATATCAGTCACTCCCACAGGGCCAGGTTCGGAGGCAGGGCCACTGCCGGACACCCCCGAGAATCTCGCTCCGACATTGAAGGTGCTTCGGAATGAAACCGTTACGCGGTTGGCCGAACTGCCTTCCTCGGCCCGCTGGTCGAGCGGAACGAGCGCTAGAAGAAGAGCCAATCTGGAACTTTTCATGTGATGGAGAACTTCGAGTCTCATGGCAGGAGAAAAACCCGGTAAAAGCGGTTGGAATCGAGGTTCGGTGGCCGGTCCGTCTTGGGCGGGCCATAATCGATCCACTGGGCGCGGGAACCATTTCCGCGAAGCGGCGGTGAGACCGTAAGCCAATGAGTGAGATCGCGGCTGTACTGTATGACATAGCTCCGGTCGGCGAGCGTCGCGAACTCCAGCAGGAAAGTGCCATCCGGCAGACTGACGCGAGGAACCAAAGCAAAGGATTCGCCCAACGGGTCTGGAACGCCCTCCGGTTCAAAATCCGTGACGGAGTAAATGGGCGATTCGGTCGGGTTTCGACCAGGAATGCGAAATTCCACACGCACCGGCAGTGGACTAGCCGGCAGGATTTCCGACGTGACTCGAAGATATGGGCCACTCGCGTTCGTTCCGGTGGCGTTCCACACTTGCCATCCAGGTGGCAGTCTTTCGATGGAGATGGTCGCACCGACAACCGGTCTTCGGCGGCGATTAAGAAGATAAACTGTCTGCTCAAAGAGTCCTGTTTGCCGGTTCAAAGCGGGTGGTGCTGAAGCTTCAATTTCGATACCTCCAGTGGAAACGACTTGCGCCGTGCCAAAACTGATCTCCGAGTCGAGGACTTTTCCGTGGCCATCGACAAAGATCTGCTCGGTTGGCCCAAGGGTATTGAAAAAATCCACATGAAGGGGATAGCTCCCTTGGCCGAGATCGCGGAGAAGGAAAGTAACCAGCATCTGGTTCATGGGAAAACGCCCTTCACCTCCGACAAAGCGAATGGTTCCCTTGGCGGCGGCAAAGCCGCTTCCAACTGCAATGACGGCAGTTTCCGTGTGCGGACCATCGAAGGCGAGTTCGGGGTGAACCTCCACGGCATTGACTCCAGCCACTGCGGCACTCTCAGGATCGAAAGAGAGCCGCACCCCAAAGCTCGCGAGGCTTTGGCCCTCGCCGAGCTCGACCGTCACGGCTACGGGAAAAGTTTCACCCGGTGAGACGTAGTAGCGCTCTTGATCGAAGGAAACGGAAAGGCGCTCACTTGGCGAGGAATGGGAAAAAACCGTCTCGCACACGAAGGCGGCAATGACAAGGATGTGACCCCAAGCATACATCCCTCGCATGGTAGCAAGGAACAATTCCTGTCCAAGAAATCAAACTAGGTAGATTGACGGTAGACCCCTCTCGGTCATTTAACCCGATCTGAGCTTGCGGGCAGCCTCTCTTCTCGAATGGACATGAAGCTTTGGGTAGATGTTTCGCAGATGAGTTTCCACGGTGACAACTTCGATGCCCAATTCCTCTGCCACCTCTTTGTTACTAGCTCCCCGAGAGATAGCCCTGAGAACCGCCTCTTCCCGTGGTGTTAACCGGTCGATCACTGCTGGGTCTTCACCTTCCTTCCGCAGGTACTCGACCACCATCCGCGCGACCGAGGGACTGAGTTCGGAGCCGCCGCGAGGGAAGTTTTCGATGAAAGAAATGAGCTTCTCCTCGAAGTGCCGTTTCACAATGTATCCGTGCGCTCCGGCGCGGAGCGATTCGAAAAGGTGGATGCGCTTCTCCGAGATGGTGAGCATCGCGATCCCGGTGGTCGGAAGGAGCGGCGAGAGGATGCGAACGCAGTCGACTCCGGATTTCTTTCCCAGAAGGATATCCACTAGGAGAATATCCGGTCGAAGTTTCGGCAGCTCTTGAATCGCGGGTTCTGGTTCTTCGAAAAAGGCGACGAGCTGGAACGGCTTGCCGGACTTCCGAATGATCCCTTGAATATTGTCTCGGACATCTCTTTTGTCGTCCACCAAAGCGATTTCAATCATTTTTCCCATTGGGTTTTCTGGCGGGCGGCAGCGGTACGACCATTTGCACCGCTGTGCCCTGCGTAAGAGTGGAATCAATGTTCAACTCACCGGAGAGTTTTCGGATGCGCGCTGCGATATTCGCCAATCCATTTCCCGATTGAGACTCCGCGGGAAAACCCCTGCCATCGTCCCTTACGGTAATCTGAAGTGTTTCGGACGCGATCTCAACAGCAACGCCGCAATTCGAGGCCTTCGCATGGCGGGTGACATTTCGAAGCGACTCTTTCGCCGCTGCGCAGATTTCGTGTCGCCATTCGGCTAAAATCTCCCTTTGGGGAATTTTTTCGGGAAAATCGAGCCGACAGCGCACTCCGGCTTTCCCGAGAAAATCGGTCGCAAAATCTCCGAGGTAAAGAACCAAGCTCTCCAGGGAATCGTTCTGCGGGTCGGTCACCCAAATCAGATCATCGATAGTTTCCAAGGCTTCACTGGTCGAATCCAGGATGGCCGTGAGCCGAGCCCGGCTTTCGTCGCCCATCGTTTCACTGGCGGCACTCTTCGCGGTAAGGGCGATGTTGGTGAGGTCGGCCCCGAGGTGATCGTGGATATCACGAGCAATGCGGGCACGTTCTTCAGAGCGGACGATCTGGCGGTTTTCCTCCAGAAGGAGGTTGAGGCGGGTTCTGAGCTTACGCTGCACCATGAGAAATCCGCCCACGGTCATGCCAAAAAGAGCCAGGACTGGCCCCCAATACACGACCGAGCCAAAGGCCCGGTAATTTCGCTCAAGATATTCCTGCGCTTCGACCAACAGCGGCTTCTTCAAGCTCCAGGAGTTTTCGAAAAGCAACCCATTTGCCGCACCGTAGACCACCACAATCCGGCCATACGGCGGCACATTCGTCAGGGGTTGATTGACGTAGCCCGGCCCGGTCAAGACCACGTCGGCATAGCCATCGCCGTTGATGTCCCCGGCGGACTGGACATTCGAACCCAGTCGCAAATGGGTGCGGTCACTCTCGCGAACGCCGCTTGGGTAGTCGGGAAGTCCGCGGGGAGAGCCCAGATAAAGCGCTACTGCCCCTTCATTTTGCTGCCCGTGGCTAGCCTCCGACATTCCAATCAACACCTCATCGAAACCGTCTCCATTGACGTCAAAAGCGGAGGCAACGGATTGGCCGAACAAGGCATGAGGAAGATTGGACTCGGCGCGCCAGACCGGCGAAGTCCGAAGGCCGCTCGCAGAGCCAAGGTAGAGAAAGGCCATCCCCTCGTTCCGGTCGCCACGATCCGCGAAGCAGGCTCCGATGATGGCGTCGTCATAACCATCGCCATTGACATCCCCGGCCCCAGCCAGTCCCCAGCTAAAGAAATGTTCGTGTTGGTCATCCACTCCCCGCTCGGCGTCAAACTCGTAAACGGCGCTCCATTGGCTCGAGGCACTGATACCACTTTTGGAGCCAAGGTAGGCATACGCTTTTCCCCCCGCTTTGTAACGCCCATCGAATTTCATCGCGCCGACAAGCAGGTCTTCAAAACCATCTCCGTTCAAGTCTCCCGCGGCAGAAATATCATGTCCGAAATGGGAGTTTCTGGCTTCCCCGGACAGAATCCAGGTCGGTGTCGGTTTCGGCCCGTCCGGTGAGCCTCGATAAATTGCGATCTCTTCCTCGAGGGCATGGTATGCCGCCACCTCGTCGTATCCGTCACCGTCTAGATCGCCCGCCAACTGCGGTGTAGTGTCGGCCCACGGCCACGTTCGGAAATCCCGCCCCGCGTGCGCATGATAGAGCGTGTAGCCGATTTTCGTGTCCTGCAGAGGATCGGGAATTCTGTAGCTTGCCACGAAGTCGTCCAAGCCGTCGCCGTTAAGGTCGCCCACCATCGAGACTTCTTCCCCGAACAGACGCTCCGCCCCGCTTGGTTCCAGGATCAAGTGTGGAGTTTCTGGCAATCCCTCCTTGCTCCCAAAATAAAGCAACACACGCCCCCGACCCTCCTGGTGAGCCATCTCTCCGATGGCCAGGTCGGCAAAGCCGTCCCCGTCCAAATCCCCTCCCGCCGCAACCGCCTTGCGCGTGGCCAGGGGCGGAGTCTCCGGCACGAACTGCCAATCGTTGAGCGGGTGATGAAGCTGGCCAGTGGGCTTGATCTGGTGTTTCCTCAGCCGTTCGGAGTGGCTCATGCGTGTCGGGACGACGGAGGATTGTGACGAAGCATTCTCGCTGCGGCTTGCCACCGCAGCGGATGCCAGAAAGAAAACCACCCACCCACACCGCATGCGGGAATCAGTTTGTAACGGCATCCTCACTTGATTCAACCTTCTTCTGAGGAGGAATTTCTAAGCGGTCCCAAGAATGAAACGCTCCCGATGCTTGACTGACTTGATTCACCAAGAATCGACCGTCTTGCATGTGCGCTGCCCATGTTAAGATAATCGTGGAGGTGGATACTATGGAGCGTTCCAAGGAAAGAGAAAATCTGCGCGTTGGAGCCTTGTACCTTGGATGTGATGGCTCCTCGATGCGTCGTATCGAATCCATTGAGGGCGGGACCGTCCACTGGCGGGACCGTTTTGGGTTGGGACGATGCGACCGCGACACGTTCCAGCGCCTTTATCCGACTCCCGCACCTGCCGGTATGGTGCTCAAGCGGCTGGATCAATCCAATGAGGCATGCGGCCAAAGATGGGAGTTTTCGGTTCGAGACGAGGCGAACGCGCTCACCGCCTTCGCCTTTCGCAATGGCTTTATCGAGGAACTCCATGCCGGCCAGACCTCGCCGCTCTTGTCACAACCAGGTTACAGTCGAATATCCAACGAAGAGATGCGCCGCCTGATGATCGAAGCGTCGGAAAAACTCGCCCGCATGCTGACCTGCATGCGAGAAGCTCCCCAGGAATACGAGTCATGGCTTAGGCGGGATCTCGCCGATTTTTGTGAAAAGTGGGAACGGGATTGACCGTCCGCCTTCGAACACACCGGAATGGCAAAGCATCGTGGGCGACAAACAGCGCCGCAGTTTCAGCCAAATTTGCCGTTGAAACAGGTGGTAGATAGCCTGTTCCTGGAAACAGCAAGGCAATGGAGGCGAAGCCCAACGAACGGCCGGAAAACGAGCCTGACCGGGTGAAGAAATGAATACGAGACTAGTGGAGATGCTCCATGTTTGCGTCGGAAACCCCTACCCTTGCGTGGCTTACGTAACAAGGGATCATTCTTCGCAAACATTCTGCAAACGGCGCAAGTAAGCTGTTGCCATTTACCACCGCGCATTTTCGCTCCAATCTGCTTGCAGGTGCATCCGGTGTGCTGCCTCTTCAGAGTCAAGATTCAGAATGTTTTCGCGCGGCATTCCGGTCGAGAGCAGCCTGCAAGAACTCTGGCGAGGCGTAGTAATAGGATGGGTGGAGAGCTGAGAGCTAGACTGGCATTCCCGGACTGGTGCGTATTTGACGCCGCTCATGGATGCCCGGATTACATGATCGGACAGGACTCCCCACCGCATGTCACTGCGGCGAATCGCTGAGGCTTCAACATGCCTTCGGCCGCGCCTTGGGCTGCTCCCATTTAAGCAGAGCGGGTGCGTCCTCGGAGTCGGCCAGAAGCGCCGCTTCTTCGATGAAGGCATCATCTTTCTCCATTTCGAGTTCCATGAGATAATCGAGCACCGTCAAATGGTCCTGCAACTCCAAAGGCACCGACCAGAACTCGACTTCCTCCCCTGCGCCAAAATCCTCGCTGGACCGTTTGGCCGGCCCTTCGATCTTCGTCCATTCCTTCCCCATGATTCCCCCTTTTGTCATCGCAAATTCATTCCCTCGGAATTGGCCGGCGCGGGCGGTTTGCCCGCGACCGGCGAGGCCGTTCCGCATTATTGTGGCGCAACGATCAAGGCTTTGCGCTCCCTGAGGTCGATCTCCTCGACCGACCACGCCGGGGAATCCAAAAAACGGTCCGTATCGAAAATCAGCCCATCGCAAAGACTCTTTTCCCACGCCGCATAAGCTTCCGGGTAGAAGAAAAGCTCGAACAGATCGTAAGCCGCATCGCGCCGCAGGTCCGTAAAGTTCTCGCCAAGAAAAAGGTGCGGATTTTCGTCTTCGATCCCCTGGACGGTTAAACCGTCCAGGGGATCGCCGCGAATATTCGCACCGTAATGAATGCGCAGGAAATTCTCCACCGAATCGCCGCCGAGTTCGGCGAGCAGCCGATCCAGGTCCAGAAGTTCGGACGCTGTGACCGAGCTTTGGCCATTAAAAACCAGCGATAGCTTCGGGTGGTCGCCGGCTGGCCAGAACTCCGCTTCTCCCAGCTCGTCGTGATCCCAAGCAACAACTTCCGCCGCCGTCAGCGAGCGTTCAATGGCCGATTGCGACCGAAAGTTAAATCCCTCGAACGTGCCGAAGTCGAACTCGATTTCCGTCCCCTGAGTCAAGCGATCTGCCAAGCGATAATTTTCCATGAGATCCTCCAAAGTTTCGCCCCGCCCCCAAGAAACGCTTTTCCCTGGGAGGCGGGGTGTTTTCACTTCCGGCTGAAACACCCCGCCTCCCAGGGAAAACGGTAAAGAAATCCAGCCCTCAGGCTGCCCGCGGGGTTTTTGGTCCTGGGGAAGGCCGTAAGCCGCGAGAAGCGGAGCCGGAGTGCCTAATGCAAGCCGTGACAGGTTCCTCCTGGCGCGGGTTGCTGGAACGGAGGCGGAGCGCTGCCCGGGGAAGGCAGACTCAGAGCGAGAACGGAGTCAAGCAAGCTTAGTGCTGGACCGACTCACCTACCGGTCCATATCCTTGAAGCCAACGGTGCGAGATACCGCTTGCAGGCTCCAAAATACAGAGGAAAAACCACTCCGCTGGCGGTAGATGAAGTGGCTCTGGCCGCCGGGGGCGCGAGCTCTGGCTAGCCGCAACACCTCCGGTTGCTCTATGCCGCAGCCGCCAGCGTTTTCTTCCCTCACACTTGACCATCCTCTCCCGGAACAAAAAGCATCCAGTGTGATGCGACCGATAGGGAGCCAAAAAAATAAGAGTTCTCCACAGAGCGAAGGAGCGACGTCCCCCTAACGGGCCACAGCGGAGTCGCCCTGTGGAAAACTCACAGCCGGTTATCCACAGGCGTCGCTACGCCCCGGCGACGGCTGTGGATAACCGGCTGACCTTTGCCCGCCCTATCGTGACTCGAAGAAACGCTTCAATGGCCAACTTTTCGTGGAGGAGATAGCAAATCGTTTGACGCAACTTGCTCGGAGCCTCTTGGAGGGCGGTAAAGTCGCTTGAGCGGATTGCTCGACTTGAATCGAAAACTGGAAGGAGTTCGGCGCTTCACATTTCAAGCATCGGGTTGCCGCCGGAGTGTCACAAACTGTACGCGACAGGCTAGCCCTCGAATTTGCTGTTGCTTCGAACCGGAGTGGATCAGACTAAGGTGACCGAATGAAGACCGTCAGCATTCAGCAATATCTTGGTTTGAGGAACTCTCTGCTTCGAGAAAAAGAAACCATCGAGAACCGTCTCCAGGAGATCGAACGCGCCCTCGACACGGCTACGCCCGAGACTCCGCTCCGACCCGCCACCTCCGCTGCCGCCGCTGTCTCGCAGCCAAGGGTCGCCCGGCGTGGGCGTCGAGCCGCATTGTCCTTGAAGAGCGCCGTGATGCAGGTCATTTCCAGCCATCCGCGCACGAAGGAGAAGATTCTGGAGGGGGTGAAGCAACTCGGCTACCGGTTTACCACGCTCAATCCGCTCAATTCCCTTGGGGTCATCCTTTACGGGAAGTCCCCGAAATTTCGGAATGAAGGCGGCTGCTTCAGTTATCACGGGCCACAGCCGGAAGCGAAGAGCGGCCCGGCCGAATCCCCTGCCGCAGCGAAGAAACAGCCCCGCCGCAAACTCTCTGCCGAAGCGTTAGCGCGGATGGCCGCCGCCCAGCGTGCTCGCTGGGCCAAGGTTAGGGCAGCGAAAAGCGTTCGATAGCACCTTCGTTGCCACTGCAGTCCCCCGGCCACATCCAACGCTTTTGGAGCGTTTCCGGTTGTTAATTCCGGCGCTGAGCCTTCAAACCTTTTCGAATAGCCAAACGCGGCTTCAAGGAGGGTCGGCGATCCGGTCGCGATGGCGGAAGCGTCCGCGAGTCTGCTGGAGCGAGCTGAGCAGGGCGAGTTCTTCCTCGAATCGTCGCCGCTGGTTTCAGCAGAAAACGCCTTCAATTTCGAGTCCTTTTCAAAGCCCCGAAAGGCGGCGGCGGTTCAGGGCAAATCATGCAGTGTTTCGGAGTCCGCCTGCCTGAGGATGTGTGACTGCAATCGCCCAGTACGGTGATCAAAGAGGTCAGAAAGCGCAGAAAGCTTCCGACGAATCGTTGTCGCAGCGAGCTTCTGTCACTCAAGCTCTTTCTCCAGGAAGACCTTGCGCACGGGTCACGATTCAAAAATCCTCAGTGCGCTCAACCCCTGCAAACTGCGCGAACCCTCCGATATCGCTCCGTTAGGCGCGTCTCGCGTTGAGTTTTTCGATATTGGCAAACCATTCAACCTCCGGGGGCACATCGACAAGCCGGTGGAACTCAGCAAAGGTCAAAAACCGGGATTGGGCGGTAGGAAAAGAAGAGGCTTCGATTGGAAGTTGTTCCACCAAAGGAGCTTACCCGGGCACATGAAGAGTGGCAAGTGGCTACGATGAAATACATTATCAGAATAAAGAAAGCCTCAGTGAGCCTTTGCTCCGAGCGGCAGCGCAATATGGCCAGGTCACCCGATAGAGGAGGATCCTGCGGCAAAACGAATCCTCCGTCCGTTCGTCGACGATCAGGAACTTGGCGAAAGTTTGTAACAAAAGTCATACCTGCGCCAACAATGGGTGAGCCGATTGAATGCGAAACGAAGATCATAAAAATTCTGATAACGAGCCGAGCACATTGCTCTTGGCCCTTGAAGAGAATGGCAATCGAATGCGTCAGAATGCATACCGCCTTGCGTCGCGATACGAGCTTCCCGTGAAGGTCGTCGAGGAGAAGCTCTTGATCCGGTATCTCCGGTTGCGCCGCAAAAAGAACAATAATATCGGACCGGAAGCTTCATGAAAGCAAGCATCGAGTCTGTCGAAGAGAAAGCACTGAGCGGGAAAACCCACAAGCTCCTGCAAAAACTCTTACCGACGGTCAATCCGATGCGGCCCACATGCCCAGACGATGCGATGGCAGAGGTGCTGCTCGACTACATCTGTGAGATGAATATGGCATGGCCCAACATGACGCCTACCGAACTGGAATTTCACTGCCTGAAACTTATGGGCCAGTTGAATGCCTTTTCCTTGCGAGTTCGGGCGAAGTGGAAGTGTGAGGTGGAGCGAAGCAAACGCCGATATGGAGGACACATTAACGAGTTTGTGATTGCTTCCAACGAACTGACCCCGCTCGAAGCGCTCGTTCAAAAGGAGAACAGGATGAACCAACCAACGCCCGCTAAAATGCTCGCCATCCTTACCGAGGAATATGCGAAGGTGGTCAGGCTCCGTTACCTCGAAGAATTTACGCTAGAAGAGATTGCAGAGCTTATCGGTAAGAAACCAACGAATGTTCGAGTGATCCTCCACCGAGCGCTCCAGAAGATTAAGGATAGCTTCCCAGACTTTGCCGACAACTATTCCACTTATTCTGAATCATCATCAAAGCTTCATCCATTACTTGAGCAACAAGAACTTCCAAAACCCGACAACGAGGTAAAACTTTATGAAGAATAGAATATGCAACAAATTCGACGAAGCGCCGCTTTTCAAGGCTCCAAGCGAGACGGATACGCTGGAGATTAAGGCTTTGCTTTTATCGTCCTATTACAAAGCGCCTACATCAGCATGGGGAGATGCGGTCTTTGCAGCAAAACACCAAGGAAGGGATTGCCCGGGTGCTTTGCGACTGTTGACGCAGCCTTACGCGGAACGCAATTTATCTCTTTCACGAATCGTATTTCGAATCATAGGAAAAGACCGTAAACATTATGAAGCCGAACTTGTGGCAAGCGGTCCGCCCGGGCTGCTGAGCGAGGTCGCGGCTGAAGTTAATGGGAATCCAATCGTATATCGTTTCGTCAATGGACTTCCGACAATCCGAACGAGTCCGTGTTCTCATCCCTTCATTGCGGACATTCACGCAACGTTTGGAATCGACGAGCCAGGTCTTGTCGATTATCTCGTCGAACTTGCGAGCAAAACACCCGGAATCCCATCCGCGATATCCGACGATGGTGTGCATGTGCAACAAAACGCCTCAATCGTTGAACTGAATGCCGAGTTGCTGAATGATGGTGGTCTTGCGGAAGGGGGAACTCCCGGGTTTCAAATAAGGGCTCAACTTGTCGCTCCAAGCAAAAGTGCGCTTGACGACGTTTTACACGATTGGTCACTTTTTTGCATAGGGCATGATGCCTTACGCTCTATCTATTCCGATGACAATGGAATCAAGGCTGCCTGTGAACTTCAGGTGCGAGAAAGAGGAAATACGACACTTCTTCCAACTCACTTTCTTGTTGCAGCCTGAACTATCCTTCAACAGCGACCATGTGCTAACATGCTTTTGCACCTTAGCCGCACAGAGACGGGATTTTATTTTGGACAAGCTGCGATGGCCTACGATTTGTGGAATAGAAAGCGAGAAGCGGATGCAAAACAAAGCGTCGCACCCCTTGGCTCAATCCAGAAGGGATTGGAATTCCTTAGGCGGGACGAAATGCGGCGCATTCAAACGGAACGGTGCTTCGGCAAAGAGGTGTTGGAACTCAAGAAGTTCGCGGGTGAAGGCTACTTCTCTGAGACGGCCGTAGAAATGTGCTCATCGCACCCGTTAACTCTGGTAGCGCTGTGCTCCGTATTCGCGCGCTACCGCGCGACCAAACGATCCTTGTCAGTTGAGGATGAAGACCTTAAAGCAACCATGCTGTTGGAAGAAGTCGGAACTGAAGTTGTGAAAATGATGAGAACCCATGACTTCGAAAAGAGTTTGCTCGCGCATACCGCTCAGGCGATGTTTTGCGAGCCGAAAATCCTTATCGTTCGTGAGATCTGCCTCTCCTCACATTTCGACCCCAAACGAGCGGCTGAACTTCTGACTAGTTCAGAAGCATACTGCGATGCTATTGGCCGAAAACGAAAGTAAAGCGTGCTGGCGACAGGGCCAGCAACGCCTCACACATGCAGCAGTCGCGGTTTTTTAAGCTGGCTCGTTTACCGCAGGCAGCACACTTGCCGCACGTCCCTTTTTGCTGTCGACCTCCTTAAGCAAGCCTTCCAGGCGCTTTTTCTCCTCGAGTGGAGAAGTTCCCTCGAACAGCCGGCGAGTAATCTCGCCCGAGAGCTTTGCAAGGAAGTTGCGGGGTTCTCCCACGGGGAGTTCTTGAAGAGCGGCTTCGAGCGTCATCACCCCGGCGAAAACTCTGTGAAGCAATTCATTAACGTTCATTTCTTGTCCTTTCGTTATGTTACCCAAACGAGTGTCACTCATAGGTGAGTTGAACCCTAAAGTTGTTACATTTGCATCAACGGTGAATGGGCTACCCCCTTTTGGCCCGGGAAGGTCGTGGTTGTCCGCCGCATCGGCTTTGATCGCCAGGGCCTTCCCGCCCGATGCTTCAATCGAGCGGACGACTTCATCCGCCTTGCCGACGGCCACGATCCTCGACCATTGCGCTGAGATCAGAAAGACTGTATCGGCTTTGGTTTGGCCGCAGCTATTTCGCCTGAAATCTTTCGCAGAATTTCGCAGAATTTTTTCCCGGCTGGGGTTACATCACCCTTCCTGGCGCGCGCAATGCCAACCGACATCGACTCCGTCGTGCCGGTGAGGGGGCGGTAAAGAAGACGATGGCCGGTCACTTTTTCGAAAAAAGCGCTGGAAAGAGCGATGCCGTGTCCGGCTTCGACTTCAGCAATGAGTGAACTGGCGCTGTCGCATTCGACCGCAATGCGGGGCTTGGCGTGAATAGGGGCGAAGATGCGGTCCATCATCTCCTGAGCGTCGGGATAATCCTTGCGGCTCAGACTGATAAGTGGCTCGCCAGCGACCTTTTCCAACGGGATGGATTTCATCCGGGCGAAAGGATGGGCAGAAGTCAGCGCAACGCAGAACGGGTAGGTGCGAAGCAATTCAAACTCGACCCGGACGGTTTGCTTGCCCAAGGGTTGAACCATGATCGCGAGTTCCAGCGTGGCATTACGCAATCCGTTGCTGAGTTCATCGCTTGATCGCAGCCCCGATGGCCGCCACGATCCAAACGGCCCAAAACCCGAAGACTGGATGTCACGACGATCGGCGCGCACCAGTTCGGTCGCAAAACGACTTTTCGCAGAATTGCGGTTTGTGGTTCGCGCCGGAATCCTGAAGTGAACCCCTACCAAACGCCAATACTTTCTAGGCGGTCTCCGCCCAGAGAAGCCGAGGCGGGCCAATGGTGGGTCTTACCGGCCAGAATAGTTCTGCGCCCCTATGAAAGCCTGACATTCAACCAAAGATTCAATTCGCACCTCTTCGAGTCGCGCGCCAAAGGAGGCCGAAACAGGCCGCTATCACGATCACCGGGATTACTGCCGTGATAACCGCAGCAGACCGGGCAGACCAATCAGGCACACTCGCCAAAAGGTTCGAGAGCCCGTGCCAAGATTCCAATCGGACACGCACCCAACCTTCTGCCGTGCGAAAGCAAAGCCCCTGGGGATTCCAAGCAGGTCGAAAGCAGCCCAGCAAAAACACGAACGGGAACGATGCGAAGTGGAGGAAGAGGTGCAAATTTTTTCCGAATTCCCAGAAACCAGTTTTGCCCAATGAAAGGTTACTCGATTCGTAGGCCGACTTCATCATCAATCTGCATTTTCTGGTGTAAAAGCAAATGCCGTCAGCGGCCATGATAGCCAGCATTAGCACCAACCAGACAAGCCAACCGTTTTCATTTCTTCCCAACGCCAGTCCCTTTCCCACATTGCCCTCGGCCGCAGCCCAGATCGGGACATTCCTACCAATCAACGCGAAACCAGAAAGAAGGAGGACCAACGCGCACGGACCCGGTGCGAGTTTCGTGAGAACATAGAGATTCCGATAGACCTTCCAGATTCGCTCTGAGTCCTCTCTTTTGCGAATTCGAATTTGACCCTCGAATTGGAGATAAAGCGCGAATGTGAGGAACGTGAATAGACCCACCATCGCCGTATGGTGCATAAACAGATCGACTCGTAACGTACCAAACCCCGATGGTGCCAAAATGAGCAAAGCCAAAGCCGTGAACCCTGCAATCGGAGGAAGCGCATCTGACAATGCAAGCAGGCCAGGATTTATCCATTCGGAACGCTGCGGTGACACGTCAACGGTCGTGCGGCTCCCACGAAGTACGGCGAGGAATGCCAAGCTGAGCGCCACCAAAACCACCCAAGCCAAAGCTATTGTTGCCCAAAGCATATCGGATCAAGTAGTCAAAAGCTGGGAAATGATAAATCCTATGTAGCCCCCAACGCCCTCCACTATCGCGGCCCAGACACCCGCTTGAGCACCTCCACGTCGCGCGCCAATGATAAAGGCCAGAGTGAAAAAAGTCGCATGAAAGTAGCCGGTGAGCATCGCGTTTGACAGAACTCTGAACGACCCGTTGCTCGCCCCGAACATTATCGCAAGCAGAGATCCTATTATGACGCACTGCAATCCGGCGTAAGCAATGGATTTCTTCGGATTCCCTGTGCGTAACCAAACACTCGCAGCCATCGCAGCACTGCCTATTACTGCCGTTGGAATGGAAACGCTCCAATGCATTGGCAAAACCGCAGAAAGTAACGCTGTGAGGCCAAAAATAATTCCGATTCCGATGCCACCAAGAAAAGCTCCTTCCAGTACACCAAGGATTCTTCGTGACACGGACCGCCTTTTCTCGCCCGCTGCAACGTAAGGCTGACCCATCAGCCATGCCGCTAACGCAATTCCACCAGCGGTAAGTGTAACAACTGCAAAAACAACTGCCGGGGTTAACGGCTTCCAAATTTTTACCGTAGCGCCGAAGATTCCTCCAACAATCAAATTGAACCTCGGAGCAGACTCCATTACCTGTGGCAGCGCGGAGAGTCCTCCAGCAGCACCGCACGCCAATGCATTGGCAACACCAAAAGCTGTCCCGATAAAAACTGCCCCTGCCCCGCACGCAAGGGGACTTATTACATAAGAACAAGGAAGCGATCCCACGAGAGCAAGCGCAAGCCCGCTGAGGACCCCAAAAGGAATGTTAACAGGAACCCCAAAGACGCTCAGGAATAAGGATAGAATGACAACGAGAATGGATGTCAAAACCGGCCAGAATAGAAACGCGCCCCGAAGGTCCTCGCGTAGGCATCGTATCTGATCTGGGCCTTTATCGGCGGCAAGAAACCTGTCGTTCGTGTTAGCGATTACTTCTCTCAATGAAGAAACAAAAACCCAAGGGGAAACTAAGCACCAAAGCCTTCGCCAAGGACCTAATAACCATTGTCGCCGAGCAGTCTGGGTCCAAAAGCGATCCATTACATCGGAAACGTCACTCAAGCGAGGGGCCAAACGAACAGGATCTGGGACGAGGATCTTTGCTGAGGTTCCCTCCGAAATACTTTTCACGCCAAGCGATTCCAGTTCCCCTGCGTCGAATGCATCGAGCAACTTATCCAGTGCGACTTCGCTCATTTCGAAGCTCAAGCACGTACAACCTTCGTCCCTGTTTACGAGATTAATTTCCATTTCGTTTTCCTCTGCCAGCTTCTTCACAAGATCGGCGACCTGGACAAGCCTCTTTTTGGGAAAGTTAACAAATTCCTCCGGCAGCTTGAGTTCAACCAATCTCCTGCGGTTGCGATTTATTTGGAAAGTCTCCTTAAGCGCATCGGCGAGCCGGCCATGATGTACGGGGAGCAAAGGATTCTGCTCTGCATGTGTAGGCGGATGTTCAAAAACTTGAACTGTATTTTCCTTAAACCACTCACCCAGGCTAACCGAGGGAATATTCCCATGGTTGGGCGCGAGGAATTGCCGATTAAGACATGTTCCTTTCGGTGCTTTGAAAATGGCTTGCGCATAGGTCTGCCGCGCGGATTTCGTTTCAGCATCGCTTAAATGATCAGCAAGCGATTTGCCCATTTCATCGACCAGCAGAAAATCATTGTCGAGCCCCCCCCGTAAAACAAGGACAGCGAGTGCAGCTTGAACACGAGAATACGGGAAATACGCTGCATCCTTTGCTGTGGTAACGCCGCCGAAAATTGTCGTATGTGCACCGTCGCCATTCTGGAAAACCGTTTTTCCGAGAATCAACCGCCTCGGCGGTGAGACCCAATAAAGATGTAATTCAAGCAGCACGTTAATCACCCGAAGAATGGTACCGCCATGTCGGCCTTTCAAGTAGATTTGTGCGCACTTGGCAAGTTCTGGGAAACGTCTGGGAAACGTCCGGGAATGATCTGGGTGTTCTTGCTCCTCGCCGTTCTGATAAACAAGTCGGAAGAAAGTTTATATGAAAGTTCACACTCGAATTCAAATGAAAACCCTTACAATTGGCCCGTGCGTCCTGCCCAAAGGCGTGTTCGCACGGATTCGCGAGATTGGCATGTCGCTTTTGCTAATCGCAACGTGGCTCGTGAAACATTCTCACGGCCTTTTCTCTGGCTGCACATGTTCCGCAACCCGACTGGTTCTGTTTGTGGTACTTTTTGCGAGCGTCCATCCTGAAGCTGTTGCACAGGATCAGACGATCTTTATCGAATGTAATATCAAAACCGATAATGACGAATTGCTGACGATCTATCGTGACGGGCACTGGACTTACACGACCCACGGCGGCAACTCTCCCTTCGGTCTGTGCGATGGCAACACCCGTTCGGGAAACAACTTCGGATGCATCACGAAGTTCGCCGATTTCCCATCCTTGAAGGATTTGAATTGGCGCATTGACAGTTGGAATGCTGAGGTTATCGGCGGACGCGCCCCGAGATGCCCAGCCGTGGGCAGCGGGAGCAACAGCGGGAGCACGGTCTCCGTCGTCGCTCACACCGACGAGTATGTTCAGGTCCAATTCCGGGATTCGGGGGGATGCGGATCCCAGGGAAGAGTCGACTTTACACTTCGTCTGAGCTTCAAAAGATTTTATGCACCTGCCATCAGCGTGCAACCTGTCGCGCAAACGAGCCCGATTGGAGGGCAGGCAACTTTTAGCGTGACGGCTTCGGGCAGCGGTACCCTTTCTTACCAATGGCTCTTCAACGGCAATTCGATTCCCGGAGCCGTTTCTTCGGTGCTATCGATCAGTTCAGCTAGGACCAACGAAGGAAACTATTCCGTGACGGTCAACAGCGACTTCGGTGCGGTGACAAGTTCAGCCGCGAGTCTCAAGGTTCTCGAACCGCCCATCATCAAACTCCATCCGGTAAGCGTCCGAGTTCCGAGCGGCAGTTTCGCTGAATTGTTCGTCGGCGTTGTTGGAAGAGGGCCATTCCAATATCAGTGGCTATTCCAACGCCAGCCACTCGCGAACCAGACCAACTATTTTCTGGCCATCGCTGCCGCCACCCTGGCTAACGCCGGCGAATATTCCGTTCAAGTGATTAACCGGGACGGTACGGCAAGCAGTGCCCCCGCAAATCTCAGCGTGATCATTCCTTCGATTGATATTAGCGGTCTACCCGACCTGAACGCGCCGCACGGCGGTCCAACGGAATTCTATCTTACTTGTACAAATCTTGCGCCGCCTATCGCCTTTTCCGCCCAGATCAGCCCGTTTCAAGACGTCTCGGTCGGAGGCGTGCTTCGCGTCACGAATGTTTCCGATCAGTTCGCGCTTGTTTCCTTTACGCCCGCTGATAATGATACCGAGCAGTTTTTGTTGCGATTTTTTGCCGCGAATTCGGTGCGAACGAATTCTTCAGAAATCGAAATTACCCCGATTTCGATTTTTCCGTCGGAACTGGACATCCTACCGCCCGGCGCGGCGCCGCCCGAACCCGACAGCGTTGATTACATTCAACGGTTGGTGACTACCAGTTCATTTCCGTTTGGGCCACACTCGCAGCCTATCGATGTCACCTTCGCCGGGCCAATTCTGCACGTCGAAACGGGTAACCCGAATGGCATCGCATTGTTTGATAATAATGGTGCGGTACCCAGCTTCACCTTGACCGGGCAGAAGATCAGTCTTGGCACTCGGATGCGGGTGCCTGGCGGAACCGTGGTGCTCTCGGGGGAAACAATCACCGGGGCCACAAACATTGAGGGAGCCGCCTCGATTGTTCTCAATCAGGACCTCCAGTCGTGGCTGACGCCCACGGTTGCGCGATTGATTTTGCTGTACTTGGAGGATGTCTATCAGAATGGAAACGTCGAACAAGTCCGTAACGGTCTCCTCGATCTCCAGCGCCAACTCAAAATCCTTCCCTTTGTCAGCGATGAAGAGTTGGCTTCTGAGCTTCGCGCCAGCGCTGAGTTCGCCCAGATCCGGCAACGAATTGAATTCCTGCTGATGCAGCTTCGCTCGGGGCGCGACTTTTTTGGTGAGAAGATGCCGTCGGTGCCCCTGCTTTCTTTCGAGGTGTATCTCGGTCTCTACCAGAGTGAAATCGATCCAGCGATCCGCACCCTGTGGTTATCGTACTGGATGAGAAATCGCATCCAAACCCTCCAAGACAAGATCCAGGCGCTGACCGAAATGAAGGCCACGAAGCTGGATGAGACCTCTGCCATGGTGGTGGAGTTGTCGGGAGTTTCTCAATCAATTAGTGATTTGTCGCGGCACTCATTGCTCCTGAGCAATCGGCATTCAACATTGCTGGGCGCCCTCGAATGGCGCAAAAAGGAGCTTGAGGAAATAGCTGCGGGGGCTGAGGAGGAAGCAAGGAAGCAGAAAAAGAAAAATGCCTGGCGCCGCATCGTCAACACGATTGGGTTTGTGATGCAGCAGATACCGATCTTCCAGCCGGCTCTAGGAGAAATCGGTTCTGGCCTGCGTTTCGTTGCGCAAGTTGGCGGGCAAGGACAGGTCGATTTCACGGGCGACTTCAATCAAGTCTTGCAAACGATCCAGAATCCACTGTTCCAGAATGGCATCAGCCAATTGGTGTCAGTCGGGACGAACCTAGTGGATCTGGCAAACAACCCGAATGCAGATTTGTCACAACTGCTCAGAGCCGTCAGCAGTGGCCTCACGAACATTCCGACAGGCGTTGCGGGAATCCAACAGGCATGGAAAGACTCAAGCTCCAGAGTGGACGACCTCCGCAAGCAGGTGGCCGAGGCGAAGGATGCGGCACCCGAATTGAACTCGGCAGTTACAACTGACCTTGGGACGTGGGGCATCCTGGACCAAATGGATGCCACTATTGTCGAGATGGCCCAAGTAGGCGATCAAATCGCCCAGGCTACGGCCCAGGCAGGAAAGCTCCATGACGGCATTACCGAAAACACAATCGCAGTGGATGCCATTAATAAGGACCTCGTTGATATCAATGACAGGCTCAACCCTCGCGTCTGGATTCATGTTAAGCAGATGGAGCAGCGGGCGAAAAACCGTCTAGATTATTATTTCCGAAAGGTGGTCCGTGCGTTCGAGGCGCGCTTCGGGCAGCCATATTCCGGTCCGCGCTATATTGAAGCCCTGTTTTCAAAGATGGCCGAAATCGCGGCAGGCCCTCACACGGGAAAAGAAACCCTTAGCCAGCAGGAATTTTCCAGTCTGCGGGGCGTTTACGACGATGTCCTTTCGGATATTGTTCAGCAGGTCGTCTCAGGGGTCAGTCTCCGGAGCCAGCGCCAAGGCAGCTACCGCTTTAGTGCTCAGGATCTCGACAACTTTAACGCTGGGGGCGTGCTTGCACTGAACCTGATGCAAGCCGGCGCGATTGATCCCTCAATGGAGAGTGTCGTTTTGGCCCGGCTTGAGGTGAGTATGGACGTTTTTAATCGATCTCATCGAGCGAACTCAAGGGTCACGGTCGTGGGATACTCCTCTGAGGAGAACATCTATCGTCGCGGCACGAATTTTTTCGTTTTCTACAACGATGCAGAAAACGGCAACTATTGGGCGTCAACGTACTTCTCGAACGATGGTCGCATCGTACCTGACCAACCGAGTGCCGCTCAGGATTCTTTGCTGCGCTACCTGCTACGCCTCCGCGGCATCGACACGCCTACGAATATTGAGCTGTTCCATCAAACAGCCGCATGGACTCCTATTTACTTCGAGAAACAGGTTTTCGGAGCCTTCCCGCTGGACCTCATTGTTACGAATCTCACAATCAACTACACGCTGGAATTTTCCCAGGCGCCGCGTCAGTACGCGATCCTACAGATTGGGGTCACACCTCCAAGCCTTCGACCGACTTTTCTGCTTGACCGGAAGGATGTTCGCGGCCGCCAAAACGCGGCAGGGCCAGGCTGTTGGCGGCTTTTCCCCTCAACTGTCAAGAATGTCACCGTCACGTTTCAGGGCAAGGGTTTCCGCGAATGGAGGGATGGCTACGGCCTCCCCATTTTGGACGTCCCGGCGACGAACCGCAGCATCACGATTGACCCTAGCAAGCATCCCTCGATTCAAGCCATTGTCGTTTCAGATGACTCGGACGAGGATGGGATACCCGACTGGTTTGAAAGCGAGGTGGCAGGCACGCTCGCATTTGGTCCAGCCGACGACCCAAATGGAACGGGCAAGAACCTCCTGGCGCAGTTCCTTGAATTTGCACCGGGGTTCCCGAAATCCGCCCTTGCCAAGCAGGCAGACGGGTTTTATCTGGAGATTTATACGGAGCGGGGCAAGCGTTTCCGGATCGAAAAATCCGATGATCTACAAAACTGGAACTTACTCCAGGAGTTCAACGGAACTGACAGCGCCATTCCGGTGATTGATCCAGAGCGACGGCCAAAGGTATTTTATCGGCTGAAAACCCTCGCCGAACCGCAATAACAACTCGTTGGCAGGCGGGGCCGTTTGGGCTCGCCTCCCCAAACCTTCGATCCGAGAACACACAGGGCGGCTCAGCATTGCTGGGCCGCCCTTCACTCTACCGTCAATCCTTTTGCGAGCACCAAATCGGGCACCAAATCAGTTCAAAAGAATTAAGCTGAGTTAACCTTATGTTGCTTGCTTTCCTCAGCAAAACCGCCATTTGTAGTGCGTATTTGCGGTCAAATGGGACCGATTCCGACCCTCGTCTCCAACGACTTAATTGGAAATTAGCGATTTAGGCGTCGATTAAAAACATAGCCTCGCTTTATTTTCAGGGCGCTGGCACAGAAGGCTCCAACTCACCGCTCCGTTAACGCGACCGCAGTCAGCAGAAACTTTGAATCATGACAAGTGTCGCGTTCCCCAAACTTTTAACTTGATCGCGGATTGTTGCGTTAAAATAGGCAGGCGTGCAACTTCCACACTCATCGGTTTGGAGAATTGCGAAGCGCTGATACGCGATTCAGGACTGTCGTGAAGGCACCCTTCATGATATTCTGCCTGCCTTGCAAGGAGGGCTGACGCGATGGAACGAATGAATCCGACGCGGGACCGGGGCCGCGCTCAATCCGATTCCGTATTCCTGCCAAAGCCTGCCGAACGGAACAGATTGGATGTCTACGAAGCAGTCACGAATCTCCTCGTCCAGCGAATCGAAAATGGGGTAGTCCCCTGGCAATCTCCGTCGATGGCCCGCGTGGGCTTCCCGAGGAATTTCAGCACTGACCAACATTACCGTGGCATCAATGTGTTCCTGCTGGGCTCGCAAGAGTTGCAATCCCCGTATTTTCTGACATTCTTTCAGGCGCGAGAGCTGGGCGGCCATGTTCGAAAAGGAGAAGCCGGCCTACCGGTGATTAAGGTCGGCACCTGGCGAAAGGAGGCTGAGGCGGCCTCTGGCACATTGGGCGACCTCTGTGAGCCCGCACCGAAGAAGTTCCTGAAGCT